>DASQSI010000279.1:0-2995 GCA_035642415.1 Rubrobacteraceae bacterium
CCGCACAAGTACGTCGTCCGGGCGGGTCAAAGCGACTCGATCTCCCGTACGCCGGACATCTTTTCGGGGTTAGCAACCATGTAGATGGTCTGAACGACGCCGTCGGCCACGTCGAGCACGATCGTGGTGACCGGCATCTCGCCAGCGGTGGCCACTATTCCGGGGCCGCCATTGACCTGGGCGAGGCGCACGTTCATATCGGGGAGCGGTCCTGCAGAGACGGACTGCAGGAACTGGGCCATCTTTTCCGGCGCGGAGATCGCCGCGAGAAACCGCGTCACCTTCTCCGCCCCGTGCAGAGGGCGTCTCGGGGCCCGAGCACGGCCACCACCGTCCGCCACGAGCGTAACGCCGGGCGCCAGAACCTGCATGAGGGCATCGGGGTCCCCTCCGGCGGCTGCCTCCAGGAAGCGTTCTGTCACCCGACGGCGCTCCTCTTGGTCGGCGTCGAAGCGTGGGCGGCCCTCCCGCACGTGCTCGCGCGCCCGGTGGGAGGTCTGGCGCACCGCCGGCTCGCTGCGACCGAGCATCTCGGCGATCTCGGCATAGGGGATCGCGAAGGCCTCTCTGAGGACGAAAACGGCCCTCTCAAGAGGAGAGAGGGTCTCCAGCACTACAAGCATGGCCATGGAGATCGACTCAGAGAGTGCGGCATGCTCGGCAACGTCGCCGCCGGTCAGTAAGGGTTCGGGCAGCCAGGGTCCCACGTAGGACTCCCGACGCACCTTGACGCGGCGCAGCCGGTCGATCGAGAGGCGAGTAGCCACCCGTACGAGGAATGCTCGCGGATTGGCCACCTCCGAGGTATCCGCGTTGGCCCAGCGTATCCATGCCTCTTGTACCACGTCCTCCGCGTCGGCCACCTGGCCGAGAATACGGTAGGCGACCGCCATCAGGAGGTCGCGGTGCTGATCGAACACCCGGTCCTTATCCGGCGGATTCATGCCCGGCTCTGCCTCGGTCATAAAACTCCTTACTCCTCCGGGCGCACCACGCCCCCACGTCTGCGCCCGTACACCAGGACTACTACAAAGTACACGACGCACCAAGGGGCGTAGATGTGACATTGCCAGGTAGCACCGGAGGACGACGTTTGACCCCGAGGCTCTTTCCGGGAAGCCTGGGCTCCTGCATAGATATACTGGTAGCCCAGTCTACAGCAGGGGTGGGCTGGCTGGCCTCCGCTAGCTATGCCTGTTCCGCCATGGTGATGGCGACGACGAAAGAGGGAGCTGGACCCAGCGTGGTCCATCTCCTAAAGTGATCTTATAGGCGGGAAAGAAGTTACCGGTTGAAGACACGCTCAGACAACTTTGTGCGAGTTGGTCGGCTGGACGAGGTACGCGCCGCCGGGCGCATCTCCGTCCGCCTCGCTGGTCGTTCGCTCGCGCTCTTTTTCCACGGCGGCAAGGTATACGCCGTAGACAACCGCTGTCCTCACATGGGGTTCCCTTTGCACAGGGGAACCGTACAAGAGGGCATCTTGACCTGCCACTGGCACCACGCCCGCTTCGACCTGGAAAGCGGCGGGACCTTTGACCAGTTCGCCGATGAGGCGCGCGTCTTCCCGGTGGAAATCCGCGAAGGCGAGGTGTGGGTGGATCTCACAGCGCGGGAAGACCAACTCGCCCACCAGCGCCAGCGCCTGGTAGATGGGCTCGAGCGTAACATCTCGCTGGTTTTGGCCAAATCAACGATCGGATTGTTGGGCAGCGGTGAAGATCCCGCCGAGCCGTTCCGCGCCGGTCTCGACTTCGGCGCGCGCTACCGACGAGCGGGGTGGGGTCAGGGGCTGACCATTCACGCTTGCATGATGAACCTCCTACCCCACCTCGCCCCCGACGACCGCCCACGCGCCCTCTACCACGGGCTTTCGGCAGTTTCGCGAGACTGCGCCGGAGAGCCGCCGCGGTTCGCTGTCCGTCCGCTCCCGAGAGGGACGGCAGACCTTACAACGCTCAAGCTGTGGTTCCGTCGGTTCGTCGAGGTGCGCGACGCCGAAGGGGCCGAGCGCTGCATCGTCTCTGCGGTGCGCGCGGGAGCCAACCACCTGCAGATGGCCGATATGCTCTTTGTCGCCGCCACAGACCACCGCTACCTGGACGTCGGGCACGTCCTCGACTTCACCAACAAGGCCTTCGAAGCGCTAGATGTTGCCGGATGGTCGCGCGCCGAGCCGGTCTTAGCTAGCCTGTCTCGAGGGTACGCAGGGGCTACCCGGATGGAGGAGTCGAACTCCTGGCGCAACCCTGTGGACCTGGTGGAGATCCTCGAGGACGCCTTCGAGAAGCTACCTTCCGCTCTGGAGAGTGGCCGGCACCGAGGAGACGGAAAGTGGGAGGGCCGCGAGGAGGTGGCTTCTGTGCTGCTGGGCGAAGACCCGAGGGCCATCGCCAGCGCGCTGATCGAGGCGCTGCAGGAAGGCGCTACCGAAGAAGAGCTGGCTCAAGCCGTGGCGTACACCGCGGCGCTACGCATTGCTCGGTTCCCCACCACGAACGAGTTTGGCGATTGGGACACCGCACTGCACACCCTCACCTTCGCCAACGCTGTGTACCAAGCGCTGCGCCGAACTCCCTCTCAGGGGTTGGTGCGAGGGGTTTTCGACGCGGCGATGAGCGTCCACCTAGACCGCTTCCTAAACATCCCACCCGCACGCCTGCCTGAGCCAGACGGCCCGGAAACGGCGCCGGGGGAGCTGCTAGCAGAACTTCCAGCGCTGCTAGACGAACGGCAGCGGGTAGACGCAGCGGGAGGGCTGGTGGCCCACTACCTTTACGGCGGCGGGGACACCGACCGGCTGCTGGCTCTGCTAGGGAGCCTGCTTCTGCGCGAGGACCGCAACTTCCATACCATACAGGCCATCGAAGCGGCATTTTCTCAGCACGCCTCCTTGCGCGGTACGGTTGCTGGTACGCACGTGCTGGTTGCAGCCGCACGATACCTGGCAGCTCACTGTCCCACGATGCGCTCTCAGGGACAGACCTACGATATC
>DASQSI010000280.1:0-10074 GCA_035642415.1 Rubrobacteraceae bacterium
TGCAAGCAGTTGACCCAACGCGCCGCCTCACCCTCAAGGCGCCCGCGCACACTGGTGCCCTTGCTGCTCTGCTACAGACGATTCCAAATGCGTTGTTGATCCAGACACACCGCAACCCAGTCACAGTGTGCAACAGCCTCAATAGTCTATTCTGCTCGTTGCATGGTAGTGTAACTGAGAGACTCGATTTGCCGAGGATGGCAGAGGCAAATATTCGCCTTCTGGAAAACGACATTGCGCTTAACCTGGCGACGCGTGATGCTTATCCTAATACCGTGTTTGATGTGTACTATGGCCAGCTTGTCGCTGACCCGGTCGGTACTATAAAAGGCATTTATGACCATTTTGGATTGGCCTGGTCTGATGTATATGAGCAGCGGTTACACGCTCATGTGCGAGAGAATCCAAAGGAGAAATATGGGCGGCATCGATATGCCTCGGGCAACTTTGGGCAAACAGATGCTGCAATAGCCAAGCGCTTCGTCATCTATAGCGAGAGATTCGGGTTTAAAAATACAGGAGATTAAAAGCCGAGCTTTTCGTCGCTCTTGGTGACCGCGAGGCGGGCTAGGTGATCGGCATTTCCCTTTGGGAAAGCGAGCGGGCCCTGCAGGCTACTGAAGAGGAAGCTAACCGTTTACGGGCGGAGACTACAGAAGCTACGGGCGCGGCGATAGCAGGCGTAGAGAGCTACGAAGTTCCCATCCTCGGACTACGGATTGGCGGATGGAGAAGAACAGCAAGACAGAGGGCTGATGGACCGTTTGACAGGCCGATAAGCATAACCGCTCTAAGAGCGTGTTTTGCAAGATTCATACTCTCCTGACTACGAAGCGACTAGTGAAGAGCCACCTGGATGAGAACCTCACTGGTCTAGCCATGCGCTTGTAGTCCTTCCCTCAACCGACGATGCCCCCGTAGTCATCCGAACGTACGTTCTACACCCACCTCCTTGGCAGGACGGCGAAGTCGTGTCTGCGGCTCACGAAGGGCTATTCTGCTACTCCCCTCGTCCGTTCGAGATCTTGCGAACCAGGGAGAGCGGGCGCTTCGCGGAGTAGGCGGGGTCCCACTGTTTAGCTGTGAGGTTTGCTTTGCCATGCTCCGCAGCCTGGCGGAGACGCTGCCTAATAGTTTGCTTGGCTTGCTGGGTCACAATCTGGGACTCAAGGTGCTCGCGCAGGTCTTTCATGTCCGAGGACATGCGGCTCCGGATCTCGAACATCTCCCGCTCTATACGCTCATGTACCTCGCTCATGTCTTAAGCTGCCCTTTCACTTATTCTATGCTCTCTCCCTGAGGGCGCCTATCGTCCCGCGAGGCTTGGAACCGGGCGTCCCCCACCCGTTCACCCCTGCCCTTGCGAGGCCCCTCTCAGCTATTTTACTTAAAAAGGTCCTTTAGGCGCCCTTCTCTGCCCTTAACGGTGCCCTTGTCCCTCCCCAAGCGTCCCTTAACCTTCTTCTTTTCGTCGCCGGTCAGGGAACCAATTGCCCGTAGTACCCGGCCCCCGACCTTGTATAGTAGCCCTTCAGCCCGGTCCTGTTTGCTGCTCTTTGCCATATACGCCACCTCCGTCGCGTATCTGCCCCGTACCCGAAACCCCCTAACCTCGCTCCGCAGCTCTATCTGCTTATGCCTCTGATTTTCCGACGTATGATCGCACTTTTCGAAGGGGGACGTTTTGCTAAGGGTCGTCACAAAGCCTGCGCCTAACAGGCCATTAGTCAGACACCCGAAGATGTTGCGGTTCTTCAAACGCGCCGTCCCATTGGTGGTAGTGCCCGATAATTGAGCAGGGTGCCCATGGACCTAACGCGGCGGGCAGGTGGTTAACACTGTCTTGTGGTTGTGTTTTTGCTCCTTTCTCCAAGCACTACAAGGCCCATCACCCCTACGTAGTTAATGGCCAGACTAGTAGCTCATATGCCTGGGCTACCTGGCTGTTAGGTTGAAAAAGGACCCTACCTATAGCTCCTGTCAAAGCGGTAGTATGGATTAAGTACAATGGTCTGCTCAAGGAGCAGGACTAGGGAAGGAGCACATTTCGTGGCAAAAAACGTGGCACAGTTTATGCTGGAGCGCCTCAGCGAGTGGGGGGTAAAGCGCATTTACGGTTATCCCGGCGATGGCATCAACGGGTTCCTTGGCGCCTTCCACGAGGCAGATGACAACATCGAGTTCATTCAGACAAGCCATGAAGAACTGGCGGCCTTCGCAGCGTGCGCTCACGCGAAGCTCACCGATGAGGTGGGTGTATGCATGGCCACGTCCGGTCCTGGCGCCATTCATCTTTTAAATGGGCTGTATGACGCCAAGCTTGACCACCGGCCCGTGGTAGCGATCGTGGGCCAGCAGGTGCGCATGGCTCTCGGGAGCAGCTACATGCAGGAGGTAGATCTCCTTAGCCTCTATAAGGACGCGGCGAGCGAGTACGTACAATACTGCATGGCCCCGGAGCAGGCGCAACACCTGATCGACCGCGCCATTCGTATCGCTAAGGCGAGCCGTTCCGTTACCTGCATAATCGTGCCTGATGATGTGGCGGAGTCCGAGCACCAAGATCCCCCACGCCAGCACGGTGCGGTCTTTTCCAGCGAGGGGTTCCCTAAGCCTCCGCGCGTGAGCCCGCAAGAGGATGACCTCAGGCGCGCCGCCGAGGTGCTTAACGCAGGCGAGAAAGTGGCGATGCTCATCGGCGCGGGGGCGAGACACGCCGCCGCGGAAGTCAAGGAGATCGCTAACATCCTCGGCTGTGGTGTGGCCAAGGCGCTCAACGGTCGAGATGCTCTACCTGACGACCTGCCGTTCGTCACGGGCGCGGCTGGCTTGCTCGGGACGAAACCCACCACCGAGATGATGGAGAACTGCGACACGCTCTTTATGGTCGGCTCGGGGTTCCCCTACTCAGAGTGGCTCCCAGAACCGGGCCAGGCGAGAGGCGTGCAGATAGACATCGATGGCAAGATGCTCGGCATCCGCTACCCGATGGAGGTCAACCTCGTGGGCGATTCTAAAGAGACCTTGCGAGCGCTCATCCCGCATCTACGACGCAAGGAGGACCGCTCGTGGCGAGAGAAGATCGAGGGCGAGGTATCACGCTGGTGGCAGATACTTGAGAATCGGGCGATGCAGGACGCCCAGCCTTTGAACCCTCAAAGGGTCTTTCACGAGCTTTCTCCGCGCCTACCCGAGCGCTGCATCGTCATCGGCGACTCGGGCTCGGCGACGAACTGGTGGGCCAGGCACCTGAAGCTACGTGAGGGCATGATGGCAACCCTCTCGGGGACGCTGGCGACGATGGGGCCGGGGGCTACGTACGCTTTGGGAGCCAAGTTCGCCCATCCTGATCGCCCTGTAATCGCCGCCTTAGGCGACGGGACGATGCAGATGTTCGGCTTCAACGCGCTGATCGACGTTGCCAAGTACTGGCAACGCTGGAGCGATCCGCGTCTGATCTTCCTCGTTTTGAATAACCAGGACCTAAACCAGGTGACCTGGGAGCAGCGCGTGCTGGCGGGCGACCCCAAGTTGGAGGCCTCGCAGAACATCCCCGACTTCCCCTACGCCGGTTTTGCGGAGATGTGCGGCTTTAGGGGCATCCGCGTGGACTCGCCAGATCAGGTAGCCGACGCCTGGGAGGAAGCTTTGGCGGCGGACCGCCCCGTCCTCTATGAGGCCGTAACCGACCCCGAGGTGCCGCCGCTGCCACCGCACATCCGCTTCGAGCAAGCCAAGCAGATGGCCCAAGCTTTGGCCAAGGGCGACCCGAACGCGATGAGGATCGTCAAGCAGTCGCTCAAGGGCAAGCTCCAAGAGTTCACTACCCGCTAGCGGAAGCTCTAGCACCGCTCGCGTTGAGGCAGAAGGCTAAACACCACTCAGCCCAGACCGCCCCCGAAAGGACCAACAACGCTAATCGTAATGGGACCTTCCGGTGTATCCTCTAGCGCAAGGGGGACTAGAGCAGGAAAACCGCGATAAGAGAAGGAGTATCTTAAGCGACTTGAGCGATGGATACTGCCATAAGACATCTTGGAACGTTACCGGGAACGTAAACAGAAGCCCTTCTCTTACGCCACCCTGATCGGTGTTTTAACCCGATCTTCGCCGTTTTCCTCCTGGTCGCCAGCTTAGAACAGGACCGGCAAGCGCGCGAAACCGCGCAGGAAGCTGCCGCCCCAACCCACCTCATCGGCGGGAACCGCCAACCGCAGCTCCGGGAATCGTCGGAACAACGTGGTGAAGGCGACCTGCCCTTCAACTCGCGCCAGCGGCGCTCCTAGGCAGACGTGGATACCCTTGCCGAAGGCAACGTGTCGGTTGGCATCGGCCCGGGTAATATCGAAGACATCCGGGTTTGCGAACCGCTCGGGATCCCGGTTGGCCGAGGCCAGGCTAACCGTGGCTTGCTCCCCGGTTGGGATCACCGTGCCGCCCACGTCGACATCTTCCTTTGCGATGCGCCGTCCGATGAAGTCGACCGGCCCCCAGTAACGCAGTGTCTCCTCGACTACTCCCTTGGCCAGCAGCTCGGGGTTCGCCTTGAGCTTCGCCAGCTGGTCGGGGTGGGTTAGGAGGGCGACGACACCATTACCTACCAGGTTCACCGTGGTCACGTGCCCAGCGAGGAACAAGAGGAAGACCGTCGAGAGGACCTCTTCCTCGTCAAGCATATCGCCATCCTCCTCCGCGTGGACCAGACGGCTGATCATGTCCTCGGTCGGGACTCGGCGCTTACGCTCGAACAGGTCCTTAAGGTAGTCGATGAATTCTCGCAGGCCTGCCCGGGTCTCCTCATCCATCTCCTGACCCCGGCGGCGATCGGCGCTGAGGAGGTTCTCCGTCCACCCCCGGATCGTCTCGCGGTCCTCCCGCGGGATGCCGAGCATATCGCTGATGACCGTTACCGGAAACGGGTAGGCAAACGCCTCGATCAGGTCCATTCGCCGATCGGGGGCCGCCTCGCCGCGATCGGCGGCGTCGAGCTCGGCCTGGTCCAAGAGATCGTCCACGATCTGCTGGATGCTCCCCCGCAACGCTTCCATGCCTCGTCCCGTGAAGCTCGGTTGGACCAGCTTGCGCAGCCGCGTATGGTCGGGCGGGTCGAGCAAGAGGAGGCTACGAGCGAGCGGCCGGAACTCCTCTGGCATCGGGGGCTGCTGCTCCAACTGCTCCTGAGACATCCCCGAGCGGGGATTAACCGAGAATCGGTCGTCAAGAAGGGTTGCGATTACCTCGTCGTAGTGCGAAACAAAGAAGGTCTCGCGCCGCCCGAAGAAGTCGCGCCGCTCCTGCGTACTACCGTCGTCCGACGCCTCCTCCCCCTCGCCAATGCCAGCGAAGCGGACACGAGATACCGGCCCCTTCGCCCGCAGGTCAGCGTAGACGTCGTAGGCGTCGTCCATGAAGTTCGGGTCGGCTATGTCCAACTCCACCGGTTTCCTCAGGCTTGCCTCCTCCTCGTGAGCCGCGTTCGTTTCGGCGCCGTTCTTGCTAGTCGGTTGCGAGACGATCCCATCTTTGTCCTCGGGATCGAAGGAGTCCACGTGTGGTAACTCGGTCATAGCATTCTCCTTTTCTAATCCCCTGGGCTTAATTAAGGGGAGATTGGCATTTAGGTTGGTGCGCTAGACCTCTAACCAGGTCTAGCAGATTACTGCGTACCCTATTTTTACCTATCAGCTCTCCTAGAGGCAGGTGCATCTCCTCTGTAGTTAGCATCCCAGATAAGACCCAACGTTCGCGACCGGGCGGTAGGTCGACGGGTCGTACACAGCGCTCGAGGTCTACTATGTTCTGTTCCCACTCTCGCACAGCCCTAGGATCATTTCTTGCCCTAGCCGCCCCCATAAGGGCTATTTCACGCTGGATTGCTCTCCGCTTCATTAACGGTATGTTGTCAAGCGAGTTCGTCATGTTTAGAACGTGCTCAGAATCTCCTGCGTAGAGCCGCAGCTCCGGATACCGCTGTAAAGATGCCTGGTAATCCTTGGTAGCCGGGGGGAGGTTCGGGGCGGCACCAGCGTGCTCCGTAGACCCTTCGCCGGCATTCCCGTTCGCGCCCTGTATGTGCGGGTCCAAAGACCTTTGAGGCAGTGGATCGTCGGCCCTACCATTCGGAGTGGAGATCGAGGTATGGACTCCTTCCGGCATGCTCTGGTTCGCGCTTCTGAGCATCTCCTTGCCGGCGTCCTCATCGGCAAACGCCACGTTGCGAAGCGGCAACTCTTTGATGAACAGCGTCGCTAGAAAGGCCACGGCTAGGATGGGGAGGCCCGCAACAAATAGCGTGTGCATAGCCGCAGCGAGTCCCTCGCGGATGCCGATCGCAATAGCAGGCGGGAGCTGGGCAAGAGCGGTCGGGTCTAACACCGCTCCTACTCCGCTTCCACCAGAGAACTGTTCGGCCTGCGAACCATTGAGGGCCTCAGAGGGCAGGTACTTGGGGATCTCACTTTTCATCCTGCTAGCCATTATGGTGCCGAAGATAGCCGTGCCGAGCGTCGCACCAAGCGAGCGGGAGAGCTGTGTGATCGACGTGGCGACGCCAAGGTCTGTGCGTGAGATCGCGTTCTGGACAACGAGAGTGTACGTTTGCAGCACCCCCCCTAGGCCAAGGCCAGTGACCACCATTGCCACCGTGAGGTCGGTCTGCGTCGAGCCGTATCCAAGCCGGGTGAGCAGATAGTAGCCTAGCCCCATCATGATCGTCCCCGCAAGCAAGAATCCTTTGTAGCGTCCGGTCCGGGTGATAAGCCTCCCAACGAGGATACTGACGAGTATCATGGAGGTAGTGAGCGGGATAAGGACGGCGCCCGAGTTTGTCACGCTCACGCCTATCACCCCCTGGGCGTATATGGGAATGAAGAAGATGGCGCCAAACATAGTCATCGCAACGGCCATGTTGGAGATGTTCGAGAGGGTGAAGATAGAATTCTTCCAGAGCTTCAAGGGCAGCACCGGCTCCCTAACGTAATTCTCGTTGATAACGAATCCGGTCAGGATCGTCACGCCCACGATGTATAGAGAGATGATCTGCCACGAGCCCCACGGATACTGCGTGCCCCCCCAGGAAGTCGCGAGCAGCACGGCGGAGAGGCCCAATCCTAAAGTTACGAAGCCCACATAGTCTAGAGAGTGCCGCCTAGGTACGTGGGGAAGATGGAAAAATGCAACGATGAATAAGAGTGCCGCCACACCAACGGGTAGATTGATAAAAAAGAGCCACCGCCAGGAGAAGTTCTCGGTGATCCAACCACCGGCTAACGGCCCAGCAATAGAAGCGACACCGAAGACGCCACCCAGATATCCCATGTACTTGCCGCGTTCGCGGGGGCTTATGATGTCGCCGATTATGGTCTGGGAGAGCGGCATGATGGTGCCCATCCCCAAACCCTGGATAGCACGGGCGGCAACAAGCCACCAGAATCCCTGAGCTGCCCCAGCAAGGATGGAGCCGGCCATGAAGATGACGAGGCCGGCGATGTAGAACCCGCGCCGGCCATACATATCGGAGAGCTTCCCAACTATCGGGATGGTCACTGCCGAGACCAAGAGCGTCGAGGTCGCGATCCAGCTGTAGTGCTCGATCCCACCCAGCTCGGCCACGATCACCGGCATGGCCGGAGAGACTATGGTCTGGCTCACCGCCGCAACGAGCATGCCCAGCATAAGCCCCACGAAGATCACCGTCTTGTGATTCGAGCCGGCCTTGCCCATTTGGCCTCCCCTAGTCTTTCATGGCTTCGGCTAGCACTCCAAGTATGCGTCGCAATTCTTTGAGCTCTTCAGGGCTCAGCACCGCGCTGATACGCCGATCGAACCTCTCACGACGATCGGAGAGGCCCTCGACCAAGTCTCGCCCCTTCTCTGTCAGGTATATCCGTATCACCCGGTTGTCTTCCAGATCGCGCTCTCTCCGGAGCAAGCCTTCTCTCTCGAGTCTCGTAGCCAAGCGTGTTACGCGCGAGGGATCAACCTCGAACTTCTGGCTCAGCTCTCCCTGGCTCATCCCGTCCTTGCGAGCGAGCAGCGTCAGAGAGAACCAAGTGCCAGCACTCACGCCGGTCTCCCGCTCGAACGCGCTCTTAATCCTCCAGAAAGCAAAGCCCAACGGGGCCAATAAGGGACTAGTATCCTGCACTGTCTCCACCGCCCGGTCCCGCGTCTCTACTACTTTTTCTTCTTTCATCACTTCTTCATTACTCAATTCTGTTATATAGTTGACATAGCAAGTGTACAGCAAGTACTTGCTATGTCAACTAAAAGTTTGCTCTTTTGCCTATTTATTAGTTCGCCTTGCTCTTGTCCCAGCAAATACTGATCTGCTACCAAGAAGGCAGATGGAATGCTAAGGCTCGAAGACACTCCCTCGCAGCCGCGATGGAAATCTCACAATGCCCAACCCTCCGAGGCCCCTCTGGCTTGCACTGTGCAGAGAGACTCAAGTGACCACGTCAGCGGAAGCGCGGGAGCCCACCCCTGCGAGGTCAACCGGCGCGGCCAGATACTCGTGGACGTAGCGCACAGCGATGGCACCCTCCCCCACTGCCGAGGCGACACGTTTGACAGAGCCCTGACGCACGTCTCCCACGGCAAAAACACCCGGCATGCTCGTCTCGAGTGCTAGGGGTTCGCGCTCGAGGCTCCAACCCACGCCGACTCGGTCGAGGTCGCGACCGGTGATGATGAAGCCTTTCTGGTCGCGCTGCAACGTACCGCCAAGCCACTCGGTATGAGGCTGCGCGCCAATGAGTACGAACAGGGCATCAGCTGGCACCGTTTCCCGCGTCCTGCGCGCGTGATCCACCAGCACGACGCGCCGAAGCGCGGTATCGCCATCTCCGTCCACTACCTCCGTCTGCAACCGGATCTCGACGTTGGGTCGCTGGCTGATATCGCGCACTAGATAGTCCGACATACTCTTCTCCAAGGAGTCCCCGCGTACGAGCAGCATGACCTTGCGCGCATTCTTCGAGAGATGGACCACTGCTTGCCCGGCCGAATTGCCCGCACCGACAACCAATACGGTCTTGTCCTTCATCAATCGAGCATCGCTCGGTGTGTCGAAGGATAAGGCCGTGTAGAACACGCCCGTTCCTTTGAACCGCTCGAGTTGCCGGATTTCTAAGCGGCGGTAGGCCGCTCCGGACGCGACAAGGACGGCGCGGACCGTGATCTCGGTCCCGTCCGAGAGCGTCAGAATCCGATTCAAGCCGCTTGCGCGCAGGTGGGACACTCCGCGCGCGAACACGAACTTTGCCCCGAAGAGCCAGGCCTGCTCATACGCCCGCTGGGTCAGCTCGCCCCCGCTTATTCCGGCGGGGAAGCCCAGGTAGTTCCGGATGAGCGAACTGGCCCCAGCCTGACCCCCGATAGCCTCGCGTTCGACGACTATCGTGCTCAGGCCTTCCGAGGCAGCGTACACCGCCGCGGCCAGTCCCGCCGGGCCGGCCCCCACGATGGCCAGATCACCGGTACGCTCCTTTAGGTTGCTAGCACCCAGCGCGTCCGAGATGTCGGCGTTGGAGGGAGCAACGAGAACGTGGCCATCAAGCAGGATTAAGGCCGGTAGACGAGAGCTATCGAGCCCCGCCTGCCGGAGAAGCCGCTTGCCTTGCTCGGATTCGGCTACATAAAAGCCGTGAGGGATCCCGTTTCGCTCCAGGAACTCGCGGATCTCGTGCACGCGAGAGGAGGGATAGTCGCCAATGACCCGAACAAGCTCCATATGGGGGCCATGCGCGCGGGTCCAGGCCGCGAGGAAATCGCTAACTGCCGGGTACAGGTGGACTTCGGGCGGAGACCAGGGCTTGTGCAGGTAGTTTTCGATTTGCCCGAATGCACAGCCCTGAATGATCGTTGGGGCAGCGCTCTGGTCACCCCAATCCACCAGCAGCGCGCGCTGCGCCGCCCCATGGATCTCATGCGCCCGGCCGAGGAGCTCGATCCCGGTCATTTCGGGCATCCACTGGTCCGCGATAACCAGCGCCACCTGCTCGCCGTCGGCCCGGATGCGCTCGAGATCGTCCAGGGCGGCGCGAGCAGAGAGGTGTGAGACTATTCGATAAT
>DASQSI010000281.1:0-4594 GCA_035642415.1 Rubrobacteraceae bacterium
TTATCACTGGCACGCAAGTAGTAGGCAGGAGCGCGAGATGACCGGTGCACAGCAGAGCAGATAACAACACAATAGGCTAGCTAACAATATTGGTGCTTGGACGAGGCTAGCCCCGGCGCTATGTTCCCTGCAGGACTTGTAACGCCATAATGCGGATAGGTTTTGAGAATAAAAGATCTCAAAAGCTGTCCTGCACTCTGGCTTTGCGCGGAAGGCTAGCTGGCTACGGCCTGCGTGCTCCCAGCAGGCCTCAGCCAAGTCTTTCGAGGAGGTTGCTCATCTCTTCGCGGTTGTAGGCCCTAAGGGTAGTGGTTCGAAGGTTGCCTACAGAGCTTAGTTCGAGCAGAAAGGCCCTGACACTCTCCTCAAGCTTATGAGAAAATTTTCTCATAAGCTATCTCGTACTTTCGTGGCAACCTACCGCATAACCATCCAGATAGGCGAATACCGGACGCCAACTTTATGGAAAGTGTTCTCCAAGGTTGAAGCTTGATCAGGGTTATCCGCACGCTGCATCTTATACGTTGTGATGTATAGCGAGAATTGAAGGTACATAGCCTATTATGGTTATTAATACTATCCGAGGAGTATGGTGGATACCGCAGCCATGATGCCTTAGACAACACGACGGTGTAGTTAGGTCAGGAGTGCACCTTGCTTCAGAAAACTTGCACACGCGGTTAATTAGTTGCCTATAAGCCGAGATCCTTTCTACAAGACATCGTGGAACACTCGCTAGCAAGCTCGATCTCGAGCTTCATAAGCGGTGCGCACTCGTTCCATTGCGGAAGGCCTTCGCTAACAGGCTATAGTGGCTCAAGAGAGACTTCGACACGAACTTTACGATACGACCACCCCCTTGGAAGGGAAACACTCGGTGAAGGAGCGTCTGCTCCTCTCTTGGAACGCGAGCTATTATGGCAGCAACGTGGTCAAGATGGAGATTTGGCATTAGCGAGTACGAGCAAGAGCGGGGTATGGAAGACCAGCTGATCCTGACGGTAGATGTGGGATCATCCTCGGTGCGGGCCTCCCTCTACGACCGGATGGGAAATTACGTTAGCGACACCGAGGCCCAGCTCTTTTATAGTTTCAAGGTCACCTCCGACGGTGGGGCCGAGATGGATGCGGACGAGCTTATGGACCTAGCTGCACGCGCCATCGACGGGACGCTCTCGCTGGCAAGAGACAAAGCCGATCGGATAGCTGCCGTAGCCACCAGCACATTCTGGCACAGCGTTCTTGGTGTGGACCAGGAGGGACGTCCCACGACCCCGATACTTACCTGGGCCGACCGCAGGGCTGACGAAGCCGCTGCGGATCTGCGTGGAAGGCTCGACGAACCCGCTATCCACCGCCGGACCGGCTGCGTCCTGCACTCCAGTTACCTGCCCGCCAAGCTGCTCTGGCTCAATCGCAACTCTCCGCAAGCCTACTCCCGCACGGAGCGCTGGATATCGCCTGGCGAGTATCTTCACCGTAGGCTCTTTGGGCAAGCGTGGGTGAGCACCTCGATGGCCTCCGCCACTGGCCTCTTTGACCAGAACAACAAGGGGTGGGACGCGGAGATATTGGAGGCACTGTCTATAAAGGAGTCTCGACTGTCTCCGATCTCCGACGAGCCAGCGCGGGGTTTGCAGGGAGGGTGGGCGAAGCGCTGGCCCTCCCTCAGGGAGGTGCCGTGGTTCCCAGCAGCCGGGGACGGGGCCTGTTCAAATATCGGATGCGGTTGCGTCACTCGCGATCAGCTGGCCCTCATGATCGGCACCAGTGGGGCTATGCGCCTTCTGTGGAGGGCCAACTCAGTAGAAATTCCGTCAGGTCTCTGGTGCTACAGGTCTGACAGCCTGCGGTTCGTCATGGGCGGAGCCCTCTCCGACGGAGGTAACTTGGTCGCCTGGCTTCGGAAGACCATAAAGCTCCCCGACCCCAAAGAGGCAGAGAGAGCCGTCTCCCAGATGGAGCCAGATTCTCACGGCTTGACCTTCCTTCCGCTTTTGGCTGGGGAGCGGGGTCCAGGGTGGGCCGACCATGCCCACGGAATCATAACGGGGCTTTCAATGGCAACCCAACCCTTACAGATACTTCGAGCCGCCCTAGAGGCGGTAGCCTTGAGGTTTGCTCTCACCGCCGAGATACTCGACTCTGTTCTGCCTGGAGAGCGCCAGGTAATCGCGACCGGCGGGGGGCTTCTGGGTTCGCGAACGTGGACCCAGATCATGTCTGACGCCCTCGGTAAACGCATCACCGCTTCGACGGTGGAGGAGGCATCCAGTCGAGGAGCCGCCCTGCTCGTTCTGGAGGCCATGGGGAAGATAGAAGCTCTAGAAAGCATCGGGGCACCTCTAGGGGGGACCTTCGAACCGAATTTTGAACGGCACGAGGTTTACCGCGCGGCCTTGGCTCGTCAGCGAAAACTCTACAACGCTGCCGTAGAGAATTACTTCAATCAATAATGATAAGCGAGTGGACGAATCTCGTGTTACACGTGGGCATAACTAAATATTTAGGAAGAGCGACTTAGAGTACCTCTCCGAGTGGATAAAGTGGTTAGGCGTCTGCTGACTTATGCAGAGTTGCCTTCCTTGGAGGGCTCATCGATGGTTGCTGCAAAACGGCCGGAATTCGATACCAGCCTTTTCGTGCGTTCACGTTTTTCCAGCACACCAGCGATTTTTATAGTGGGCGATGCTGGATTCGAACCAGCGACCCCCTCCTTGTAAGGGCGAATTGGCACTGTCACAGATGTTCGTGGTTATACAGATATCCCTGCAAACAGGCGGGGTTACTCTTTTAAGTCATTACCTACGTTCGCCGTTGTTGGCGTGAGTTGGTGTACACGATCTTCGGCACAACACCAATACTCTTATTTTGGACGCAGGTACGATCGCCTTCGAGCAATGCGCTGGATTGAATTAGTCTTTCCCTTTTATACTATTTTGGGAGGGTAAATTTTCTCGAGGCGGGCCCGCGCATATCCAAAGCTAGTATTTAGATACCTTGCTCGGGCTTTAGAGTCTCGTGCTCGCCGGTCTCCAAGCCAGAACAGTCGTAGACCTCCGCTTCTTCGCTCCCGTCTATTGGATTTGGCTTCCCACTGATCACGAGTTTCACTTCGGCGGGTTGCTCCGTGTAGGCGCACACGTGCCTGGCGACGTTCTTGAATACCCGGCTCTCTAGGTAAGGCGACACGTTCAATTCCTTGAACGACCAGTCAGCGATGCTGACGATGTTGGTGCCGCCGGCTCCACTCTTCAGGGCCAGATCACGGATCGTCTCGGGCAGCCTGCTCTTCAGGGCCTCGCTGACGTAGATCGTGGCGCCCTTGGTGTTGCCGGAGTACAGCGACGCCGAGAGGTAAGAATCCCAAAAACCGAAGAAGCTAAACAAGGGCATGATGCCAAACAGGAGCAAGACCAAACCGTGGAATAGGGAAGTTAAGGGAATCAGGACACGCCTCGTCGAGAAGTCCTCGTCCCGCCAGAACAGGATAACGACGAAGGCTATCATCGCCACGTTCCACGGCCAGACGATCGTGTTCCAGGCGCGCCCAAATGGTCCGATGCACAAGAGGATAAAGACGTGCATGCCCAGGGCCAGGATGACAGCCGCGTTCCTGAACCTCGTCAGTAGCCCGACGCCAATACTCACCTCGACGAACGGTACCGCGATCCCCAATGAACGGATCAGCTCCTCTAGAGATCCCGGTAGCAAGGTGACAAGGGGTCCGACGAGCCAGGGGAAGACGTCCTCAACGAAGCTTGCGTTCAGCTTCTGAAGCCCGCTCCAGAAGTAGGTGCACGCAACGATTAGGCGGCAGACATTCAGTGTCGCTTCACGCTTCTGTGGATCCTGCTCGCCCCACGGATACAGCACCAGGGCCGCGAGCATGAACACGAACTGGTAGAACCAGGGTTGCCATCGAGACTGGTCGAAGAGGCTCAGCAGCCCGGCCAGGACTACGAAGGCGATGATGTACGCTCGCGCTCGCCGGGTCACGACTATCGCTAGGAGGAGAAAAAGGAGGAGGACAAGCCAGAGTCTGTCTATCAGGGGAGGAACGGTCGGCAGCCACTCAAAGATCGGGGTCAGCGGATAGACACGGGATGCTACCCACAGCTTTGGCGAGAGAAGAAACTCGATCAGGAGCGCCAGCGCCACCGAGATCTTCAACAACCAAAGCCTGTCAGCGAAGCTGGGGAGCTTGCTGGTCCTGTGCCGAAGACCCATGGAGCGCATTATATGGAGAATGAGGGTACATATTTGACCCTTCTATCGAAGACCTTTCGGAAAGGCACTGGAAGATTAAGAGTCTTTTTCGATAGGGTCGTCGGGCTTAGCTGATGTCAGAAATCCGCTTACTTAAGCCTTTTAGCGTTTGTCTCTGTTCACCAGGGTTAGCCGCTCTACTGTAAAACTACTGTAGAATTACTGTTACAGATGCTAGCTTCGCGGCCAGACATCTACCAGGTAGCGATGCGAGCTCTTGAGCTCCTCCATCCACTTCTGTGCGTCCTGCTCACTGGCTCCAGTCTTCTCCTGATACAGGGCAACAAAGCCTTTCTCAACATCTGGGGACATCCTGCCGGCATCA
>DASQSI010000282.1:0-8750 GCA_035642415.1 Rubrobacteraceae bacterium
CCAAAAGTTCCGAATGGCGACGTTACGAACTGGTCGGGGAAGAACCCGTTGTTGGGGCAAACGAGATTCCCGTTGGCATCGAAGAAGCAACCAACAGGCTGAGCCATGGCTGGGGAAGCGCTGACCATCACTAACGTCGCCACAGCCGCAAGCGCCGCAAGGACTAACTTGATGCGTCTCAAATGAGACCTCCTTGAAATAGGGGCGGGGTCTGATCAGACCCCGCCGATTTTGCATGCAAAACCTATTTACGTGTGAGGTACCGCATCGGTTTACTGTATGAGCAAAAATTCCGTATAAATGTGGTTGACGTACTTTTCGTAGGGGCATAGTGTGTACACGATGCGTCTCAGGCCCGCCCCGTTACCTGCTGAGTGCTGATCACACTCATTTAGACCAAAGGGCGGGCCTTTTGCAGGGGCAGTAAAAAGTGTGCGTCTAGAGAGTTAACCCACACGAAGCTTGTAACGCCAGGAGGCGGATAAGTTTTGAGAATTACGATTCTCATAAGCTATATCCATATAAGGGGGGACGGATACTTATGACTAATGCCATTATGGATATATAGGCAACCTTACTTTCGTCTGGGAAATAGGGGAGGAGGTGAAGAGCTAGTGAGAAGGATGCTTTTGATGGTGACTGTAGCACTGGTTATGGTGGCTATGATAGTAGCGACGGCCGTGCCGGCATTCTCCCGCCCTGTAAATCCGGGCAAGGCCTGTACGGGTTTTGGAACTGCCGCACAACATGGTGCGACTGCAAATCCAAAAAGTGCCGTCACCTGCGCTTGATAGAGCAGGCTCTGTAAAGAAGCGAATAGCGCAAGGGACCACCGAAAGTCCTTGACGCCAACGGAGCCGAGCCTAAAGACTCGGCTCTTTTTCATGCCCACGCACCTCCACCTAGGCCCATAAGCCTTGGGTGCTAAACCAATGAGCGGTGCCTTGGGCGACATTAGCATCGCACTCGATCGCTATCTCGTCATGCACAGTGAATGTTGGTGGCAAACCAAATCCTCCTCTGTAAACATGCCGGGGATCCTCAGAGGCTCCTGCCCGGCAGGGCCTCGACGCGAAGCCTAAGCACAGCGCTTATGCTCTTCGCCTTCCGGAGTAATATCTTACCAGCGTGCTTTGCAGTATCGACCAGGCTTGCCGTATAGGTAGCTCTCGCCTCTCCTTCCGTATTACCGGCTATCATTGTGGGGTGTTGGAGCCTCTCCCGGAGCGGCGCTGGTGGACGCCGGACCTTGACCGGCGGGTGTGGCTGCTCGTGGGAGCGATGCTTGTCTTTCGGTTCGCACAGGGTCTGTACTATCCGTTCTCGACGATCTACTTCCACAACTTCGTCGGCATACCACTCTCCCTCGTGGGAGTCGGCCTCGCTACGCTAGCCATCGCAAGCGTAGCCTCGGGTTTCGTCTTCGGTCCTCTCGCCGACCGCTACGGCCGCAAACCCGTGATGCTCGCGGCCCTCTCGGGTAGCGCTGCGACCTTTCTTTCGTTCTCCTTCGTCGGAAACTTCCGAGAGTACCTAACCGTGTGTATTGCGGCGGGCCTTATAGGATCGGCCCCTTTCGACGCCGCCCGCAACGCCATGATCGCCGATGTCGCCCCCGAGCACCTGCGGGCGCGCGCCTACGGCCTCGTGCGTGTCGGCGGAAACATCGGTTGGGCCTTGGGCCCGACCACGGCGGGCCTTGTAGCTACTTCCGCTGGTGATTATATGGACACGTACCGAGCAATGTTCGCTGGAACCGCGGCGCTCACGCTCGTCGTCCTCATCGCCTTAGCGCTCCTGGTCCGCGAGTCGCTGCCCAAGACTGTCAAAAGAATCCCCACGGCGGTCTCCCTTCGAGAGCCCCGAGCTGCGCTCTCGGACGGGCCATTTATAGCCTTGCTCGCCGTCGGCTACCTGCTGTACTACATTTTCACACAGGACTGGCAGGCGCTGCCGATCTACGCGAAGAACGTTCTCGGTGTCTCAGATGCTCAGGTTGGGCTCTTTCTTGCTGGCAACGGCCTCATGGTGATGTTGCTCCAACTCCCGGTGGCGTACCTTTTAGACGGATACTCCAAGGTTGCAGCCCTTATCGTCGGGGCAGCACTCTTCGCGGCCTCGTCGGCTACATTGCTTGTCACGGGGTCCTTTTTGGGCATCCTCGTCGCCTTTGCCGGCTTTTTTACGCTGGCCGAGATGATCCTCGAAGTCGCGGGCGCGGCGCTTGCCGCCGAGCTTGCCCCCGCGGGCATGCGTGGGACGTACCTCGCCCTTTTCGGCTGCTGCTTCGGAGCAGGATACGGAATAAGCCCGATAGTCGCCGGCTTCCTCCTCGACGCCCACTTACCACAGATCATATGGACGATACAACTCGCAGCCGCCATCTTAGGCTCCATAGGCCTCCTCGTCCTCGCCGCGCTCAAAAAGCGATCGGCAGCCAGCGGTTAGCAACACCTCGCCAGCGGACAGGTAGCGCAACCTACCTCGACGTTGGGTATCTCGGGCAAGCAGGAAGGCAGGAGACCCTGCTCGAGGGAAAGTTAATAAGAACAGCTTTTGGGGTACGCTAACGCCTCGTAAACGAAAGAAAGGAGAAAACCGTGGCTTTCGAGCTTCCACCGCTCCCCTACGACTATGACGCACTGGAGCCCCACATAGACGAACAGACGATGCGCATCCACCATGATAAGCACCACAACACCTACGTCAACAACCTCAACAGCACGCTCGAGAATTACCCGGATCTGGCCGACAGTAGCATCGAAGAGCTCATATCCGACCTAAACTCCGTGCCCCAGGAGATCCGCAGGGCGATCAGGAACAACGGTGGGCAGCACTCAAACCACTCGATGTTCTGGGAGATAATGAGCCCGGAGGGAGGTGGCCAGCCCGTCGGTGATCTTGCGTCCGCCGTCGACGCGAGCTTCGGCTCCTTTGACGCTCTCCAGGAGCAGTGGTCGGCCATGTCCGCCCCGGGATCGGTCTTCGGCTCGGGCTGGACCTGGCTCGTCGCCGCTCCCGACGGCTCCTTGACCGTCGAGTGTACACCTAACGGTGATTCTCCGCTCATGGAAGGCAGGACGCCGGTCATCGGGATCGACCTGTGGGAGCATTCCTACTACCTCAAGTACCAGAACGCGCGTCTGGAGTACGTAAGCGCTTGGTGGAACGTGGTCAACTGGGAGGAGGCAGAGCGCCGTTTTCAGGCCGCCCGGTCCGCCTAGCGTGCCCCGCTCGAACGTCAGAGCCCCCGGAAACGTTTCCAGGGGCTCTTCTTGCTGAGTTTCCCGGCCCCGGTGAAAGGAGATTTCCTCCGTAGGGGTTTGCCGGTACACTTAGTAAGAGGAATTTTACAGCGGAAAGGATATTAGGGTGCGTTTAGTCGTGATCGGAGGGGTAGCCGCAGGAACGAAGGCAGCTTCTAGGGCCCGGAGGGTCAACCCCGACCTTGAGATAACCATTTACCAGGAGGAGCCGGAGATCTCCATCAGCGAGTGCGGCCTTCCGTATCTGATCTCTGGCGTCGTCGAGGAACGCGCTGCTCTCGTCGCCCGTACCCCCGAGGAGTTCTCTGAAAAGGATATCGAGGTCCTCACCCGCCATCGTGTTGAGAAGATGGATCCGGACCACAAAAAGCTTATCGTCGAGAACCTCGAGACCGGCGAGAAGTTCGAAGACTCCTACAACCGTCTGATCATCGCCACTGGCGCCAGACCCATTCTCCCCCCCATCGACGGTACAGATCTCGAGGGCGTCTTTACTGTGCGCTTCCTGACCGACACCGACAAGCTCTTCGACTTCGTGAAGGAGCGGTCGCCGAAAAAGGCGATCATCATCGGGGGCGGTTACGTCGGGCTCGAGATGGCCGAGAACCTCGTCGAACTCGGGATGGACGTATCCCTCTACGAGGCCATGGAGCGAGTCGGCGGCATTTACAGCCCCGAGATTTCCGAAAAGATCGAGGAGCACCTCGAGGAAAAAGGCGTCAGCGTCTTCACCGGCGCAGAGATCGAGGCGTTGGTGGGTGACGAACAAGGGCGCGTTCGGGCCGTGCGTCTCGGTGAGGAGGAGGTAGAAGCGGAGCTTGTGATCGTCGCGGTCGGCGCAAAACCCGAGGTAACACTCGCTGAGGAGGCGGGGGCGGAGATCGGGCCTTCTGGCGCGATCCGGGTGGATAAGCACCTCAAGACGAGCCTGCACGAGGTGTGGGCCGCCGGGGACTGCGTCGAGTCGGTACACTTGGTGTCGGACGAGCCCGCCTGGGAACCCTTGGGAGACACGGCGAACCAGATGGGCCGCGTCGCGGGCACGAACGCGAGCCGGGGCGAGGCTATACTCGAGTTCCCCGGGATTCTGAACACCGGCGTCTTCAAGGTCTTCGATCTTGGGGTGGCAAAGACAGGACTATCAGAGGAAGAGGCCCAAGAGGCAGGCTTTGAGGTCGTGACGGCCGCTATTGAATCCAAGAGCAAAGCCGGCTACTTTCCAGGGGCCAAATCGACGTTGATCAAACTCACGGGCGATCGGACGACGGGTCGCCTTCTGGGCGCGGAGGCCGTCGGGGGGAACGTAGACAAGTACGTGGATATCTGTGCGACGGCTATCTGGGGCAAGCTCTCCTATCCTGACCTCGTCAATCTGGACCTCGCCTATGCCCCGCCGTTTGGTCCCACCCTAAGCCCGGTCATAGGGGCCGCCAGCGTCCTCGCGAACGAGTTCGAGAAGAAGACCGAGGGCGTGCGGGCTGTGGAGTAAGTAGCAGCTAGTACTCTTCTTCCGTCACCGGCCCCTCTTCCTGATGGATGGTCTCATCCGGGAAGACGAGCGTGAACTCCTCAGGATCCACGGGCTTCCATATGACTGACTTGAGGAGCGGGGTGGGTTGGTATGCCGGGTTGGGGGCAACGCTCTGCTGACCCTTAGGTAACGGCTGACTCTCATCAAGTACAGGCTTAGTGCTCTCTTCGTACCTCTGGGTCTTCTCCGCCGGGGTCGGCTGCTGGGCAGCCGACGGTTGGTTGGGGACAACGTTCTGTCGGCTCTTCTGTAACGGCTGACTCTCATCAAGCACAGGCTTAGTGCTCTCTTCGTACCTCTGGGTCTTCTCCGCCGGGGCCGGCTGCTGGGTAGTCGACGGTTCATCGACGATGTTTTCGACGCGAGCGGCCTTCCCGCGCGACCACGCGGGGTCTCCCTTGATACCTGTGAGGGCCTCGTACACCGTGAGGGACATCTCTTGGATAGCATCGCGAGCTTCGTACTCGCTGGTGCCTCTGGCGAGTACGGCTAGGTAGTAGTGCCTCTCGACACCTTGACTATCCCTGTAGAACACGAGGCCAGCGTCCCCGAAGTTGTCACCGTAAGAGCCCGTTTTGTGGGCGACGCGCACATCGCTGGGGAGCTTCTCCGGGATACGGTCCTCGAAGTCGGTCTCCGTCATAGCATCGAGCATCTCGGATGAGAGCTTTTCGCTGGTGAACTTAGGATCGGAGATCTTTTCAAGCAGGAGCAGCACGTCGTCTGGGGTAGTGAAGTAACCGGAGAGATGGTCAGAGTACCGGGAATTCTTGATACCCATCCCCTCAAGCTCGGCCCTAATCTTGTCCTCTCCGAGACGGCGGTTGAGCATCGCCCATGCGATATTGTCGCTGTGGTTAACGAGGTTATAAGCGCACTCGCGCAGGCTAAGGGAGTAATCTGTCGGGAAGGCCAAATTCTCACCGTTGCCGTAATCCTGGATATCCGTAGGGCGGACGGATATCTCTTCTTCGAGGGTTAGCTCCCCTCGCGCTTCAGCTCGGTAGAGCGTCGCGAGCACCGGTAGTTTGCCGATGCTCGCCGTCATGAACTCTTCGTCGCCTCGCAACGAGACCCTCGTCCCGGAAGCGGGCTCCAGCACCGCAACCCCGTAGACGCCCTGGTGTCCTTCGGCTATCTCCTTTAGTCGATCCTGCAACATCTCCGCATCAAATCCTGATGTCACTTTGGGCAGGAGCGGACGCTCTTCTGCAACGGTCCCGGAAGAGTCCTGCTCTCTGGGCAGGTCCCCACCAAGGGTCAAGATGAACCCCGCCCCGACAAAGCCCGATAAGAGCAAGAGCCCGCACAAGATCCACCCACGTTGATCGTGCCTTGCGTCCTGTCTTGGCTCTCCCCTCTTTCCGGCACCATCCGTTGAAGCATCCAGGTCTCGCGACTTCACTGCCAAAAATTACCCCCATACCGGCTACGAACACGACGCGCCCTATTAGAGGCGATGCGAAGCTCTGTTTAGCTTAACAAACTTTCCAATAGCTGCGTAGGAGGTGCTGTTCGTCCAGGATGTCCAATGCGAGTTTGGGGATTTCTGACGTCGGCGATACCGGACGCGTAGACCACTGACGCCAGGTATGGTCTCTAGAAGATTGAAATAGTGGACGAGGCGGGTCAGGGGCTGGGGTGGACGAGGTGCTCATCCAGGAAGGCTGTAATCTTCGGGTAGGCGTCGAGGCGATTCTTTAGCTTGGCTAGGCCGTGTCCCTCATCCTCATATAGGAGGTACTCGACCGCGCCGCCATTCTTTCGCACCTTCTCCACGATCTGCTCTGCCTCCCCCACCGGCACCCGTGGGTCGTTCCTCCCATGGATGACCATGAGCGGGGCCCTTATCCTCTCGGCCTTGTGGATCGGGCTTATGGACTCCAAGAACCCACGATCGCGCTCCAACGAGCCGTACTCCGGCTCGCGCAGGGCCCGGCGGTAGCTGGCGGTGTTCTCGAGGAAGGTAACCAAGTTGGCGATCCCAACGATGTCTACCCCGGCGGTCCACAGCTCCGGGTACTCCGTGAGAGCGGCGAGCACCATGAAGCCCCCGTAGGAGCCACCCATCACGGCGATCATCTCGTGCCCCCGCTCGCGCAACCAATGGGCCGCATGAGCAAGGTCCTTCGCCGAGTCCATGCGCAGATACACATCGTCGAGGTGTGTGTACGCCTTACCGTAGCCCGTCGAGCCACGCACGTTCGGGGCGAAGACTGCGTAGCCCCGGTGCAACAGGTACTGGGTCACGGGGGCGAAAAGGGGGCGTGCCTGCGACTCCGGACCGCCGTGGACGTTCACGACCACCGGAGCATTCTCCTCATCGGGCTCATAGAAAAGGGCGGGGATCTCAAGCCCATCGAACGACGGGCACCGGACAATCTTAGGGCGCCGGAAGGCGCGCCGCGGTATACCGGCCGTCGAGGAGCGGGTGAGACGGCAAGGCTCCCCGTCGGGCAGGTCTACGAGCCACACGTCGGGGTTGCGATTCGGGCTGGTCAAGGTGAAGGCGAGCTTGTTTCCGTCTGGGGAGAAAGAAAAGTCGCCGAGTATGCCCTCCGGCATCTCGGGCCCAGGGACCCGCCGGCCCCGGCCGTTGAAGAGCATGAAGTCCGAGTAACCCTCGACATTGCGGCTCGCGAGCAGCCAGCGGCAGTTTTCGGAGAGTTCGACCTCTTCGACGTCCCAGTCGTCAGGCGTGAGGCATTCGATCTCCAGGGTCGAGAGGTCCAGCCGCCCCAGACGCACGAAGTCCCCGTTCCGGTCCGTCGCAAGAAAGACGCTTTTGCCATCCGGTGTCACTCGCGCCCCAGTGAAGCGGGCATCCCCCTGATGTGGGGTGAGAAGTGTGGCCTCGCCGCTGATGAGGTCAAGCTTATAGAGGTCGGTGTTCAGGTTCGAGTAGTGGCGGGAGACGATGAGGAACGAACCATCCGGTGCCCAGTCAGCTATCGTGTGGTAGCCAGTGGTCTCCCATGCCGTCTCCGGCTCCCCGAAGAGGTGTTGCGTGAACACGTCGAAGTCGGTTCCGTTGCGACGTGTTGCGGTATAGGCGATGCGCTCCCCGCCCGGGGCGAAGCCACCGAAGTAGTGGGTCGCATCCGACGCCCGAGTCAGGTCTCGCTCCTCCCCGTTCTCCAGCAAAAAGAGCTGGGATCGCTCGTTGCCGCCGACGTCCATGCTGAAGATCAACCTGTTCTCTTTCGGGGAGTAGCGAACGCACAAGACCCTCTCGTCGTGAAAGGTAAGCTGCTCCGGCCAGCCGCCCCCGATGGGGACCTCCCACGCCTGGGGGACGCCGGTAATGTCCGTCAAGAAGGCGACGCGACAGCCATCGGGCGACCAAGTGGCCCCGTAGGCAGCGCGAACCTTGAGGTAGCGGGCGAATTCGTACGGCAAACGTACCTCTCTCTTGTGCATGGGAGCAGATTAAAGCATAGCGTTCGTTTGGCAGGGCCAAACGTGGGCATATAATCGTCTAAGGCTTAGACGCTGCAAGGGTGATAGCTTGAGCTTTGAGGATACGAGCTACTTTCCAGACCCTACCCGCCGGTGCGGCAGGTGGCCGGATGTCGGGGTTCGCCCTATGCAGCATTATGGTCATGCCCGCGAACCGACTTACCAGCAGGAGAAGTGAGATGACTGACGTAAACGCGAAGACAGACATAGATGCGCAACTCGAGAACATGTGTGAGGAGGTAATCGAGAGAAACCCCGGCGAGCCCGAGTTCCATCAGGCGGTACGCGAGGTCATAAACTCTCTAGGCCCCGCGCTTGAAAGACACCCCGAATTCGTGGAAAAGCGAACGATCGAGAGGCTGTGCGAACCCGACCGGCAGATCATCTTCAGGGTACCCTGGCAGGATGACGAGGGCCAAGTGCACGTCAACCGCGGCTTCCGCATCGAGTTTAGCAATGCTCTGGGCCCCTATAAGGGAGGGCTACGCTTCCAC
>DASQSI010000283.1:0-3294 GCA_035642415.1 Rubrobacteraceae bacterium
ACTGGCTCCGTCTGTCCCAGGTGCCCATAATCAAGGGACACAGTTCTTCGCCTCTACCCAAGAAGCTCAGTTTTCTTTCTTATTACATACATTACCTAAGCGCAAAGGCTCGGTAAACCCCCAGTGGAGGAGATGAAACATTTTTTAGTTATCCTTAACAATAGATGCATGGCTTTGCAGTGATAGCAGCCCGATAATTAGCCTAGGTGCCCAACACCTAGGCGGCGGGCCTCTACTAGCCTCTACCTAATGTAAAAAGGCTCGCTGTCTCTAAGAACGCTTGTAACGCTGATAGGGCGATAGGTTTTGAGAACTTTCATTCTCATAAGCTATCTGGGATTTCTGCTACAAGCGACCGCATAGTCATGCAGATAGGTGCATATCCCGAGCCTCGCTGGGGCTCTGAACCGGAGCTACGAGGAGCTTGATCAAGGTTATCCACAAGGTGCATCTTTATTCGATGGGCTGCCTAGGGTGAAGGAAGCTGCCCTTGTCTCCGGCTAGTCGGTTTCTGACTCGTCGGCTGGCCGGTTTGCTGCTCTCTGATTCGCTCCTTTAGCCTCTAAGGGACCAGCGGCCATCAACGGAGACCCGGCGAGAAAGTCTTTCGGGAGGTACTTATTGAGATGTTTGCACCCAATGTCGCTTAGTTGTTGCAACAGCGGAAGTAAATTACTCACACTGTTCTGTATCAAGAAGGATGGCCAGCACCTCTGGCTCAGCGACTGTGTGGAGCGGTGCTAAGAAGGCACCCGCCCTCCTTCTGCCAAGTACTCCTCCTCCTCGTGCCCCTTTCCCCCGGGCACCTAGGAACTACAGCCTCCCATCTTCACAGAGCACCTTCTGTATTCTGGAATACAAACAATAACCAGCTCGCTCTCAGCATCTGGGTGGCCTCTTACTAGTGCCAGCGCTCGCTTCCCCGTGTTCGGCGCCGTTCAAGGTGTGTCTCTCTAGGCTGCCAACGAGGCCACCAGGGCGTAGTACTCAGGCGTGCTGCAGGAACTGTCCTGAAACGCTCTAAAAGCTTCTTTGCCCTCGAGCCGCTCGAGGTAGTCCTCTAGCCAAGAGTAACAATGGCGTTCCTCTTCGGCGTGGGTCTTCTTCTCATAAGCTGCTGTGGTGTTTGTCATTCTCTACTCCTTTAGAACAACACCTTGGAGCGTGATTTAGTCGAGTCCACTGCGAGCTATGCTCCAGCCCTCTTGAAACTCCTTTACGAAGCGGTGTTTGGCCTCTTCCTCGAGGGTTAGTGCGTCCAGAGCACTGTCATCGAAAACATCCCAATCGAAGCCCTCAAAGAAGACGGGCATGTACCTATGGGCCCACAATATGTCCCCAGCAGGGCCTACATCCCCGCCTTGGGTAAACTCCCTTAAGGCACACTGCTGAGCGTACTCGTACACCGCTTCATCGAAGTACTCCCATGCTTGCGGTGCTGCTGACCAAGCTGTTGTGTCTTGCATGTCTTTCCTCGCTTTCTCGCGCCAAGTGCGGCATTTTCGGGAAGGGACCATGGTTTTTCTGTATCCTCAGATACCTAGTGCCCCAACACACAGCTCGGGTCTTGTGTGGGGTTTTGTCTTATGTAGCCCATAACCCCCATAACATCCCTGCTGTTACGTAAGACCGTTACGAAGGTTCATGGGTTCTTTAGAGAGAGGAGTGTTCCTTGCTCTCTGCTTTCGCGTACCGGTAAAACGTTGCCTGGGAGATCCGCAGTGTTTGGCAAATCTCCTTAAAATCCACTCCTGGAGGCTGAGTACAGTTAGACCATGAACACTTTGGGGCAGCAGCGTATACGGCAGCTTAGGAAGCAAAGAGATCTTAGTCTCTGGCCCGCACTACTTTTTCGGCCTAAACACCAAAATAGTTCATTTGGGTCATGCGCCAGGGGTTGCTTTCTGTTTTGCTTCATTCGTTAGCATTAAAAGGCAGGCTACGGGGAGCCTGCAAGAAAGGAGGTAGCCAAAGATGCGGTTCCACGTCACTATGAAGGTTCGCGATACGATTGTCTTGGACGACGATAAGCGCCTGCGCGAGTTTCTCGGGGCACACATACAGCGGATAATGGAGTCGGGCAAGGTCCAAGATAGTGGCCTGTTGTGCGGCGAGCGCGGAGGCTTCTACATCGTAGACGTTGATGCTCCCGAGGAGCTGTTCGAGCTGTTCGGCCCCGAAATTTATGCCAATTTCGAGCTGGACGTGCAGCCCGTAGCTCCGTTGGAGAGGATAGGCGAACTCTTCCAGCAGTGGGCCTCTGAGGGTAGATAACCGCGATACTTCCCGGTGAAGAGGGCCGGGGCGTAGAATCCTCGGCCCTCTTCACGTCCTATAGGAGCGGATAGCTCCGGTCCGATTGCGCATCGCCTTGACAATGAGGGCGGCAAGACGTTACGAATACCAGTTACAGGTCCTGGTCAGTTAAGGCGTAGAGGACCAAGTCTAGTATTACGCCCTTCTTAATAGCGCTTCGGCGCATCACCCCCTCGCGAACATAACCGGCTTTCTCTAAAACCCGTATCGACGCTAGGTTATGGGCAAACGGAACCGCAAAGATGCGAGAAAGGCCAAGCACCTCAATCCCATAGTTGCTTAGGGCACGTACCGCAGCCGTGGCAATTCCCTTCCCCCACACATCTTCACCAAGCCAGTAACCGATCTCCGCCGAACAGCGTTCGATGTCGCTCTTCCGTTCTAGCCCGATCCCGCCGACAGCTTCGTCATGCACCTCGATCGCGAAGAATGTTTGCGGATCCTGCCGCTGGATGAAGGCAATCCACTCCTTCGCATCCGCAAGCGTATAAGGATGCGGGAAGCTGTCTCGTAAGTTTTGCCAGATCTTGTAGTTGTTAGCGTGTCGAACGAGTGAAGGTTCGTCGCCTGCAGCCCAGGGACGAAGCACGCAGCGCTCGCAGTCGAATCTCATTTCGTAATTGTCGCTTAAAGAACAGGCCTCTGAAAGCGGGCGGAATTACGCAGCTCTAACATTCAAGTCAGGGGACCGCCGTTGTTCCTATTCGCTCTATCGCCTAGAAGGGGTCAGGCTGTTGAAAGAGTCGTTGTCGGAGCGGTCGGTGGTCCAAAACAAGTCCCAAGCTGGCCCAAAACATTACAAAGCCTGGGTCTTAAGCAGCTGAACGAAGGGCAGACAACGGCACAAGAGAGTGTACCGGAGGTGAGACTTCAACCTGCGACCTTCTGATTCGTAGTCAGAACCGCTCAAAGATAGGGGGCGACACCGAGGGACACAGGGAGACAAAACAGCGCTTTTATCGGCAATCCAGCACCGAT
>DASQSI010000284.1:0-22270 GCA_035642415.1 Rubrobacteraceae bacterium
CCAAAGAGCACAACAAATAAGGCTTCTATGATGAGGGAAGGGATTCCTAGCGAGTCTTCTACAGAGTCGCCAAGCCACGATCCAACGTGCTCGTCGTATCCAGGCAGACCTATTAGGCGGCTCACTACAAACAGAACCAACGCACCGCCAGCCACTACTGCTCCCAGCCACCACCCCCATAACTCATTGCGGTAGATCCCTATCGCTGCCGCGAGTGCTCCAAGGAGGTTAGCTGAGAAGAGCACTCCGATGTATGTAGCTTCTTCATAGTGGTCTGGGGCTGCGACCAGGTGAATGAGGCCAGCAGCTAGTATAAGGGAGATTCCACCCACTCTAAAAGCCTTGGAATCTTCTTAGCTGGTTTCAGCATAGTCCCAATCAGCACGGCGAGTCTAGAAGCCTGCTTTACGCCCCGAGTACCTGGGTTGTTGACGTTGCTAGATACTGTTTCCGGGCAGGCTCGTTTTAGACAATCCAGGAGCGAATAGCCATCCTGCTGTTTGTAGGCCCGCCACGCAGCGGGGCCAGGTTAATCGAGCGTAAATTCTTCGTTAATTCTCAAGCTACTCTCAGAAAAAGCGGATAGCCTCTCCTCATAGCAGAAAAAGCCAGCAGCCGAAGAAGGGAGGATATTTTGTTGCAAGAGGATCGCACCGCCGAAGCCATCCTTAAGCGCCTTAGCGATACGAAGAACTATCCAGACGATACCCTCGACCCGTACCTAGAGTTCTCTGAGGGTGGCAAACTTTACTACTTCACCCCTGGAGGCTTTCTTTATCGTAGGGAGGAGCCCGGGATGAAGGAAGTAGGCGGTGTGTTCTGTGGCTACCTAACTGACGAGGTGTGGCACTACAGGGCTCATTATACCTATGAGTAATAGGCTGTGAAAGCCTATTACTCTGGCTTCCCTCATCCCTTCGAACCCTGGTGAAAAGTTATAAGAACCACCGAACTAGACGCGCCGGTTAGGGAAATATCTTGTCAGTGTCTTTGATCTGCGGTTATTTCCTGCCACGCCTTCAAAACGCAAACGTATCGTTGAAAACGGCCGTATGAGGGTGCTGCTCTTGGTACAGTACCTTCCTACGGCTCTCCTCTCCTTCCACTTACTTCGACGGATGTTAGCAGCGAGGGTTGGCCCTTCGCCCCACTTCTTCGAGGCTACTCAGGTAGGGGACGATTAAGAGCAGGGCCCCGATCATCGTGAGGGCGAACAGAACAAAGAGGAAGATATCGAAGGGATCGATCGCTTGTGCCCACCATGCCCTCAGGGCAGTTGTGAAGGTGAGCGTGAAGCCAGGTAATCTGCTCATCAAGCGGCAGGAGAAAATGTTTGCGAATTATATAAGTCATAGGTGACTAAGGTACGTATTAGAGTTAGGGGACCGGTTGCCTTTAGGGCCTGTCGCTTAGGTATCCACGAGATGTTGCGGTTCGCTAATTCGAATATTTAGCAAAAATCCTTAATCTTTCTGCAAGGCTAAAGTAACACTTTGGGGTGTACTGCTAGGCGCGGCGCTTCCCGTCTGCGGCACTGGAAGGCTTTGACGCCCTACTACTGCCAGCGGGGAGCAGCCAATCTTCACGCTTAATAAAAAGCAACGCGGAAGAAGGCGGGGGCGTTGGACACCGCTGTAGCACGGGTTGCGTGCTCATTGATTCTCGGTAGGATGCCCACACACAGAGGACAGGAGCTTTTTCGGAGGGAAGTAAACGTGGTGCTGATGACAAAGCGCATCCGAAAAGAGGAGAAAGGACGGATCCAGAACAAGGGCGGGAGCCTAACGCGAAGGCCGCTTTGGATCATCATGAGCTATCAGAACAACCGAATGAACGCGCTCACCCTCGACCCGGATAGTGACGGTGGGTTCCTTGCGGTCTTCAGTTTCAAGGAGGAAGCAGAAGCCTTCCTCAGTCTTTTGGAAGATGACCACAAACGTGGCTGGCAAAGCAGGCAGACGGCAGCAGGAGAACTGGTCTCGATACTCATGGGACCTTGCGCGAGCGTGAAGGGGGTGGCGTTAGACCCTCTACCCGTGTTGTTTAGTAGAGCGATGCTCGGCTTAGTTAGCGTGAACAGGGAGCGATTTGTGCAGGACCTGCTGGAGGAACACAAGGGGCTACCAGGAGAGCTTGTGCCTGCATGTCTGAGATCGGCGTAGGCATAGTGTTAGTAAGCGAGAGGAATGGGGACCTTTTGACCAAAGCGGAAGCAGTGCAGACGCAGTTGGATGCACTGAACCAGTGGATCGCCGAACTGGGCGAGAACTTCGATACCGACCTCGGGCGGGTGGTTCCGTTCGAGTACTCGACTAAGCTAGCCGCTGCTTTGGAGCTGCACGGCATAAGCAATCCTCACACAGCCTGGAGTGTCTTTTCGTCTAGGGCTGAGGCGCTTGCAGGCTTACGCGACCGGCTTTAGGTTGTGAGCGAGTACCCGCCTCGGTACCAGCGCTGGTTCATATAGAAAACCTACTAAGGGGGTCGCACAAGGGTGCGGCTCGCTGACAGCTTCGTCAGGCTGTGGGCAGACAAAACCGCTGAGTCCTTCCCGACGGCTTTACAGCGGTTTTCAGCGCTTTTGAACCGCAACATCATAGGCATACTAGTATTTTGAGAAGGAGTTCTTCTCACCGAGAAGAGCATATATCGAGGTGCTCGTGGGTTAATAACGATGCAAGCCGCTGTAGAAGTAGAACCGGACAAGGGTCTTCGCACAGGGGAGATTATGCGATGACCTCTAGGCGAGAACTCCAGTTTGATGGCTAGTGTTTATAAAAACTAAGAAGAGGCAACGCCAACTTCTCTTGCTGGGTCTACCCCTTCGCCTTCCTGCCTTTACCTGCCTCTATTCAGGATAAGCTGCACGAAGCGTTCGCGGTTTAGGCTTACAAGCCCACCTGTCTTCTGGGCTAGCATTTCTGGCGCTGGGTCTAGGGCAACATGTTCTACATCTACATGAGGACCCATCAGTAAGGAGATAATCTCTCCTACGCTGCTTTCCCTGACCTGCCAGCTTTTATTGTTGATATGGCCCAGTAGGATGAACAACTCGGCTTCCTCTTGGAAGCTAAAGGTTGCTAGTGCTTGTTCGCCGCAACAGGATAGGTCGAGAGTGAGTGCTCTCAATTGACTATGCTTAGAGTCTGCGATTATCCAGTATGAGGTGCCCGATCTTTGTCTTTGCCGTTGCTCCAGTAGTTGTGCGTTGCTCACAGCAGCACGCTCTTCTACCCCCCACTAGTTTTCTAAACGCTTATAACTCTGTTACGAGACAAAAGATGTAAGGTTTCCTACGTTATTTCGAAACATAACTACTAAGAGCGTAAGAAGGACCTAAAGGCGTTTTGAGAAGTAAAGCCGTTGCGAGAGTTAGTAGCTTGGCTTATGAATATGGGAGAACAAAATGAACGCAATAGAGAACGACGATCACAAGTAACGTTCAAGGGAGACGTGTTTGAATAAGTGTTTTGTGACCCAGCAGAAAGGATCGGCTGGTGATGATAGAAGCTCAGAGGCTCTGGGAAGCCATGTTACGATGTTGACGGTCGCACCGAAGGTAAATCTCGTCCGGAGGTGATGGCTGTGCGGGCTATGATCTTGGAAGCACCGAGCACGCCTCTGCGGCTAGCCGAGGTAGCAATTCCGGAGCCTGGGCCGGAACAGGTTCTCTTACGAGTCCATGCTTGTGCGGTGTGCCGGACTGATCTGCACGTGGTAGACGGGGAACTCCCCAACCCCAAGCTCCCGCTGATCCCCGGTCACCAGATAGTAGGCAGCGTGGTCCGCTCCGGCAACCTCGTCGACCGGTTCGCAGCGGGGGATCGGGTCGGTGTGCCCTGGCTCGGATCCACCGACAACACCTGCCATTACTGCCTCACGGATCGGGAGAACCTCTGCGACAACGCGCGATTCACCGGCTACCAGATCGACGGCGGTTACGCCGAATACGCTGCGGCCAACCACCGTTTCTGCGTCCCGATTCCCGAGGGGTATCCGGACCTTCAAGCAGCGCCGCTCTTATGCGCAGGACTGATCGGCTACCGCTCCCTGCGCATGACTGGCCGCGCCGAACGACTCGGCCTCTACGGCTTTGGTGCTGCCGCCCACATAATCGCCCAGGTCGCCCTCTATCAGGGACGTAAGGTCTTTGCCTTCACCAGCCCCGGCGATACCCGGGCCCAGCAATTCGCACTGGAGTTGGGGGCTGCTTGGGCCGGGGACTCGACCCAGCCTCCTCCGGAGGAGTTAGACGCGGCCATCATCTTCGCCCCGGTCGGGGCTTTGGTCCCGGCGGCGCTGCGAGCCGTCGCTAAGGGCGGGGTGGTCGTGTGCGCCGGCATTCACATGAGCGACATACCCTCTTTCCCGTACGAGATCCTTTGGGGCGAGCGGATGGTCCGCTCGGTCGCCAACCTGACCCGCCGCGACAGCGAGGAGTTCCTAACATTGGCACCAAATGTGCCGGTTCACACCGAGGTGGTGTCCTTCCCGCTTGAAGAGGCGAACGAAGCCTTAAGCGCATTGCGAGCGGGTGAGATCCAGGGCGCTGCCGTGCTTGTCGTCGACCGAGAAGCTTGAGCCAGGCTATCGACGGTGTCTACGATAAAGGCCGATCTGTAATCTAGCGTGGCGCAAGGCTTCTGGTGAGATCCGATCAATGTCAACAAGATCACCGACGTCCACCCTCTGGGCAGCGGTAATGGTTTTGAGGTTGAAGGCGTGGGTGCCTTTTGGAACCAACCAGCGCAGTTTGAAGGGCTACGTGACTAGCGGGTTCTGCTGGTTGGCAGATGTAGATCTACTCTAACCCTTGCGGCGGCAACTCTGAGTGAAACCTGGTGAGAGCAGGGACCAGGGATTTCTTACCTCCCGGCTCTTCTCGTGCCTGTTGCTAGGCGGATAGCGTATGAGAAAGTGCTGGGAGCACAATCTGCAGTACGGGTGGTTACAGCGGCAAGAGCACGTAGTTCAAGACGAGTTACCCAGCATCTGCCGCATCACTTGCCACCACTGGTTGAGGCCGGTGTCTCCGTCGATGATGGGGTGAATGTCTACGTCGAGATACGCCATAAACGGATACTCAGACATCATCTGGTTGAGTGCTACTTCGTTAGGCACATCGACAACCATAAAACCACCACCACCGCCAGCATAGAACTCAAAAGACTCTATATGCTCCCTATACTGCTCTCGCCAGTCGGCAAACCGCTCCATTATGCTGGGTAGCTGTTCAGGAGGAACAGCAGATATTAGACGAGTGTTTGCCACGAACCTCACGAATGCCTCTCTTCACAGGCCATTGTAGACGATAAGAGCTGCTGGCGCACCCGCGATGTACAGGCTCGTACGAGCCTTATAACCGCCTTGTCCAACATAGTGGTGTGCTCCTCCGAGCTCCGTAATCTTTATCTGACTAACTTAATGATACGGCTCCCGAACGTGCGTTCATGGCTGATTCATCTCTTCGATGTCCCCTCTCTCAGCTCGGTTAGCAAGCAACAACTTATCTACCGTCTTCTCTACGCACCACCAGAACAGGGCAATGGGCGTGGCGGACCACCGAGCCGGAGACGCTGCCCATGAGGGCTCGCCTCATGCCGCTAAGCCCTCGACTGCCTACCACTATCAGGCCCGCTCTTATCTCCTCCGCTAGAGTAGTAACCTCTACTTCAGGCCTTCCTATCCTGAGATGAGTTTGTGCGCCGCTGATTCCGGCCGCTTCGGCTATCTCTACCTGAGCACCCAGCAGCGTCTTCGCCTCCCTTTCACGGATCCTCTGTTCCTTTTGCTGCGCATCCTCCACAATTTCCGGGCCCAAATAGTAGCCAGGAAAATGGGGTCGTATTTTGGGGCGAACATGAACGACGTGCAGCTCAGAGCCAGTCTTTACAGCTATCTCCACCGCAACTTCGGCAGCCAAGGTTCCCTGCTCAGAGCCATCTGTTGCTAGTAGGATCTTCATTGGGAGGCTGCTCCCCACCGCTTCACCCTTTTCTTCTCTGCGCACAACCAAAACCGGACAATGAGCATGTCGGACTACCGAATCTGAAACGCTCCCCATTAGGGCTCTTCTTATTCCGCCCAGTCCCCGGCTCCCCACCGCTATCAGGCCTGCGCCTATCTCCTCAGCTAGGCTAACGATCTCCTCGGCTACGGTAATGGCTCCTTCGCCGGGCCTTCCAAGCCTGAGATAGGCTTGTGCTACGTTGCCCCCTTCGGCGTTGATCCGCTCCACCTGATCATCCAGCCACCGCATAACCCTTTCCCTTGCTTCCTCTTCGTCATCGACTGTGCTGCTGGATGTCGGGGTCTCGGTGGAAGCGTAGCCAGTCCATGGGAGCATGAGCCTGGCGTGTACAACATGCAACTCCGAACCGGTTTTGCCCGCTAGATCAACCGCGGCTTTGGCAGCTAAAGCCGCGTCTTCGGAGCCATCGATGGCTAGCAAGATCTTCGCCGGGAAAACGCTCATCTATGAGTCACCTACCTCTCCCTTGGCTTCCTTTTTCTTGCAGTGTATAAGGAGGAAGTGGCTCTGGCTTGAGCACGGTAGCTTAATTTGCCTGGTCAAGGTTGACCAAAAGCACGTGGGATCAGGGAAGACAGCCAGCCGTGAGGAAGCCCAACTACCGTACCGCGCTTTGGGCCATTGATTTCGCACTAGCCTAATCGAGTACTTCTAATTCACAAAGAACGACACGCGGTGGTGTTTGCCAGGATGGGAACCCGCAGGCTGGCCAGCTTCCTATGTACCCGGAACCTGCGGGGCGATGATGTCCTCGCGGTGTAAAGCCGCAAGGACAGGGTCGAGGAAGGCCGTGCGGTCGGCGTCGGTATCCACCACGACGTGAACAGCACCGCGCGGCACCCTTGGCGGCGAAGCCTGGACCGCTGCGCGCTGGCGTCGATAAACCTCGACGGTCGCATCGGAACGCGAGTCACCGCGCCTAGAGCGGGCGAGGATCCTGCCAAAGGCGGTTTCCTCGCCACAGACCGTCTCCACAAGGACGAGCGGTACCCCCGCCGTCCGCGCCACGGCCACAAGCCTCTCCCGGCGCCGCTCGTCAAGGAAGGTTGCGTCCAGGATGGTTGTGCGACCGGCGGCAAGCGTTTGTGCGGCCAGCTCCCACAATCGCTCGTAGGTCGCCTCGGTTCGCTCGGGTGCATACAAGCCCTGCTTCCAGGCTGCCGGCGCGGGACCGGCCTGCCCTTCCAGTTCCTTGCGCACGACATCCGAAGCGAAGATCGCGGCATCGAGCGCCCGCGCCAACGCTGTGGCGACGGTCGATTTGCCGGTACCGCTCAACCCGGTCATGGCGATCAGCGACGGCTGCACGCTCAGGGCGGCAGCCGTCGCCAGCTCGAGGTAGCCGGCGGCTTCGAGGGCGAGGGTGTCCCGCTCGACCTGACCGGCGAAGGAAGTGCGGCTGAGGGAGTCGACCTTGGCCCGGACCAGCGCCCGGTGTGCTCGGTAGAAGCGGAGCAACGCCTCGGGCAGATCAACCCCGGCCTCCCGGTAGCGGGCGACGAGGGTGGCAGCCGTCTCCGGCGCACCAAGACGCTTAAGGTCCATCAGCAGGAAGGCGAGATCGCTAGCTACGTCGGCACAACGTAACGCTCTACTGAACTCGACGCAGTCGAAGATCTGGAGTTCGCCATCTGGTTCGAGGCAGACGTGCTCGGCCCTAAGATCGCCGTGTCCTTCGCGGATCCAACCCACCTCCACTCGATCGCGAAGGAGGTCTGCGCGCTCGGCTATGAAGCCACGTAGGGCTTCAGCGACCAACCCGAGCTGCACCACGCCAAGCGGCCGGCCGGCGAAGGGCTCGAGCTCCTCTAAGTTCTCCTTGACCACCGCGCTTGTCGCTGCGACCGTCTCGGTCGCCGATCCCCCACAGAGAGCCGCTATATCGCGGTGGAAGGGGATCAACCGATCGGCGAGCCGGTCGCCGAGGCACGACGGGGGTGCCCCCGACGCTAGCAGAGCATCGAGCATCCTTTCCGCCGGTAACCGACGCATCAACGTTGCCCACTCGACGGGTGCTCCCTCCCCAGCAACGTGGTAGCCAGCGCGGTCGTTGTGCACGATCGGCACCACGCCTAGGTAGACCCCGTTTGTCAGGCGACGGTTGAGTTCGACCTCATCGGCGCAGGATTGGTGCCGCCTCGTGAGCGTCGTGTGGTCGACAAAGCCGTAAGCAACTGGCTTCTTAACCTTCACAACCCGATCGCCAGCCAGGAAGACCCAGGAAACGTGCGTCTCGACCAGCTCAACCGCCGACGGGTGCCACGGGTAGGCCTCTGAGTGAAGCAGCCCACCGACTAAGTCACTGTGGCCCATCAATCCTCTTTTATCATTCTCTCTAATAGGCCCACCCGATCCTGGCAGCACAGGCTTTGAACTCCGTTATCCCACGCACGAGATCCAGCGTATCGTTCGCCGACGTCTCGGCGTAGTTCTTCAACGACTCTGGGGATGCGGGTAGATCAGGACGGGGCCTTTGGCGGCGTACAGGACCTTTGTCGAGACGCTGCCGAGCCTCATCCTCTGGATCGTGCCCAGGCCCCGGCTCCCGACGGCTATAAGAACCTTCTCGGGAACATTTTCTTCCTCTGCGGCCTCGAGTAACTCTGCGCTGACGTCGCCAACTGCTACCCGAATCTTGGGCCGCGAGCCGAGGCTCTTCTCGATGTCGTTCGCTCGCTCCTCTAGTTTGCTCTCCTCGCGCCTGAGCTCGTCGTCGGTCATGCGCGCGTTGAGCCTGCGCCCTTTGAGGTCTACCTCCGGTAGCTGCGGGTAAACGCGCACGAGCAACCCTTGTGCTCCGAAGAGTTTGCCTATACTCGCCGCAAGTTCTCCTGCTCCCTCCGCTGCTTTCGAGCCGTCGTCGCCTACAATGAGCCTTTTCAATGGCCACGCTTCTTGGCCCCCACGCATCACGAGTACCGGGTACGAAGAGTGGTGCACAACCCCCTCCGAGACGCTGCCCATGACGAGGCGTTTCACGGGGCCAAGCCCTCGGCTGCCGATTACAATAAGGCCTGCACCGATCTCTTCAGCTAAGCCAAGGATCTCCTCAACCGCTGATCCTTCCTTGAGGTGTACCTGAGAGATGTACCCTCCATCGGCCTCTATACGCCTCACTTGCTCGGTGAGCGACTCCTGCGCTTCTTGCTTGAGCTGCGTACGTACATAGGACTCTAAACGGGTAGAGGGCACCGAGTGCCAAGCACGAACGACATGCAACTCGGAGTTAGTCCCTTTTGCTATGTCTGTAGCGGCCTTGGTAGCGAGGGTAGCATCCTCGGACCCATCGGTCGCCAGCAGCACCTTCACCGGAAAGAGTCCCATTCTCCTTCGACCCCTTTCAATCTAGCTCCTGAAGTCTGTCCCAGACGACCTATAAATAGGTCGGGTTTGAAGCTCCATGACCAGCGTAGCGTTTGACGCTTGCTAATCTTAGGTCACACTGCGCGCTAAAGCAGGCGTGACGTCTTGAGCAAATTGGCTCAAAAGGCCAGTGAGAAATAGTAGGTTGACTAAAAGTGCCTACAGAGGGCTAGGGAAGCTAGTAGGTCAGCAAGTCCAGCTCTCGGGCCTTGCGCAGGCAAATAAGCTACCCTGATTAAGACGATCACGCCTTCTACGGTTATAGTTGAACCGAAAAGCAGCGGTCACCCAAGGAGGCAAGGATGGGTTACCGGCGCACACTCACGATCGAGAGGATCCTGCACCGGATCGAAGAACACGTAGAGCAGTGGCGCAAGCAAGACAGGGCTCACAAGGCAGAAGCTGCAGCCCAGAGGGAGAAGCTGTGGGCCGAGGCGGCCGAGCGGGAGAGGCTCCTGGCCGAAGCTATAGCTCAGGAGGAGGAAGCAGCGCGGGTCTCCGTTGAGGAGACCACAGAGCGCCACCGCGTCGTCTTTGTTGCGCACTCTGAGGAAGTGGCCCAGACGCTCGAGACCTTCGCCCGACAAGGAAATCGTCTTGTGAATGTGGTGCCTGGCAGGGGAAGCTACGGAGGAGACCCGGGCATCAAAGGTTCGTGGCTAGTGTTCGAGCCGCGAGCCGAGTCGCCATTCCCAACCGAGGGCTTATCCTACGACTCCTGGCCGGGCCCGGGCGATAGCGAGGGCGGCGGCTGGGCTCGCTAAACAAACTATACAGACGAGAATGTGCCAGAGACCAGCGCTCTCCAAGGCTCGGTCTCCCGTTCAGGTGAGGTAGTGCTTCTGGCCGTTGACTTGCGGCATGAGTAGCCCTTCTCCTGAATGTTTACTCGCCCAATCTCCGGGGATTTTCTTCTAGAAACGGTCTGAGAAGAGGCCGGGGAGCTGGCCATTTTCTGATCCACCGTGAGACCAGAGCAGGAGGTTGTGACCCAATGGCAAAGTGGTTGTTCGCGACGCTCCTGGTGCTACAGGCTCACTTCGCGGCTTCTTACCTCGTTCCCCTGGACAGAGAAGCTCAGGGGGCGTTTGGCGGTCTGTTGCGGTGGGCGTGGCCCTGGAGCGAGGGCGACAGTGGGCCGTTGGGCCAGGTCACGGTGTCTTCTGGGTTCCCGCTCTCCGGTTTCTTCCTGGCGGTGAGCGCGGCAGGACTGTTTTTCCTGGCAGCTCTAGCAGTAGTCGGGATCTGGGTTCCGTTCGGCTGGTGGAGGGTGCTAGCTGTGGGAGGAGCTATCCTGTCACTCTTTCTGATGGCGGTATTCTTCGGACCCACAAAGCTGCTGCCAATGGCTCTTGATCTTGTGGTTGTGTGGGCTGCCGTGACCAATTGGTTAACGGCTCCGTCTCATTGATTGTTGGTGCAAGGAACTTGCGCCGCGGAGATGGAGTAGTTTACTGCTTTGCCCTGCGGGCATTTCCTGCCGCGCATTCAAAACGCAGATTTTGCGGTTCGCCGTTGACCAACAAGGCGCGAAACCTTAACTCGCGATGTTTTGTACCTTGAAAACGACCTTCTTGTATCCTCCTTTCGCAACAAGCTCCTCCACACCCTTTTCGGCCACGGCAGCTTGTCGATGAAAAGCAGCAGAAGAATGGCGACGGAGATCTTGAAGCTCGATAGGACAAGGGCCCTCACCAGCGCTACAATGAGCACGCTATGCGTACCGCGCTTGCCCCTCGAACCGCGAAGCGCCTTCTCGCTGCAGTGGTTATTCGTGCCCGTGACCAAGCGACGCGTCCGAGAGTGAGAGAGGCGCCATCCACAGACAGAGAAGAGGAGAGCATGAAAAAGGAGACTATGGTGCAAGCCCTGGGGGTGTTGGTCGCCATGGCGACGGTGGCAGTCACGATCGCCGCTCTGTTATACGAGTTTACTGCCGGCTGATGCGCTTCAGGTCCTCAGGCGCGAACCCCCGCTGACGTCAAGTCCTCACGCATCTTCCTAGCTGCGTTCCGGGCAGCGCTCTTGTAGTCGCCTCCAGCCGGCTCCTCGAAAGCACGTAAGATGACCCGGCTGCTACTGACCAGCACGCCTGCCCCGTCAGCATCGAGCAACGCCCGGACTCCCGAGGCATCACCTTTCTGCGCTCCGTAGCCCGGGACCAGAAACAGGGCACGCGGGAGGATATTTCGTACCCGTCGTCCCAGCTCGGGCCGGGTAGCGCCAACGACCGCCCCTGCATCCAGGTAACCCGTCGTCCCGGCTTTGCCCAGCTCCGCCACGAGCCTTGCCGCCGTTTCATAGAGCGGTGGCGTCGAGGAGTTCTGAAGGTCCTGCGCAGAGGGGTTGGAGGTTGCGACGAGGATGAAGGTGCCCCCGCCCTGGTTTAAGCGCCGCGCTTCGTCGAGAAACGGGGCCACCGCATCCACGCCCATATAGGGATTAACCGTAACGCTCGTGGCGCCATAGACTGAGAGGTGAGCTTCGGCGTAGGCTGCGGTTACAGGGCCTATATCTCCGCGCTTCACATCCGCTATGGTAGGGAGTCCCAGCTCGCCGGCTGCTCCGAGCAGCTCCGCATATACCTCCATCCCTGCAGGCCCTAGACGCTCGAAATACGCCGATTGCAGCTTGACGGCGGCTGCTTCGGGCCAGACCGCCTCGAGGATGCCGAGGCAAAACTCGCGGACGGCATCGACCTCCGTAAGCGTACGCTCCAGCAGCCCCGGCGGCAAGTGACGGGGGTCCGGATCCAGCCCCACTACTACTACGCTCTCCTTGCGGCGGGCGGAGGAGACGAAAGCGTCCACTAAGATCGTTCCAACAGGCCTTCCTGCAATGCGAGCGTGGAAAAGCCGCGGGAAAATCTTTCCCGCGGCCTCGAAGGGTTACTTCTCAGCTTACTTAATGGCGTCTTTAAGGGAGTTGCCAGCGGTGAACTTCGGCACCCTGGAAGCAGCAATAGTCATCTTCTGCTTCGTCTGCGGGTTAATGCCCTCGCGAGCGTCGCGCTTTTGCACATAGAACTTGCCAAAGCCAGTGATCTGGACCTGGTCGTCATCCTTGAGCGCCGAGGTCACCACATCCTGGAACGCGTCGAAAAAGCGCTGAGCCTCATTTTTAGAGCCATCGGCCTTGTCGGCTATCTTCTGGATCAACTCCGTTTTATTCATCCGCTCAATTCCTCCCGTTTCTCGCTTTCATTCCCGACTCCCCCGGCTGGTGACTATACCAAAGGGTCAGCTATGGCTCAATCCTGGCCGCCTATCACCAGGTCTTGCATCCTGAGCAACGCCCCGAACGGGTAACCTCCGAGATAGGCGGAACACTCTTCTCTTCTATCGAGGACGGCCAGGATCTCTAATACCTTCGCCCCCGCCTCCTCGAGGATCTCCACCGCCCGCAACGCCTGGGCGCCCGTGGTGACGACGTCCTCGATCAGGGCGACCTTCTCTCCAACCTCGAGTGGGCGTCCCTCGATCCTGTTGCTGGTTCCGTACTCTTTGGCAGCCTTGCGGACTATGACGTAGGAGAGATCGCCGTGAAGGGCCACCGCCGTAACTAGAGGTACAGCTCCGAGCTCGACCCCTGCGAGTCTTTGGGTATCCGCCGGTAGCTTGGCAGAGATCTCATAGGCCAGATCCCGCAAAAGATCAGGCTTTGTCGAAAAGAGGTACTTGTCTATGTAAAAACGACTATTCTTGCCGCTCGAGAGCACGAAGTCACCTTCGAGGAGGGCTGCCTCCCGCACGCGGGAGGCGAGAGACCGATCAACTCTCACTCGAGCTATCCGAAGGACGTTTAAGGTCTTCTAAAGTCGCGTCGAACGGTTCGAAGTCTACCTTCTCCAAAAGGACACCAAGCATTTGTGTCTCGCCTTCCGCCTTAAGGAGGCCGGCTTCGATGCCGGCGTTGACCTCCGCGAGAAGCGCCACCGCCCGATCGAGGACGTCCACAACCCTCGAGTCCGGAGCGCTCTCTAGCTCTTCCGCGAGTGTCTCAAGCTCTGCAAGCCGCTTCTCAAGATGCTCAATGTCGGTCTCCTGCTCACCGCTCATAGGGCCCGGACTATACATCATCCCTTTGGCTCCTGTACATTCCAGCCCATACTAGCACGCCCGCAAATCTCACTTATTTATAAGCATTTTGGCTTTTTGCAGAGCCCGTTTGTCTTCCACATACCGCCCTGTACAAGCCCAGCCGCAGTAACCTGATTGGTCGTTAGAAGATCGTAAAAGAGGCCATAGAATTACAAAGTACGAACAGAGTGTTCAGTACGGAAAGCCCCACCCGACTAATTCAATGGGAAGTTCATCATAAGTCAGTGGGGAATGGTAAGCCAGGCTCCAAACGAACTTACTCTCTACCGCAGGGCTCTAGAGACCCTCGGTGGCTCTGAGGCCGATACATGACGTCACTAGCCAGGCAGTATGGGGGTGCGTTGGAGGCGCTGGCGGATTCGATAGCCTCAATGCACGCTCATCTGGCTGCGGTGCGGGGCTATTAGTCCTCTACTAAGTGCCCGGCGGCGCGGAGGGGGGCTCGACGCCGCCGAGAGGAGTTTAGTGTACCCCGAACCGAGATACCCCACCCAAAGGTCGGGACATGCTCTGCATTGGGAACTTGCCCCTCCGCAAGTCCGGCTGGAGCACGCCCCGACCTTTGCAATCTACACCGGCATTCGTTAGATACAACGTTAACTAGGCTGAGGTTAATGCCTTTGTTATGCTCGACCCTAGATCTTAGGTATTGGTTGAGGGGTCCCCTGGCGCCGCATCTTGGAGGCTATGCTGGAGAGAGTAGACGGCGTGTAGACTTTCGAACGGACCTGACGGATATAGGGAAGGGGGAAGCGAGCGTGGCGGACGATGTGGGGGGTGACGCACAACGGCTCCTGCAAGTGGTAACTGAACACCAGGCTAAACGCCGTTTAGGGGAGACGGTAGTGCCGGAGGAGGTAGCACACCATGCCGGTCTGCATCCTGGTACAGAGCGCTATAACAAAGCCGTGCAGCATCTCATAGATGAGAGGGCGATAGAAGAAGATGAGAGGTATAGGCTCGTTGCTTCTGGCAACCACCCCGGCGGCACCTTGTATTTCAAGATAACCCAGCGGGGCCGGGAGATGTTGCGTGAGTAGCCCTTGCTGATCCCTTCAATGCAACGTATACAAAGCGACCAGAAAGATGAGGGCCGGGCGAAAGCGAGGTACAACGTGTAGAGAGACACCCCGGCCCTCGTGCTAGGTCATGCCTTCTTATCCACCGCGCTCTTGAGCTACACCTGTCCCCCCTTTGTGACAAAGCAACGATTGGGCATACGCAGGGGGACGGGCCGATAAAAGATAGCGTCTCGTTGAAGAATGGGTGACGACGTCAAAGGGACCCCAACGAGGCTACCTGTTAGCAGCTATTTTACACCTGCACGTACTACGTGCTAGATAATCCCTTAAGTGCGGCCCGGTAAGGTAGGGGTTGGTGGTAGAAAAGAAGCGTACTCCGCAAGGCATTATACGGTAGAAGCCGCGGCGGCCGACGAGGGGTTTATAGGAGTAGCGGACCGGGGCTATGGGCAATAGAGAAAGGCTGGAGCCCTAATAATAGGACCCCGGCCTCGGTAGGTGATCTACTATCTCTGTGTTCTTTTTATAAAGCTCTCACGATAGCCTTTGCTGAAGGCGTCTTCATCTGCGCGGTCCATCTCTTCCGCAGAACTCCATATGGGCTCGGGGTAGAGCTTTAGATCCTCCTCAAACTCCTCTATGGTCGGGAAGCGCTCCGGGTTACGGCGTCCAAGATACTCAACGCAAGCGGGACATGCGTTCGTCTCAACATTGAGTTCCCCACGTTCGTTCGTGAGGGCGACCGCCATGACGCTCTGAACCTGAAACGGTAACCCGCAGATACCGCACTCCTCCTCTACCAGGTCCTCAGGCGAAAACGCTCGCCGAAGTTCGATAATCAAAACACTCTCTCCTCTCTTTCAATAGACACAACATCATACAGTTAGGGAACATCGGCGGCGCCCCCTCTCGCTCTTAGCGTAGATATTCCTCCCCTTCTCCCATACCCTCCAGCGCCTCCACCGGCGCGAATACCTCCATCTGAACGTCAAAGTTGACGCTGCTGAAGGTAAGCTCCCCTCTCGCCACGTAACCGCCCAAAAAGTCGGAGATGCGAAAGTCTATAGCCTCGGCTTCGTCGACCATCACCTGTAAAGTGCGAGCTAGCTCCTCTAATGCTTCCGGCTTTAATTTCACGACTGCTCCTCCTCTCCCGAGAACAGAGGCGGCGGGACCTACGACGAGCGGCGCCCCGCCCCAACCAGGGCCCATCATGCCCAATATCTAACTCTCACGCACTCGGAACAGAGGCGTTGACCCGGCTACCATTAGGGAAGCTTGGCTATGAACACGGCGTTGTGGAACACCGTAAGGGTAAACGCTCCTTCCCAGCGTCAAAGGGTTTCCGCACTCACAGCACTATATAAGGTGTCTAACAAAGGTTTTACGCCAGAGAGTTTTACGCCAGAGATATTGTAATCTTTGCTTGGTGAAGCTTGAAACAAGCATCACTTTCTTGTGGTAAGATATAGGTCCCCCTCCAGGGGCATGTGGTGGGGAGAACTCCATGAGTGCCAACTTCGTTCTCCCCGCCACCTTTCGGGCGGTGGGTGTCGCTAAGCGGTTTTTCCTCCGTTTAACCACCGCCTTTTTCATTGTGCTACGATGCCATTACGTGTCTAGAGGTAGCAGTCCTTACCATCATCCTCCCGCCGCCTCTGTTTTGAGAAGGGGATGAGCGGTGAGGTTCCCTTAGGAGAGGTTACTTTTTCCTCGCCGCCCTTGTACATAAGACCATTGACACCTCCCATCGTCTATCGGTCCAATAATTATCAAAACCGCTGTAGGTGCTGCTATTCTCTATGGGTGCCGAACAGGAGCACGAGGAAGGGAACCCTGATGGCCGGCGCTGCGTTCGTAGCGTTCTCGGTAGCGGTGGCCCTGGGCTGGCTATACATCGTGGACTCGTGGGTGCTGTGGACAACCCGTGCTTACCCTTTGAATTTCCTGGACGCAGCGCTGAGCGTCTTCTCACTTCTCGGCAGCGTAGAGGTTGTGGGGACAACGTTGCTTGTGCTGCTCGCGGTGCTGTTTGTGCGCGGCCGTCAGATGTTCGCTGGGCGTCTTCTCACGATCTTCGTGGTAACGGAGGTTCTAGAACTTGCGATGAAGCACTACCTGCCATAGGTCCCGCTTCCAGCGGGCAGCGCCCGAGTGGAGGACTTCGCGCTGCTCGTCTCGGCCACCCCCACGTACCCTTACCCGAGCGGGCGCATGCTCCGGGGCACGATACTTTTTGGGGCGCTCTACTTCCTCGCAGGGAATTGGTTCCTGCGCGCCGTTTTTCTGGTAGTTTTGGTGGGCATCGCCGCGAGTAGGGTCTATTTCGGGCAGCACTGGGCATCGGAGTCGTGGGTGGAGCGTTACTGGGCACCGTTGCGCTTTTGTGGGCGTTTGGTGGAAAGACGAATCTAAAGCTTTCTAAAGATCCACCTACGACCACGACGCGCCTATATCGGCAAGCGAACTAAAAGATGAGTCTGTTGCAAAACTCCCGTAGTCTGCTTCTGGCCCTCGATTCATCTCCAATAACGCCTATTTTGAGACTTTGAAGCTCGATTTGAGGTTGCATATAAGCCCCGGCCTCGAGTTTTCAACAGGCCGCCATTTCTCTAGGAAACGGAGATGCCCCTGCACACCACTAGGGGTGGGTGCAAGCTTCTACTAGCTGCACCGACCCTCGCCTCTTGGTAAGCAATGGCTGCCCTTACCCAGCGCGGCCTTATCTACACGCCTACGCTACGACTGCGGGCCGCCACCCCCAATCCCCGGAAATCCTCAGAGACCCCGTCTCTACAGGCGGGACGAACAAATTTTTGACCAGCAAACTCCGCTTTTCAGCAAATAGCGTATGAGAAAGTTAATTTCCGAAAGTTATCCGCTGCGTAGCGTTGCAAGCTTTACCACAGCTATCGTAGGGCGGGTTCGGTAGCCACCCAGGGGCTTTCGCCAGGCGCCTTGACGAGGTGCTCAACACCCACGGGCAAAAGAGAGGGGCCGGGCTTACTAACCGCAAACGCGGAGAGAAGAAGTAAGCCCGGCCCCCTCGCCCCTCGGTAGGCGATGCCTTCTTACCCACCGTGCTCTTGAGATACACCCGACTCCCTATTGACAAAGCGGCTGATATATAGGGGGAACGGGTCGATAAACGATAGGTACTCATTGGAGCGCTACAACATGTCCAACGAGACCACCTGTTAGTAACACCACACCAAGGGTCCATCCCCCTAGCTATGAAGTTCTCATCCTCGAAGTACGATTGGCAAGTGGAGTACAGGAAGATAGGGGGCTGATGGCCCAACTGACAAGGCGAAAGGAGAACCTCTCCAGAACCTGTAATTAGCGACAGGTTAACCTAGAAAGAAAGGGCCGGGGCCTTCTGCGACGGTAGGACCATGGCCATTGCTAATCTCCTGAGCTTCTTCTCACAGAGCTAGTGGTAGAGCCAGCCTAGCAGTTTCCTCACCCAACCACCGCCAGAGTTTCGCGATGGGTGCAGGAGCCCCTCCTTGAGCTTCTCCATCTTTCGCTTTGCTGGCGGCCTCTGAGGCTCCCGCCTCTTTCGGGGTCTGCGGGGCTTAAGGAAGAGGATAATCTCTTTATTTACCTCTTCAGCCCGCTCGATGAAGACCAGGTGGCCGGCGTCCTCTAGGACGCGTAGCTTGGCACCCGGGATGGCCTCGGCGAGGGCCACAGCGTTGGCGACGGGCACATAGCGGTCGTCCCTGCCATGGATCACTAGCGTCGGAGAGGTAATGTTGCCCACGTGGCGAGAGGTGTCGAACCGGGCACCGGCCATCGCCTGCTGATAATAGGTGAACAGGGACGGCGAGTCGGCAAGGCGCCAGTGCACAACCTGTTCAAACTCCGCAGGGTGCCCGGTACGGTAGGCGTCGGAGGTGGCAGTCTCGAGTCCTCGGCGCACCGCCCTCTCGGAACTAAACGATCCTGCCCCAAACATCCTTCCAAGTGCCTGGAGGGACATGGGCTCGGGTTCTCGGACGCCGTAGCTCGTGCAGACCAAGACCAGCCGGTCCACCAACTCCGGCTGCTCTAGCGCCAACTCCTGGGCCACGAAACCTCCGAGAGAGGTACCCAAAACATGGGCTTTCTGTACCGCGAGGTGCTCGAGGAGCGCTACCGCCTCGGCGGACAGGTCGGCTACGCCGCGTGCCAGGTTCTGCTCGCCCCTGATGTCGAAGGTGATGACGCGGAAGTGGTGCGAGAGTGCGGGGACCTGCTTGAACCAGCACCAGCGTCCGAAGCCTAAGCCCCCGATCAAAAGCAAGGGCGGCCCGCTGCCATGAACGTCGTAGTCTATGCTGATGTTGTGGGTGGTCATCATGGGCATGGTGCTACTACCTCGACTTTCTTTCGAGCTGAAGGAGGCCCGGCGCTCATCGGCGATCCCTGGGAGCAAGCTGAAAGGCCAACCCTTTTCAAGGTTGGCCTTTCAGTTTGACACGCTAGCCAGAGAAGCTGCGTTCCGAGTTGACGTGCTCGTATGCTCTCACGAAGGAGCACACCGCCAAATGTATCACACATCTCCCGTAGACAGCTCGGGGCCCCCTTCGATCGCAACTGCGGAGGGCTTCCAGTGGCTGAGCTTGTGCCCGTTCCCTACTTCGACTTCTACCCTTGAACTACCGCCTACTTGGTAGTTACCGCCACCCTCTACTCCTCGCTTTCTTCTCTGCTCTTTAGCGATAAACGGCATGCCGCAAAGGACGTGCAACCTAAATCAAAAGAACCGAAAGCCAGAGACCCGTCCGGCACCCTTCTCGATTACGCAGCGGGTTGTAGTAAAACGGCCTGGCGAGGGTGCCGGTTCTCTCTTGCCTTTCGGCTTTTTACCTGCAAATCTGTTGCTTCCTGAGACACTCGTTGCCATCTGTGGGGCCCGGACTATACATCATCCCCATGATGCGTCCCTTCAGGGGGCGAACTCTTACGCGGTGTCTCCCCAGAAGCGCCTGGCCGTCTAACACCCAGCAGGGTACCGCCAGCGGCCCACCAAAGGACGGCGCCGAGGACGAAGGCGATCAAAAGCAGGCTGAGGAACGGCAACAGCCCCCACACCAGGAGGCTGTACCCTGCGCGCAGCAGAAGAAAAGAAATCACCCCTGCAACACCGCCCAGGAGCGACAACAGCAGCACCCCTCCGAACAGGACAAGGGAGTGTGCACGCGGGTTGATGCGTCTCATCGCCAGTTCGCTCCTTGTTCCATCCTACTTCACCACGCGGTCTATGGCCTTCATGAGGTCTTTTACCATCTCCTTGGAGGCTCCTTCCTTTTGGGCGCGTTCCTCGACGAAGTCCTTCAGAAGAACCGTGTTGATGTTTCGGATCGCCGAGAAGATCGCATTCGTCTGCTGAACGACGTCGGCGTAGCTGACGTCGCCGCCTTCGACCATCTTCGCTACGCCCCGGACGTGCCCCTCGACGCTTTTCAAGCGCCGGAGCACCTCGCTCTTGGCCCCGTCTTGCAAGTTACTCACCTGTCCCTTCAAGGTTCTTCATCTCCAAAAGCTCTCGGATGACGCTCGCGTCGTGGAAGGGCACATCACCTTCCGGGAGGTGCTGTACCCTCTCGTGACCCTTGCCCGCCACAACGACCACATCACCGGGTCCAGCCGCCCACAAAGCTCGCTCTATAGCCGCCCGCCGATCGAGCACGACCTCGTACCGTCCAGGACCACCCTCGGACCCGAGCGCGACTTCGCGGGCTATCTTCCCCGGATCCTCCGTGTAGGCATCGTCGGTGGTTATTATGCTTAGCTCGGCAAGCTTCGCCGCCACCTGGCCCATCAAAGGACGCTTCGCCCTATCTCGATCTCCCGCCGCCCCGAACACGCAGATGATGCGGCCCGAGCGGCTGGAATCACTATTTTCTTTCGCCTGCTCCACTATTCTGCGGGTGACGTTGAGTACGACTTCGAGCTCGACGTCGGTGTGAGCGTAGTCTACGATCACCTCGAAGCCGAACCCTTCAGGTGCCGAGATTCGCTCGAACCTGCCCGGCACCTGCCCCATCTTTCGTACGGCATAACCCACCACCTCCTCCCCCACCCCCGAAGCCAGCGCGAGCGCCGCCGCCCCCGCAACGTTCTCGACGTTGTACCCGCCGAGCAGGGGGCTTTCGATCTTCACGACGCCGTCCGGGTGGCGAAGCAGAAAGGAGGTTCCCCCGCACACAGATCGGACGTCTTCCACGCGGTAGTCTGCATCCTCCGCAACACCGAACGTTTTTACACCCGGGACCTCCACGGTCAATCGTCGCCCGTAAGCATCGTCAGCGTTGGCAAGCTTCGGGCCCGGCGGAGAAACCCAAAGGAAAAGTTCGCGCTTGGCCACATAGTACTCCTCCATCGAGCCATGCAGGTCGAGGTGATCCCGGGTGAGGTTGGTGAAGAGTGCGCCCGCAAAGCGCGTACCTTCGATGCGCTTGAGGGCGACCCCGTGCGAGGAGACCTCCATGACGGCATGTTCGACCCCGGTATCCAACATCTTTCGTAAGGTGCCCTGCGCTTCAACGGCCTCGGGCGTCGTGCGCACGGCCGGACGCCGCTCATCCCCGAAGATCGTTTCGGCGGTAGTCATGAGGCCGCACTTCTCAGGCCTGTAGGCGGTGGAGAGGATCGAGTACAAAACATATGAGGTCGTGGTCTTGCCGTTGGTGCCAGTGATGCCGTAGACGGCTATGTCCTGCGATGGGTTTCCGAATACCGCGCACGCGAGCGCTGCAAGCGCCCTCCGGGCGTCGGGGACGAGAACCGCGGGCGTACCTGCAGGCATCCCGGGAATCTCGCGTTCAGCGACGATGAGCGTCGCCCCCCGGCGTAATGCCTCTGGGACAAACTCAACACCGTCACGCTTAAAGCCGGGAACCGCTACAAAGGCAAATCCAGGCTCGACGAGGCGCGAGTCGTGGGTCACCCCTTCAACGCCGTCCGCCTCCGGCGGCAGCTCCATTCCAAAGATACGAGACAACCGTGCGCGATCCAGGAAGACCACGTCCTGTAGTGTAGCAAGGGCGGAGCCGTGAACGCGCCAACCATAACGTGATCACCGGATGTCATCCCGGCGCCGGTAGTGTGAACAAGATTACTAAAATCCGCGATGACGCTTCCCGAACCGTGTGTTACCCTAGGCTGGTTATTTCACAAAAGTTCACAAAGCGTTGGTAAACAGGCGCGTCGAGGGCTTACTGCCGCGCGTCCCTGGGCTACGAGAGGAGACGGATGTCAACCGAGAACACCACACTGCTAACAGAACGGACCGACGAGCTTCTGAGCAGGGGCAGGACCCAGGGATTCATAAGCACCGAGGACGTCGCTGATCTGTTGCAGGATGGAGAGCTCTCGGCAGCCGAGGTTGAGGAGTTCTACGCTACCCTCGAAGAAGAAGCAATAAGCATTGTGGAAACCGGTGAAACGGCTCCGGAGACAACCGGGACCGCTTCGCCGTCTGATGCAGCACAGGTGCCGGAGACCCCCGCGGTACAGATAGCACACGCGGTGGCCACCGGTGATTCCATAAGGATGTATCTTGCAGAAATCGGGCGCGTCAGGCTGTTGACGCACGCCGATGAGATACGGCTTGCCAAGGGCATCGCCCGAGGCTGTAAGCGGTCCAAAGACAGGCTCGTCGAGGCGAACCTACGACTCGTGGTCTCGATCGCCAAGAAGTACCGTAACCGGGGGGTCTCGTTCCTCGACCTCATCCAGGAAGGCAATCTTGGCCTCATCCGGGC
>DASQSI010000285.1:0-3943 GCA_035642415.1 Rubrobacteraceae bacterium
CCCCAGAGCAGATGGATGAGAGCTTGCGCCATCTCAGGGAGCGAATCATACCGCGAATCCAGCAGCAGGACGGCTACAACGGGTTCATCGCTCTCGGTGAGCGTGAGGCGGGCGAGGTGATCGGCATTTCCCTTTGGGAAAGCGAGCGGGCCTTGCAGGCTGCTGAAGAGGAAGCTAACCGTTTGCGAGCGGAGACTGCAGAAGCTAGTGGCGCCGCGATAGCGGGTGTAGAGCGCTATGAAGTTCCTCTCCTCGAACTGCGATTGGTGGGTGGAGAGCAGCAAGACAGAGGGCTGATAGATCGCCTGACCGGAGGATAAGCAAAACCTTTCTAAAATCTGCCTCCTCAGAGGACGGGTGTGGCTTGAGAGCGCGGTGGGGGGCGCTGCTATTATTAGGAGAAGAAGCCTGGTGCCCTCTCTTAAGAGGTGATAGTGGGGAAAGGGAAAGGAGGAGTAGGGCACCAGGTTAAGGCTATATACCTACCACACATATGTTCGGTTGAAAAGCCTGGAGCTATGGGAATATCTCTCATCGCCTTCTTATAAACATGCTCTAGGATTCTAGGCCACAAGGGATGCGTGGAGGAGGATGGTCAGTTCTCCTCTTCCCAGACGGGACTGTTGCCTAACGTCTCCATTCTCCCCACGCACCCTTGTATCGCCGAGGTCCCACTCCCTATTGCATGGCATCCATGTGGGACCTCGGGCTTTCTTTTCTACCACCAACCCCTAGCCCTATCGGACCGGGGCAATGGGGGATTGTTACGACGTCGTAACAATTTTGTAACTCGTTAGTGATATAGTCTGGTTCATTAACCGGGCAGGCACCCCCTCCTACACGGAAGTCCAGCTCGGCGCTTATATATCGGGCTGGCACCGATTTCCCCCTCTGACATTACCAGCCAGCCCGGCCTTTTTCTTTTACCCAACGCACCGGTCCGCTGTCTATAGGGGGCCCCGTGGGCCCAGAGCGTTACCTACCGTATAATACCTTGCGAAGTATGCTTCTTTTCTACCACCACCCCTTAGGCCTGTTGGATCGGAGCTATGGCTAGAGTTCTCTCGTTCTCTCATGAACGTGCTCTAGGCTTTGGTCTGCTTAGGGGTTTTCCGTATAAAGGGAGGAACGTTAATGGAAGTCTTCGTAAAGTTCGAAGTATTCGACACGATTCACGACCGTGAAGAGGTGCTCGCCCTCAGGCAGGACTTCGGCAGGGATATACAGCGAATCCAACCACCGATGTCAAAAGCCAAAGAGAGCCGAAACGAATGCGTTGCGACCCTCTTTGCCTACCAGCTTGTGGGTTTACCGTTAGCTAATTTTATCCTTGGCTTTGTCCAACAGTCCCTTATCTTCTTCCCTCTGCTGCCCTGCTCCTGCGTGAGTTCCTACCCGGCTCTCTATCCTCTGAAGGGCTTGCTGGAGATACTCCTTGAAGACTGGATAGTTCTCACTCATCGGGAAGTGACCAATACCCTTCATCTCAATGAACTCGGCACCCTTTATCTGCTCGGCGGTATGCTGGCCGTCCTCAGGCGTAGTGAGGTAGTCGTACTCCCCGTTGAGTATGATCACTGGGCACCTCTCGCCATCTATCTCCCCGAGTCTGCCGCGCAGGTCGTGGTCTACCGAGTAGAAATAGAGGTCTCCCTTAAAAGCCTCTGAGCCTTGGGTGTAGTAGAACCACGTCGCCCAGCGATCCTTGTCAGGTGATTGAGGAGCCATCAGGTCCCAGCAACCGGTAGCACAGACCTGGGCGGCGTTGGCGTGTGGATGGTGCCACCAGTCCAGGTAGAAGCCCGGTGAGTAATCATTCGCCTCGACCGGGATGACCGCCTTGAAGCGCTCCGGGTGCCGCAGAGCGAGCTGCAGGGCGACCTGCCCTCCGAAGGAGGAGCCCATGAAGATCGGATCTTCTAGCTCCAAAGCGTCGCAGAAGGCGGTGATAAAGGCGGTGTAATAGTCGGCGGTGAGCGTGTACTCCTCTTTCCACCACTCTCTGTTCTTCGGAGGATCTGACTTGCCATGGCGAACAAGATCGTAAGCGATCACGCGGTAGTCTCGGGTGATCTCTTCGTCCTCAAGGAGGTCGCGCCACTGGTGGTTGTGGCACCCGGCCGTGTGCTGGCAGACGAGTGGCTGTCCGGACCCATTCTCCAGGAAGAAGACCTTGCACTCATCGCCCATAACGTCGATGGTCACGTAGCGGCCCGTGACCGGTGAGAATTGAGCCATGCCTCTTTTCTCCTTTCTTCCCCTAAACTGGCACACCGGTCACCCGGAGAAGTTCGAACTGCCGGGTGAAGCAGCGCAGGTTCTGCATCAATACCAGAAGATCACCTTCCAGGCTCAAGTCCCTTTGGAAAGAAGCCGACCAGATCCCGTGATACATCGGTTGTGGTGTTTCTTCTGCAAACTTTCGCCAGGTATCCGCGCTGGCGCGAAGCGCGAACTGGTAGCGCTCATCCAGAGGTCCTGGATCTACCAGAATGTTCTCGACCTTGCCCGCGTGCATGACCACCTGAAACGTATGCTCCTCCATATTGAGCATAAATGAACATGAATAGTACTTCCCGTGTGCTTGGATCTCGGGGTCCTCATCGCTTGCGCGACGGAACTCATCGACCCAGGCTTCCGCAGTACCTACTGTCATCAGCTCTCCTTTCCCTCTCACTTGCTATAAGTTGCTACAAAACACTACCCTCTGTGGAGGTAGCTAAAACAGTATTCGAAACCTTTCCATTGCATATCTCATCTCAGCTAGTTGACACGTGGCTAGAGTGTATGCTCCTGCAGCTCTTTATCCATCATCTCCCGCGCTAAGTGGATATAGACACTGGTTGTTTCTAAGGACTCGTGCCCTAAGGCTTAGCGGACAACCTCAAGCTTTGTTCCCTTTTTAATGGTGTGTGGCAAACGTATGGCGAAGCGTATGCACTGAAGCGTTCGTAATCCGAGCTTCCTTAAGGTGCTTCTCAACTAGTTTTTCAATGCCTCTGGGCCCAATGCCCTTTTTAAACTTAGTCAGAAATAAATGGGTATCGTCTTCATCCGGACGGATCCTAAGGTAGTTATTGATCGCCCGGCAGGCTTTGTAGTTCAGCGTGACGCTCCGCTGCTTTCTCCCCTTCCCAAGCACAGTGACAGAACCAACATACCCTGGTTCTTTAGATATCTTGGTAGGAAGAGACACGTGATTCACATGGAGTCTTGCAATTTCTGAGAGCCGAAGCCCAGTTTGTAGAAGCAGTTTCTTTATTCATCGTACTGCATGAGAGGTGCTCTGCGATAGGGAGCTGTCGTCATGAGAGGTTGATGACTCATTGTTGAGCTCCCTGCTGCATATCGAACGGCTCAAGGCAGGAAGCCTCTGGGAAGACAATAACCTCGTCTTCTCCACAACCACCGGCAAGCCCCTGGACTTCCGCAATTTTGCTACGGGCTCGTTCAAGCCGCTACTCAAAGAGGCAGGGCTGCCGGACATAAGGTTCCATGACCTACGCCACACCTGCGCCACACTGCTACTCTCTCGGGGCCACCATCCCAAGTTGGTGCAAGAGCTGCTAGGCCACGCCTCGGTAGCAATGACGCTGGACCGCTACTCGCACGTCCTGCCAGGCATGGGAGAACAGACGGCGGTCGCCATGGAGGCTGCGCTCTCTTAGAGTTGCGTTGGTGTCAAAGTTGGTGTCAAAAGGGTTGGAACTTCTTCCAACCTTTTCCTTTACCTCTGGGTTTATCCTGCAAAACGGGAAAAATGAGAGCGGAGGAGGAGGGATTCGAACCCTCGATACCCCGTTAAGAGGTATAACACCTTAGCAGGGTGCCGCCTTCAACCACTCGGCCACTCCTCCATTGGGTGGTGGATTATACCAGAAAGCAGCCTACCCGAGGACACTTGAAAACCGCCCTCGGGTAGCCGCGGATGCTACACTTCCGG
>DASQSI010000286.1:0-5235 GCA_035642415.1 Rubrobacteraceae bacterium
TACAACGCGGCAATCCAGGAAACCGTCAAGGCGAAGGGCGGATAGGTTCAGTCAGAAACGCTCTTTCGGGCGCTAGGCGTTGCTGGTCTCGCTTGCCTGCCGATGCGAGCGTTTGTTGCGCTCGACCACAAGATAGGATCCAGCTACGAACAGGGCCGCGAGGGCTTGCGCCACAAGACCCTCGACGTTGGGGAACACCGCGAACCATACCCCAAGCCACTCGGGAAACGGCACGCCGATCACGGTGGTCGGGAGCCACCCAGCGAGCTGCATTTCCTGGACCTCCTCACCGACCATGACAACCAATACAACCCCGAGCAGGACGCCGGTGACGATCAGCATCTTCTTGTAGGGGATGCGCTGGTGGGCGACGAAGGTCAGGACGGCGACGATAGAGCTCAGGAAGAGCCCTATGGCCGCTCCTTGGAGGACCGGGAAGGAACCGACCTCGAGCCGGAGGCTCTGCAAGAAGAGCACTATCTCGAAGCCTTCCCGGTAGACGGCCGAGAATCCGAGGAGCGCAAGCCCGAAGAAGGTGGCGCTTTTCACCTCGCCGGAGTGTTCGAGTACCTGTTGTCTCCTGCGGTGGTGGAGCCTGATCCAACCTGTCCAGTAGACCTTGTGGAAGAACCAGTTCATTATCACCAGGAGTACCAGGATGGCCAGAAGCCCGGTCGCCGCCTGCACGTCGAGGGCCGGAGCGTCTACGGCGGAAATTATAGCCACCACTACGAACCAGGTCACCACCGTCGCTAGGAAAGCGACCCCGGAACCCGTGGCTACCGGCCGCCAGTAGGATTTGCTGCTACGCACTAACCCGGCGGTAATCGCCGCCAGCACGAGGACAGCCTCCAATCCTTCGCGGAAGACGAGTATCCCGCTGTTCAAGACCGCTGCGGTAGGGCTCAAGTCGGGGGTGGTGGGGTCCGGAGCTCCGCCTTCCGTGAGCGCCTGCCAAACGATGACAGCGATCACTAGCGAGGCCGCCAGAGCTAAGCCAATGGTCCACGGGTTCGTGACGTTATGCCAGTTAGCTCGGCGCAGCATACGCCCTCCTCCCGAAAATCCGACCGGAGCATTCCAAACCCTCCGGGTGAAACCCCAAGGTAAAGTACAGCGTCCCGCCCAGCCTACACCCTCCCCCGATCATCCGCGCTTAATGCCAATCATTCTCATTAAGGAGGAGTTTGAAGGAACCACCCGTCTGAGTCAAAGAATCCGGTGGCCGGGTGTGATCTAGATCATTGATCTAGATCACACCGCCATGTTGGTAGGCAAGTGATCATCCCTCCGCTCAAGCTCTTTTACCATCCATCCTCTCATTACGAGCCGATTATTTTTGGGAACTCTTCGATAACCCGCTCGCACATCCGGGACCCGTAGCAGAAGGATGAGCGCCAAGACCACGATCAGGGCCAGGAAGGCTACCGCCAATCTGTACCCCGTAGATCCCAAACCGCCGAAAGCTGTTAGGAGAATAGCTGTGATGAGAGGACCGGTTACCGCAGATAACCTGCCGGCCGGAGCATAGACCCCGAAGAACTCGCCCAACTTCTCTGCCGGTGACAAAGCCACCAGATGACCCGACTAACCACCCAAGTTGCCCCCAACGCGGTTCCCACTATAGGCCCACCAGCCAAGAGCAGCATCCAAGGCCCAACGGCAACAGCAGCCAACAAGATAGCTCCCAGCCAGGTGATTAGGACCATAACCAATGTGCGCTTGGGACCCAGGCGATCCGTTACGAAACCAAAACCTGTAGCACCTACGGCGGCGAACACCGTTGAGAAGAGCAATAGGTTCCTGCTCTAACCCTGCTCCATCCCGAAGACCTCCCTACCATAGAGAGACCTGTTTGCAACAGCCGTGTTAGACGCATTGGTATAGAGAACCGTAGCTAGGAGGAATGTTCCCATCCCAGCGTAGCTGCGAGCATGGCGTATCGTTGAGAGGACGCCCCGATAAGTTGCTTGCAGACTTACTGGTAGTGGAGCATGAATTCGACGCTCTGGCACAAAGAAAAAGTAGGGTAGGCTGAAGAGTAGATACAGCCCTGCGGTCGGTAAGAATGCGTTGGAGTTTAACGCGTTGGTTGTCTGTATCCACCCGCCGAGCGGCCCTAGGAGTGACTGTACCCCGCTCGGGTTCGTCACGAAGGGCGTAATTAAGAGGAGGGCAAAGATAGTACCTATGCATCCGGCCGTCACACGGTATCCGCTTCTCTCTATCTCGTTCAAAGTGTAGATGTGGGGAGGCGACACGCTAGGGATTGTTTTGCAACCAACCGATAGGACTCCGGCCTCAAAAGACGACACACGCTACCTAGTTAAGGTCGTCTCTAAACCTTACAGTGAGACCTTGATGTAGGACGGCAGCCGATTCCTTGTCGAATATCCGCGGCTACCAACAACGAGCATAGTGTGGTGACTAAACCTTGACCTCGGCGGCCCGGCGATCTTTAATTTAGTCACCACACTCTAAGGGAGGATGTCTACTATGTCGTTCATCCGAAAGAAGCGCGTAGGGGAGCGGGAGTACTACCAGCTCGTGGAGAACCACCGTGAGAACGGTGCGCACCGCCAAAGGGTGCTAGCTCACCTTGGCAAACATGCAACCGTTGAGGACGCCATTGCGGCGCTTCGCGAGGGGCTAGAGGCACTTGATGAATCCAAGTTAGTAGCCCATATGAACGAGGCAGCGAGCGAGGCTAAAGCATGGGAGCAGAATATCCGCGAGCACTACGGCGCCTTACTTCAACGCTACCATCATGAGCAGGTCCCCGGCCAAGCAGAGGTCCATGAGTTTGCCCAAGACTATCACTCTGCCCCACGTACGGATGAGGTTATAGGAAAGAACTACTTTGGCGATATCTACACTTACCAGGAGATCGAGGTCTCGGAAGAAGTAGAACAGTATCGTCGAGCGTTCGGCGGCGTGCGAGAGGCAGAGGGGGTCACTCGTATAGGCGCTCGGGTCCACTATGAGGGGCTCTTCCACTTTGAACAGTGGATACGCTCCCATGATTACTGGAAACGGCGAGCGAGGCTAAAGCACCAAGAATACGAGAACCGTAAGCAACACCTCAAAGAGCGTATAGAGAAGTTGGAAGCCCTCCGTGGTGGCTAAACTCCTCCTCGTCGGCGCCTACCGCCTTCAGACTTAGGCACTGCAAAGACTACAGCAGGAAACGAGCAAGGGTGCAGAATGCGGCCCGGTATAGACAGCCGGGCGTACCTATGGGCAAAGAAAAAGAGTATCCTTAGAGATGACCATTTTTCTCTTTGTAATCGAACTATAAAGCAAGGTATGTAATCGTGGCTGATGCGGCTTGGCGGCAGAGATCCTTGGTTCGATCCCAGCATCGTTCACTCTTAAAGTGGTAATTTGCAAGGGAACGGAATCATTTACACCGCAACTCGCTCGATATACATCCCGAACTACAAAACAACGAACGCTGACGTAGGCGCGGGCTTAGGCCCAGTCGTGGTCGCCATCCTCGCTGTCGCCCGGTTCCTGGGCTAAGGCACGTAGGATAGTCTTTCCTTCGGAACCTACGGTTCGGCTCGTGGCTCAGCCCCTTTGACCTTAAGCCGGGAAGCTACCTCCGCGAGCCCCTCCTCCGGAAGAACCTTCTCGATCAGGGGAAACACCTCGCGCTCTTCAAGCCGGATGTGAGTTTCTAACAATTCACCCAGACCTTCAAGCGTCTCCAGCTTGACTACACCGTTCCTGACCTCATCGCTAAGCTCCATCACGAGGCCGCGAATCTGGGCGTGCTGGGCAAGCATCTGTGGCACGGGCCCCCGCCCCGCGCCGCCTCCGTACCGCGCCAAGATCGGTAAGAGCACCTCTTCTTCCTCACGGAAGTGGGCGGTAGTTTCTTCTTGCCAGAACTTGAGAAAGGCCTCGGCAGTCTCCTTGGGTGCAGTCCTTTCTTCACCTGTGGCCGCTCTTCGAAGCCGCCGCGCCTGCACCAGACCTTGATGGTGATGATCCGATAGGTATCTAAGTTCTGGAGCACGCTTCATACTCTATCTTTTCCTTTCGGCATGCGAGCGTTTTGTTTCCGTGCACGGGAACCGACGAGCTGCCAAATCATTCCAGCGAAAGTGATACCCCACCCCATGAGCGCAAGGTAAATGAAAAACGTCGGTATGATGCTCAGAAAACTCACCCCTGTGGCTTGTGCGAGCACGAACGTGGCTGCAGTATACATACCAAGCGGGAATACTAGTGACCAATACTCTGGGGTGTAGCTCAGCGGCACGCGCTCGAAGACGTGCCGCCAAATGCCGAGGGCGATCAGCAGCGGAATCCACCAGGTTCCGATAGCCCAGAAGAAAAGCGTGAAACCTTTCAGGAAAGGTGTAAGCTCCTCGAGCAGCTGCCACTCGTTTGCGACCAACAGTAGACGCGAGCCGGCCAGCGTGATGATGGCCGTCGCGCCCATGTCGATCCAGTAGTTCGGCGCGAGTGCCTCCGCTTCCATGTTAAAGAAGATCCAGCGGTAGAAAATTAACGAAGCAAGGAGGATATAGAGCATTGCCCCGAGCAGATACATGAGCAATGCGATGAAAAGGACGAGGTCGGTAGCGTCAATTTCTTGGGCCACCCACGTACCAAGCACGCAAATGGATTCGGTCGAGACCACAACCAGAAGCCAAGAGCCGCTGATTCCGGTTTCAAGTGTCGGCTTGGACTCACGCACCGTCACTGCCACGAAAAAGGTATATATCAGCGCCATCCACAGCGCGATGCCCACAAACCAGAGACTTACGGCAAGTGTCTTGTACGGTGTCAGAACAGCAAACTGAGTACCCAGCACGCATGTCGCCGCCACCGTGGTCAGGAACGCGGCACCACTAGCATGATGGGTCAGATCATAGACGAACTGAGCATGGTAGCGGAACAAGCGAACTAGTGTGATCGCCCACAGCGTCATGTAGGCGGCGATATTTATCCAGAATAGTACCTGCGCAATGCGTTCCATCCCGAGTAAATACGCCGCGAGTGAGACGCTGCCGGTGGCCATCACTAAGGCGAAGTAGCCAGGGAAGAAGCTGGCGATGGCAGATCGGTTGGTATTGGTGGTCGAGGTATTTGAAGGACGAGGAACTTCGCCCCTGGCGCTCTTTTCATGATACTGGGATGCGCTTTTGAACCAGAGTCTTCGGCGTCGATTCATCTTCTTACTCTTCCTACCGCTCTGAGACCTCCGCCCAACCGTCTTCTCTA
>DASQSI010000287.1:0-4127 GCA_035642415.1 Rubrobacteraceae bacterium
CACTGCCTGCTCAGCCTTCTGCTGTGCCTCCAGACGCTCCTGGCGTTCCTGTGTCAGCTCTTCCTGCAGGCTCCAGCGGGCTTGGCGCTCCCTCTGTAAGTCTTCGCGCAGACCCTTGTGCTCTTCGCGCAAGGCCCCCAGGCGATTCTGCTCCTGAAGTAGATATTCATTACGCTCCTCGGCTAAGTGCGCAGCCCTGCGCCCGCTGCGTAGGGCAAGCGCAGCAACAACGAGCGTAATAACGCCAACAACGAGAGTGCCGACATCAATGAAATCCATCACTCCTCAACTCCCAATCCACCGTGGCTACGGACCTAAGCGGCATTATGAGTATTTACCCAAGCGATGTAAACGCTCGACTAGCGCTAGGGGTTGCGCTTGAAGTTTAGGGTTAGAATCGTCCTGTTCCTAAGCTTTAGACGCTAAAAAGCGGAAAAAGGCTGTGCTTGCAATCCGCTCATGGGGCGCTTAGGTTGCTAAACCTCTAGCGAAACAGCTTGCGCCACCAGGAGCACACCAATCAGCTGCCTGCTCTATCTCCGGGCCGAGCCTACGCTTCTTTCCAGTAAGGCTTCGCCTGCATCCGCTTCAGCCAGGTCATCAGGTTTGGATAGCTACCGAGGTGGACCTCTAGGAACGTCGGAGCTATTTCAAGCCACGGGCCAACGGCGAAGTCCACGACGCTGAGCTTTCCAAGGATATTCTCCTTGCCAGCAAGCTGTGCGTCGAGAACGGGCAGAAACCTGTCCAGCGCAGCCTCGGCTTCGGCGACGATGCTCGGATCGTTGCCGGGTTGGCCGAGGAACGGTTTGATTCTGCGTTCGTAGGTGAGGCGACTCAACGCCGACTCAGGGTGCGCGGTCCACCAAAACAGCCACTGATCGACCTGCGCCTGCTCCTTGAGACTCGATGGTACTAGACCCCGCTCGGGTTGGTTCGCGGCTAGATACTTCAGGATCGCGGCCGACTCCCAGAGGACAAAGCCGTTGTCCTCGATCATGGGAACCTTGCCATTGGGGTTCTTCGCGAGATACTCGGGCGAGCGAAACTCGCCTTTTTGAGGGTCCAGAGCCACGCGCGTCAACGGGATATCCAGCTCGGCTGCAAGCAGGCGAACCTTGCGTGCGTTCGGAGACACTCGGGAATCGTATAGCGTGATAGTCATCGTCTCACCCTAGGACGCGCTCCGGGGAGCAGTCGATTCTCGGACGAGAGAAACACGGTAGCTCTCCCTCCTTTGGTCTCCTGGTACAGCTTCTCGTCCCGGGTCTTCATCTCGAACGTGCCCTGCGCGGGTGCTCATGCATGCTCTGCCTCCTCCTTGTCGGCTGGGGTCGCTGCAAAGAAGCCGTGCTGCAAGTCTAAGCAGGTTACTGCTCGTTTCCAACTAGAAGAATCGAGAGAAAAAGCCGAGGTGCCTAAAAGGATTCCGGACAAGTTAGAAATGAGTTAACCTTACTTTCCGAGCTCTTCCGAGGAGACGCCCATGCAAGTGGAGAGGCCTATACAAGCTGGTAGAAAAAGCAGAGACATCGTTGAATTGGTGCTTCTATATGTCGGTATCCCGGCTGTCACGCTCTACCCCTTAGGGTTCGTGGCGCTCGGCATCCAGTTGTGGAGGGACCCATTCTTCCCTTACACCGATTTCACCACGGTCTGGGAGGCCCTATCGCTGATTAATCACACGGTAGTTATAGCGACCGGAATCAAACTCGTATACTTGTCGCTGGTTTCGGCCGTTCTGGGAGCGGGCATGGCCTCGTTGACCTTAACTTTTCTACGACGGCGTAAGGGCAGGCCCTATCGTAACGATAGGCGCGAAACCCTGAACGGAAGCTTGTGGAGCTTGCTCTTGTTCATCTTGCTTCCGGTAGCAGTATTCTTTATTTGGAGCACCACACCCATCAACGGTCGGAACGACGCCGGGTACCTTGCTGCGTTTATACTGTTGTCCGCGGGGGGAGGGACTTTGGTAGGTTACGCGAGGATGCGGAGGCGCAATGAGTGGTTCTTCCCCGCTCTGGTAATCGCCTACGTTGGATCGGTCTTTGCCGCCTTATGTCTCGCTGCGCTATGGACGCCGGGCTTACCCCTCGTCGAAATCGACACGGAACCGGGTACCCCTGAATCCGACTGCTCGGAAGCTACCGGCAAAACGTTCGTGAAATTGGCGGAAGGCCTGCAGTACTGGCACCTCTACAACCAAGACGGCCTTTTCGCCATCCCCCACGAGGACCTGCACCTCATCAAGTACAAACACTGCCCCGAATACCTGTACCGGAGCTGATCGCCTGAAAGGCACCAAGGACAACACGAACAATCCTACGCCGCCATAGTTGCGGTTTTACCTCTTTCGGCGTAGATACAAAAGGATTATCGCTAACGTCCACGCTACTATAAGGAGCGCGATGCCAAAAAACGGTACCCAGCCGAATGTTTCGTTCATTTAAGCCCCTAATTTACCAGATGCGCAACTACCAAGAGAGGTTGCCTCTATTCATTGGATTGCCGAATTTGGCCGAGAAGGGGTAAGCCTGTTGTTGCAAGCAACCTCCGGGCGATAAGTGTGGCGACGATCGGTAATGCTCGATAGGCGACGGGTATTCAGAATCAACATTGACCATGCAAAGTCGCTGCAAACACGTGCTTTCCTGACCGTTTGTTTAATCCTTGCTATAGCCTCAAGCCCGCGTCAAGCGTCGGTGGCAAATCGCCGCACAGCTTGCTTCCGTAGGCGGGGGCTACTGTTGTCTACACCCGATGCCCCTGAGAGTAGTCCAGGAGGCTCGTCAAATCCCGGAGGTGTCAGTGCCCCATCTTTGGGTCTCAGCAACGTAGCTCTCGACTACCTCGACTACTTCCTGCGGGCTCTTACTTTCGAGGAAATCCCGCTTGAGCGGCACCAGGTAGGGGGTCTGCAAAACGCTGTGGGTGTCGAGTACGGCAGCGTAGATTCCATCGAAGTTGCCGTTACCCTCGGGCTCCACGTACTCAAGCTGCAGCCAACCGGACCTTTCAATAGCCGCCTTTAGCTGTTCGGGTTCCATGCTCGCATTGTAGCAAATAATATACGGTGAGTCATCACCTGATATTAGCGATGCAACCAAAGCGGCATGGGTACCTTTTCCAAGGAACAGAAAGGTTCTACAAGCAGGCCTCTTTTTTCGTCGCGCCTAAGAGAGGGGGTTACAGCGCCTTGTGGACACAGCGTAGAAGCCGCTTCGAAACCCAGTATTTCCTCTAGGCTTAGACGTGACAATACAGTTGGGGTTCTAGGAGAAGCCCAATTTTGCTCTCTCGCTGGCGCTCCCTAGTAGGCCAGCTCAAAGATCCGCCTCATCTCCTCATCGGAGAGCCGGAAGTCGAACACGTCGAGATTGTTCTTCAGGTGATCTTCGCTTCGTGCCTTGGGGATGGCAGCAACATGCTCTTGCTGAATCAGCCACCGCAAAGCCACCTGCGCCGGGCTCTTGCCATGGGCTTCTCCAATCTTTCGCAGCGTCGCATCGTCCAAGATCTCCCCCCGAGAGATGGGTTGATAGGCGGTTAGCAGGTAGTCCAGCTCTTTGGCCTGTTCCAAAAGCTTGTCCTGCCCCTTGTAGGGATGGTACTCGACCTGATTACAGAAGATCCCAGCGTATCGCGCTGCCTCCTTGACCATCGAGGGCGAAAAGTTGCTTACCCCTATGTGCCTGATGCTCCCCTCCTCCTGCAGTTCCCTCATGGCACCCAAAGTCTCATCGAGGGGCACGCTTTGGCTCGGCCAGTGCATCAAGAGCAAATCTATGTAATCGGTACGCAGCTTCCTCAAGCTCTCGTGAGTCGTGCCGATCACCCGGTCGTGAGAGAAGTCACTGGGCCATACCTTAGTCACGAGGAATACCTCCTCGCGGGCGACCCTTGAATTTTGGATGCCCCGCCCCACCTCTGCTTCGTTGCCGTACATCTGGGCGGTGTCGATGTGCCGATAGCCTAGAGCTAAGGCGAACTCCACCGCCCTCGTGCACTCCTCGCCGGTAAGCCGGTAGGTACCCAAGCCTAGCGAGGGGACTGCCTCACCTTTGATCGTTTGTTGCTTCATCCTAATTTCCTTTTGCAGCCTAACTCCTCTACCGTAACATCCACGG
>DASQSI010000288.1:0-11103 GCA_035642415.1 Rubrobacteraceae bacterium
GCACTGCCACGAGCTTGGATCGTCCACTCAGCGCGCAAAGAAGAAAACCCCAAAGAAACCCTAAGGCTGCTTGGCTCAGGAGAGGTCGACCCCAGACAGGAGGCTCTCTTGGAAGAAGACCCCCCACAACAGATGTCCCAGCCCCCCGGTGGTTCCTCGACCGAGCAAGCCTTGGTAGAGGAGTATGGGGCGAACAGCATGAAGCTGAAGACCTCGAGCGGTTCTGCGGGGCTACTGGTGCTCAGCGAGGTGTACTACCCTGCATGGAAGGCCTATGTAGATGGGGAGCCTGCAGAGGTATATGCCACAGATCAACTGCTACGTTCGGTACCTATTCCAGAGGGAGAGCACGAGGTAGAGCTGAGGTATGAGTCGGAGGCGCTTGAGGCAGGGATAACGATATCGATGGTAGCATGCGCTGTGCTTGTTATGTTGGCCTTTGCCGCTGGAGTGCAGTACTGGCGCAAGAGTGCGGGCGGTGCCAAGATCACTTGAGATCGGCCTCAACACCAACTCAGATATCTGCTTGGAGGCCGTACCTTAATGTTTAGCTGCTTCCACAACACTGGGCGCAAGAATAGGGGCCCGGCTAGTATCGAGGGCTCTGGAAAACGCGTATCGGATCGCGCCATCCTCGATGGTTTCTACGTCTGCCTGAGCCGGGAGGTACTCTAACAACTTGCTTGCCGATGTTACGCAGTGGGCCATCGAGATCGTCTACTCCTTCGGCTACATCGGCTTGTTTTTCCTGACAGCATTGGGAAACATGAACATGTTGATCCCCACTCAACTGACCTTGCCCCTCGCCGGCTTTTTGGTCGGGCAGGGGCGCTTTTTGCTCGTCTCGGTGCTAACGGCCTCAACGGCAGGGTCGGTGGCCGCCTCGCTGCTCCTCTATTTTCTGGGGCTCTGGAGCGGTGAAAGCCTGCGTCAGCGTGGCAGGAGTATCGACAAGCGCTTCAACAAACTCGTGTTCAAGCTGAATCTAGACGCTGCGGGTAAGTTGTTTGAGCGCCACGGTAGGAAGGCCATCCTGTTTGGCCGCTTTGTTCCCGGTACAGGAGCGCCTATCTCGGTACTGGCGGGCATCAAGCGTATGCCGATTTGGCAGTTCACGGTCTACACCGCTTTCGGCAGCGCCTTGTGGAACGGAGCGTTTATCGGGCTGGGGTGGGAGTTCGGTGCACAGTGGCCGCTCGTAAAGCAGTATGCATCGATCATCGAGTACATGGTGTTAGCTGCTGTAGTAGTCGGAGGCCTCCTGTGGATACTGCGGCGCCGGCGAAAAACGTACGACTGACCTGTTCAATAGCTTGAATTCCTTTTAAGTACCTGGCATAGTAGTTCGTGAAAGCTGCATGTGCAGCTAACGGGGAAACACAAAAGGGGAGGGGTAGCCATGGAAGTTCTCAAGAACTTCGTCGGGGGCAACCCGGTCGCCGCGGAAGTAGAGGACGAACTGGAAGTCCCAGACCCGGCGACAGGGGAGCTCTTGGGCCTGGTGCCGCTTTCGGGGGCCGCTGACGTGGACCGGGCCGTGCGATCCGCAGCGGAAGCGTTCGAGGAGTGGCGAGAGGAGCCCGTTACCCGCCGGGCCCGGCAGATGTTCCGTCTCCAGGTGCTCTTGGAGGAGCACGTAGAAGAGCTCGCTGAGCTGTGTACCCGCGAAAACGGCAAGCATGTAGAGGAGTCTAAGGCTGAGATCTGGCGCGGGATAGAGGTCGTCGAGCTTGCGGCCTCCATGACCACCCTGATGAAGGGGGAGACCCTGGATCAGGTGAGCAAAGGGGTAGATGTCGCTCTATATAGGGAGCCTTTGGGGGTGGTCGCCGCTGTGACCCCGTTCAACTTCCCGGTGATGATCCCGTTGTGGTTCGCCCCCTTGGCAATAGCCACCGGTAATACCTTTATTCTCAAGCCTTCCCAACGCACGCCGCTCTCGGCGCTCCGCCTCGCGGAGCTCTTCTCTGAGGCCGGTGTCCCCGACGGCGTCTTTAACGTTGTGCACGGGGCGAAAGAGACGGTGGAGGGCCTCATAGATCACCCGCGGGTCAAGGCCATCTCGTCCGTCGGCTCCTCCGCCGCGGCCCGGAATATTTACCGGCGGGCGGCCGAGCGGGGCAAGAGGGTCCAGGCTTTGGGTGGGGCCAAGAACCACATCGTGGTGATGCCTGATGCGGATCTTGAGACCGCGGCCGCAGGGGTGTTCTCCTCGGCCTTCTCCAACGGCGGGCAGCGATGCTTGGCAGGCAGCGTAGGGGTTGCGGTAGGAGGGATCGGGGACGAGCTGGTACAGAGGCTGGCCACCATAGCGGAAGGGGCCCGGGTAGGCTCGGGTCTGAACCAGGACCTAGACTCGGGAACGAGCATAACCCCCGTGACGAGTACCGAGGCCAGGGAACGCATCGCCAGTTGGATCTCCCAGGGCGAAGAGGAAGGAGCCCGCCTCGTCGTAGACGGCAGGGAGAACTACGGAGAAGACGACGAAGGCTTCTTCCTCGGCCCCACCATCTTCGATAACGTAACCCCGAAGATGGAGATAGCCCGCGAAGAGATCTTCGGCCCCGTCCTGGCCGTCGAGCGCATGGAGGACCTCGATCAGGCCATACGAGCCATCAATGATTCCGAGTACGGCAACGCGGCGGCCATCTTCACCAAAGATGGCGCTGCAGCGAGAAAGTTCAGGCGGGAGGTTGAGTGCGGCATGATCGGGGTGAACGTGAGCGTGCCCGCCCCGGTGGCCTACTTCCCGTTCACCGGCTGGAAGGACTCCTTCTTTGGGGACCTGCACGCCACCGGGCGAGACGGCGTCGAGTTCTACACTGAGAGGAAAGTGGTGATATCGCGGTGGTAGAAGACGGCTCGATGCGGGCGGTGATCCTGGAAGGTCCGGGGACCAACCTTGAGGAAGAGATGCCCGTCCCCGAGCCAAGGCGGAGAAGTTCTCCTACAGATGCCACCGTGCGGCGGTTGCCCCACCGGGCCAGCACGCGACCAAGGACGAAACCTCTTCCCGAGGCCGGCTGTCTTGGGCTACGAGATCTCGGGATGGTCGTGATAGTACGGTGAAGAAGGGCACCCGCCCTGAGGAGGTGATGCGAAGAGGCTTCGTTGGGGAAGGGATAGATTAGGTTCTTGGGCTAAGGAAAGGGGAAACCTTGGAAAGAATCGGCGGACAACGAGAGGGAGAGACGCAATCACTTCGACAGGTTATCGCGGCGAGCTTCATAGGCACCACCATCGAGTGGTACGACTTCTTCTTATACGGTTCAGCGGCTGCCTTGGTCTTCGGCCAGTTGTTCTTCCCATATGCTGATCCGCTTGTAGGGACGCTAGCTTCCTTCGGCATCTACGGCGTCGGCTTCGTCGCCCGCCCCATAGGAGGCATAATCTTCGGCCACTACGGTGACAGGGTCGGACGCAAGGCGATGTTGGTCATCTCGCTGATGATCATGGGGATAGCGACGTTCCTCATAGGCCTTCTGCCTACGGCTGACACAATCGGGATCTGGGCTCCGGTCCTGCTCGTCGTGCTGCGTACGGTCCAAGGCTTGGGCGTCGGTGGAGAGTGGGGCGGTGCAGTACTTTTGGCGGTAGAGCACTCCCCCGAGCGGAGGCGAGGCTTTTATGGTAGCTGGCCCCAGATGGGTGTTCCTGCGGGGCTTTTACTCGCGAACGCGGTACTCCTCCCAATGGCCTCTTTGCTCTCCCAGGAGCAGTTTTTGAGTTGGGGTTGGCGGGTGCCGTTCTTGGCTAGCGCCATCCTGATAGCGGTGGGCCTCTTCGTCCGGCTGAGGATCATGGAGTCGCCAGCGTTCAGGCAGGTCCAAGAGAGCCACACCGAGGCCCAGATGCCTATCGTAGACGTGGTGCGCCACCATCCTAGGAACGTTCTCCTGGCCATGGGCATGCGCATCGCCGAGAACGGGATCTTCTACATCCTCACCGTCTTCGTGCTCGACTACGTTACCAGGGAACTGGGGTTGCCGCGGAGTACGGCCTTACTGGGCGTAGTCATCGCTGCTGCCGTCAGCCTCTTCACCACCCCAGCCTTCGGCGCGCTCTCCGACCGGTTGGGTCGGCGTCCGGTGTACATGTTCGGCGCGGTGTTCTCGCTCATATTCTCCTTCCCCTTCTTCTTGCTGTTGGACACCAGGTCATCGGTTCTGATATGGTTGGCTATCTCGGTGGGCCTCTGGATCGGCCACGATCCGATGTACGGTCCGCAGGCGGCCTACTTCTCCGAGCTTTTCGGCACGCGCCTTCGCTACAGTGGGGCCTCGCTTGGCTACCAGATGGCGTCGATAGTGGGGGGCGGCATCTCACCGCTCATCGCCACTTCGCTGCTGGCGCTGGGAGGTGGTCATTGGTGGCTGATCGCTTTGTACACGTCCGTCCTGGCCCTCATAACCATCGTGGCGACTTACCTGGCTTCAGAGACGTATCAGGAGGACATTACCGCGGAGCGACCCGAAGAGCGACGAGCCGTCGCTAGTGAGCAAACATAAGGAGGTAAGTAGCTCTAAGGCTATCCGGTTCTGCGCAAAACGTGTTCGCTGCCCTGCCTGACGAGGGAGAGATACCCAGCAAGCGAGATCAGGCGGCGGCGCGAGGTTCTGGCTTGCTCAGACGAGCGCGAGCATCGCTACGCGGTGCTTAACGAACTGCTCGAACGCACGTCGTATGTGGAGTTGGCCAAACGCTCCTACGTGCTGTCGCGGCCGCGCTCCTCAGCTGGCGGGCTGGTCGCCTCGACGGCGGTGAAGGGTTCGAGGACCCTGTACGTGTGCGTGGCACCCCTGGGGACCGTCCAGGAGTCTCCAGGGGCGAGCTGTATCACTGCTCCCTCCAGATGCAGCTCTGCGCGCCCCTCAAGGACGTAGCCCACGGTCTCGTAATCGCGGGCCACCTCGGGCTTGGGCTCACCGGGTTGCTCGTTCTCCCACAGACGCATCGAGACCATCTCGCCCGACGCCAGGTATCGCTGCCCCATCTGGCCGCGCTGCGACCGCTCGGCTCTCACCTTGTCGACATTCTTGTCCGACACCTCTTCTCCTCCTGGTGCTTGGCTTACTGCTGGGTCCATCCGGGCAACCTTACCCGGTAGGCAGGACCTCTACTCGTCTTTCCTTCGTAGAGCTGCCTACGCATGGAATACCCATTAGAGGGTCAGCAGTCGTCCGCGGGCAACTCGAAGATTTAGGAGACTTTGGGGAAATACACAGTGATGGTCACTATACCAAAGCGAAAAACAGTAGACTTGCAGTGCGGATTCTCCCAGCCTGCACCGAAAACCACGGAACCTTAAAATCAAGGCCAGATGTAAAAATCTAGAGAGGAACGCCTTGATCATAGACCCGTCGGATCTCGACCAGCAAAGCTTATACAAGCTGTTGATAGGCTCGGTCGTCCCCCGGCCGATAGCTTGGACCTCAACTCTAAGCCAGGAAGGGATCCGTAACCTAGCGCCTTTCAGCTTTTTTACTGTGGCTTCCCGACAACCACCGATGCTGTGCATAAGCCTCGGTCCGCGAGTTGGGGCCGACGGGCCCGCCAAAGACACGCTGAGCAACATCGAAGATACGGGGGAGTTCGTCATCAACATCGTCTCCTTACCCCTCGCGAACATGATGTACGAATCGTCCAAGAGCCATCCGCCCAAGGCCGACGAGTTCGAGAAGGCGGGCCTCACCCCGGCTCCTTGCGAGGTTGTTGGGGCTCCTAGGGTCGAGGAGGCTAGCGTGGGCATGGAGTGTCTTTTGGACCGGATTCTGGCTTTGGGTACTGATCACATGGTCATAGGCAGGATGGTGCGCTTCCACGTCTGTGACGAGCTCTACGAGGACGGCCGCATAAACATAGCCAAGCTCCAGCCGTTGGGGCGTCTCGCCGGCAACTACACCAAGGTGGAGACCATCTTCGAGTTGCCCGCGGATGACTTTTAGTGGTTCGTCGTCAGCTCTACGAGGAACAACTTCCCGGGGTCGCCCTGGGGAATGGGAGGTAACGGCGCGAGCAACAGGCAATCATGAGGAGCGACGCTTAGTCTTCCGTTTTGCAGGGATTTCGGCTTATGCGGAAGTGGGACTCGAACCCACCCTCCCCGGAGGGAACCGGATTGTGAGCCTCTACGCTCACAGATACGAGCCGACACGTAGAGATAAGGGGAGACAAAACCCGCTTTTGTGAAGAATTCAGCGCTCTCGGAGGGCCAGGGAGGGACACAGGTTAGTGGTACCCGTCGTGGTACGAATAGGTATCTCTCTGTCTAGGCCGTGTTGTGTAGCCGGGGCGGAGCTATCGCTCATTCATCTGCGTTGAAGGGGAAAGCTCTGAAGGCACCTGCCCGGTGGGAGGTCCTCCAGGCGGGGGCTGGTGCTCAGTGTGCTGAGGATCGATAGGTGGATGTGGGGAGTCTATATAAGATTCTTTCTCAGGAGGCATCTGCTGCCGAACATCTTCCATTTCCGAAGGAGCGTTGGTAGGGACCTCAGTTGCCACTGCCCCGTCGCCATCTTGCGAGATGGGCTGATGCTCAGCGCGCGGAGGATCGATAGGTGAGTGTGAGAGGCCTGGATACGATTCTTTTTTGGGAGGTTCTTCCTTAGGAGGCGTCTGCTGCGGAACGTCTTCCATCTTCGAAGGAGCGCTGGCAGGGACCTCAGTTGCCACTGCCCCACCGTTGGGCGAGATAGCTGGTACGGTGGGCGGACCATCAGGCTGCCCCGAGGCTATAGGCGCTGCTGCAGTTTTGTAAGTCGATGTCGCGTCGAAAGCAGGGAGCGCCGCCGAGTCGGACCTGGCAGGTACATTAGCCAACGCATTACTAGTGTGCTCCTCGCTGGGCGGTACTGAAGCAGCACCACTTTGTTCTCCTCCTACACCCTCCAAGGCGAGGGCGGACCGTACAACAATGGGGATCTGGTCGAGTTGCTCATCCAGCTTTGGGGTCTGCAAACCTATCTGCTCTAGGTCCTTACTGACAGTGCTGCTCATTGACTCCTGGTGGACAATGGGCTTGTAGGTGGCGTTTGGCCACCAGGTAAAGAGAGTCACGCCCGCCGCGAGGACAAAAGCGCACAGAAGTCCAAAGCGCACGCTTGCGAGGCCAAAAAGTAAGGCCGGCTTTGGTCTCGGCCAGCTCCACATCTTAAGATAGCCTTGACGCGACGTGTGGGTGAACTAGCCTCAACGCCCGGTGTCCGTCCATTTATGACCTTCTCCCAAGGCGTTCCATGAGCAATATCGCTCATGCTACACCCCAACATGCGCTGATTTTGCAGGGAAGTATGTGCTTTAGAGGAAATATAACTAGGTTTAACGAGAACTTAGTTAAATAAAACGCTTACGACAAGGCGCTGAAATACTTGATGTTATGTATCCTAGAAACTTGTCGACTGCTGGGAGCTTGTAACATTATGGAGCACCTTGTTGCCTGGTAGTGAATCTTCTCGGAACCTCGTGTGTTCAGGTACGATGCTGAATAGCCCTCGCTTGGGAGGCTATCACCCGTATGGCCGCCTCGTAGCGCTCCTCGCAGCTGTGAAGGAGCTCGAGAAAGACTGGGCCCTGGTTGAGCCTTGGGACGGATTGGTGCCCAAGGCCTTCGACAGCCTAACGGGAGAAAAGCGGAACAGGACTACGAATGCTTCGCTTGGAGGTCATGCCTACCTCCGAAGGCTACAAGATGAGCGGCGGGTTAGGGGGATTTTTGCACCCTGGAACCGAGGGCTTACACGAGGCCACAGTTAAGAAGCTCAACAGGGCCAGGCTACGGATACCCTCTGGACTCATGTGGAGGTCCAGGCTATGGGCCTCAGCATCACCGAGCCTAGAAGCAGCTTGCAGAGGTCTTATACCTCGAAATTCGCGGGGTCTACGAGCATTCATCGCACTCTTCTCTACCTTCTCCTTTAGGGGAGATTGTACAGTCTACGCGCTGCCCGGTGCACACCGGTCGTCGCCCATAGAGCTTGTTCAGGCTACCCGGAAGATGCGGTTGACGGTCCGACCACTGGTCAGACGTGTGGAGATCGGGCTTTATACTCTTGTCATGGTGGAGACCGAGCAGATTCTCAGAGATTTCGGCCTCGTTATAGGGGCGGGTTTGATCTCGCAGGCCATAGCGGCTCTGCTGCGGCTCCCCGAGATGGTCGTGCTCGTCGCGGTGGGAGCCTTGATCGGCCCTTCGGCCCTGGGGCTCGTGGAGAGTCCGCTCGAAGGGGTCGGAGCGCAGCTGGTTTTTACTATCGGCGTCTCCCTGATCCTCTTCCACGGTGGCACAGAGATCTCTCTGCGCGTGCTGTCGCGCACCGCCGTGGGCTTGAGTCTCCTCGTCTTACCGGGCGTATTTCTGACCGCGCTCATCGTTGCCTTGATCGTCGCTCCGGTCTTCGGCGTATCTCTCCTGGTGGCCCTCATGGTCGGTGCAGTCCTCGCTGCCACAGACCCCGCCATCCTCATACCGCTATTCGACGAGATTCGCTTGAAGCCCAAGGTGGCCCAGACCGTTGTTGCCGAGTCTGGGTTCAACGATACCGTCGGGACGGTGCTGACGCTCGCGGTGGCCGGAGCGCTCGCCTCCGGCCAGGTCACGCTCTCGGTACCCGCCTTCGAGTTTGTGCGCGCTCTACTTTTGGGCACCCTGATGGGGGTCGTAGCCGGCGTCGTGCTCTCGTACCTGATCTCCTCCCGCAAGGGCGGAGCGTGGCGCGAATCACCAGCGGTGGCAATCCTCGCTGTGGTCGCTTTGGGCTACTTCTCGGTTGAAACTCTGGGCGGGTCCGGCTATCTGGCCGCCTTCATGATGGGCTTGATCGTGGGGAACATGGAGTTACTTCACCTCGGCCAGCATGACGAGCATGCCTACCTCCTCGAAGGGTTCGCAAGCCAGGTCGCCGAGATCGCCGTCCTGCTCGTCTTCATCACCCTGGGTATCAATATGCCTTTCGAGACGCTCGGAGAGCACCTCACGGGCGGCCTCGTGGTAATGGCCGTCTTCATCTTCGTCGCCCGGCCTTTGACAGTGCTCGCCTGCCTCTTACCCGACCGGCGCGGAAGGTGGACTAGAAACGAGATCATCTTCCTCGCTTGGTGCAGGGAGACCGGCGTCATCCCCGCCGCCATCGCCGCTCTGCTCCTGTCCGAGAACGTACCCGGCGCCGACATAGCCGTCTCGATGGTTGCTCTCGCTGTCCTCGTCACCCTGCTCCTGCAGGCCACGACTGCCGGGCCTCTGGCCCGCCGCCTCGGTCTCGCCGAGGGAGAAGGCGGCGATCAGCTGCCGGTAGGCGACCGCTAAGCCGTCGGCCCCGCCTTCAAGACCTCCTCGTCCACCTCATCTTCGAACTTCTTGAAGTTCTCGGCGAAGAGGCTTGCAAGCTTCCTGGCCTGCTCGTCGTAGGCCTCCTTATCATCCCAGGTGCTGCGGGGATTGAGGACGTAGGAAGAGACGTCGGGGACCTCTTTGGGGATGTGAAGACCGAAGATGGGATGCTGCCACGTTTGGGCGTCATCGAGCTTGCCCTCGACAGCTGCCCGGACCATGGCGCGCGTCGCGTCGATGTCCATACGGCTTCCAACCCCGTAAGGCCCTCCCGACCAGCCGGTGTTTATGAGGTAGCAGCGTGCGCCATGCTCGCGCATTCTCTTGGAGAGCATCGTCGAGTAGGTTGTCGGCGGCAGGGGCAAGAACGGCGCCCCGAAGCAAGTCGAGAACGTCGCCTCGACCTCACTGTCCATGTTAGCCTCTGTGCCGGCGAGCTTGGCAGTGTAGCCGGAGAGGAAGTAGTAAGCGGCCTGCTCGGGGTCGAGCATGCTTATGGGAGGCAAGACCCCGAAAGCGTCGGCGCTGAGGAAAAGTACCGCTTGGGGATGACCCGCCGTGCCCGAGGACACGTAGTTGTCGATGTACTCCAGGGGGTAGGCGGCGCGGGTGTTCTCGGTGATGTAGTCATCCTCGTAGTCCACCTCGCGGCTCTGGCGGTCCATGGCCACGTTCTCCAGCACGCTCCCGAAGCGGATGGCGTTGTAGATCTGTGGCTCCTTCTCTCCCGAGAGGTCTATGGTCTTCGCGTAGCAGCCCCCCTCGAAGTTGAAGACGCCCTCATCAGACCAGCCGTGCTCGTCGTCCCCGATGAGTCCACGTCCGGGATCCGCCGAGAGCGTAGTCTTGCCGGTCCCGCTCAAACCGAAGAACAGTGCTACGTCGTCCCGTTCGCCAACGTTCGCCGAGCAGTGCATCGGCAAGACACCGAACTCGGTCGGCAGCACGAAGTTTAGGACGCTGAAGATGCTTTTCTTTATCTCACCGGCGTACCCGGAGCCGGCCACGAGCACAACCTTGCGCGAAAAGTCTAGGCCCACGAAGGTTTCGGATTCGGTGTCGTCGTCCTCGGGCTCGGCAAGGAAGCCGGGTACGGAGATAACGGTCCACTCCGGCTCGAAATCTTCGAGCTCCTCACGTGAAGGGCGTCTGAACAGCTGACGGGCGAAGAGGGCGTGCCAGGCGTACTCGGCCACGACCTGCACGTTGAGCCTATACCTCGGGTCGGCGCCTGCATAGGCGTCAATGACGTAGAATTCCTCGAGAGCGCCGAGATAGGTGGTAGCCTTACCGAGGATAGCCTCGAAAGCCTCCGTCGAGAAGGGCTTGTTAACGGGCCCCCAATCGACCTTATCGCGCGTCACGTCGTCCTCGATGATAAAGCGGTCCTTCGGCGAGCGGCCCGTGCGTTTGCCGGTCTTGGCGACGAGCGCTCCGTTGCTAACAAGCATCCCCTCACGACGTCTGACGGCCGCTTCGATCAACCGCGCAGGCGGCAGGTTCTCGTGCACCGCCCCGTAACGTGTCAGCCCGAGCCGCTCCAGCGTCACCTTGCGCGCTGCTACGTCCATACAGTCCCTTTCACGTGTTCCTCAAACCCGGCTCTTGCTATCCTAAAGCCTCTAGACGACGCTTGCCGGAGTCACAGTCTAACAAACCCCGACCCGCCCGTCGCTGGAAAAAAGACCTGTCGCGCTACTTCTACACTACGGATCTCAGGGAATCCATGGTTCGGTACGAGCCCCCTTTCTTCCGACCCGAAGCAGAACGCACAGCGT
>DASQSI010000289.1:0-3324 GCA_035642415.1 Rubrobacteraceae bacterium
ACATCCTAGCGTTGCAGAAGCGTCAGCTGACATTTCTGGAGCAGTCTATTTCTCGGATTGACGAGCCGAACCCCTGAGCCTTCCTACCTTCTCTATGAGCGAGGGTCGCGCTATAAGAGCCCAGTTCCTTTTTCATGCTCCCAAGAAGATCTCTGCTTTCAGAGAGCTCTTCTTATATAGAGCCAGCAGCAGTTCTCATAGAGTAGGTGCAAGCTCTCTGTTGACTCCAGCAGTGTCAAAACTTATAAAATTTGTCAAGTAGTAAGGCATTGATTGCGAGACATACGGGTTCCCTCTGCTTCTCTTTCCCAAGTGCTCGTATACGGCAGTTGTGTTTACAGCCATTGCTAGAGTACGCTACTGCTCAGGTTAGGGATAGGAAAGAGAAGCAGTATGAACAAAGGTGATAAGTGGGCCGCAAGCTGACGCGGCGCGAGTTTTTGGCCCTCGGTGCGGGAGCTGGGCTGTTGGCCGTAGTCGGTTGCTCTCCTAGCGAGCGCGCCAAGATAATCGGTGAAGACTCACGTAATAACCAATCCGGTATCGCTAGCACTAGGCAAGACCACTCAGAAGAAGGCACGCTTCTCGTTCCCGTCACACACCTCACCTCAACACAAGAGAACATAACTTCTGAGGAGCTCTCGCAGACCAAGGATCTGGCAGTTCCGCAACAGCTTAGTGGGACGGTGGGCGAGCTGCTCGGCCGCTCCTCGGACGAATTTGAAAACTTCGATTCGGCCACCGCTGTGGTGGGAAGTGTCAGCCGGACGCCGGGCGCGGTTGGGCTGGTGCCGTGGGATGCTGTAAGCCCTGAAGTCAAAGCTCTCGGGGTAGACGGCAAGACTCTACTAGCTCCGGATGCATCCGAACTCGAGAACTACCCTTTAGCGTCGGGTAACCCAGCTGCACCTGATCCCAAAAAGCTACAGCGGATAGTAGTAGGCGGAGACATAGTGCTGGACCGCGGGCAGAATTACATGGTCATCCAGCAGAACATGGGGTTAAACTTCCCGCTCGATGGTGGCTACGCTGCGGTCACGGGGCGTACGCCTGAGCCGAGCGGTGCCTCAGAGTTCGGCATCATCCACCAGTTCACAGCCGAGCGCCAGGGAGGGGCCGGCAAGGTCCGCGACTACCTGAGAAGCGCCGATCTCACGCTGGCAAATTTCGAGAACCCGGTCATAAAGGACGCAGAATGGCATCCCGACGCAACGACCTTCACCGGCGACCTTCGGCTGTTACCTGAGCTGGATCAGGCCGGGATAGACGGGGTGACCTTAGGAAACAACCACATTATGGATGCAGGGGTGCCCGGATTGGAAGAGACGTTGGGGCATCTTGACGACGCAGGCATCTCTCACGCTGGGGCCGGGATGAACCTCGAAGCCGCCCGCGAGCCTATGCTCTTTGATGTTGGGGGCTTGACGGTAGGCGTCCTCTCCTACCAGGGTGTGCCTAGCTATGAGTGGTCCTGGGCTTCGGAAAACAGCCCCGGCACGACACCTCTTCAGGAGGGGGTGATGGAGGAAGATATCAAGAACTTGAGGCCCAAGGTGGACTTCATCATCGTGATGCCGCATTGGGGGATTGAGTACACCGCAACGCCCGAGCCGGGACAGGTGGAGTTCGCCCACGCAGCGATGGACGCAGGAGCCGATCTGTTAGTCGGTGACCACTGTCACTGGCCCAAAGGGATAGAAATATACCGGGGCAAGCCCATCTTCTATGGCACGGGGAACTTTCTCTTCGATCAAGCCTGGTCCGAGGAAACCTCAACCGGCATTTTCGTAGAAGCGATCCTCTACGAAGACCGGGTAGTTCAGGCCCGGCCGGTGCCTTTTATAGTCCTGGACAAAGCCCAGCCAAACTTTCTTGTGGCGGAGGGTGGCAAAGACAGGGCCCTGCAAACTATCTTCTCTACATCATTAGGTCCTGAGTTCGAGACATATAAAGCCTCCTCTAACGACCGACAACCGAACACTGAATGAGAACCCAATACTCATCGGCACCTAAAATGTGATTCACAAGCTTTGAGTCACAGCCCTATACCTGCATAGCTTCGGTCACCTCAAAGGATGCCACAAGCGAAGAAGTCTCGTTGGGCTCACCGCTAGGCCTCTACTCAGGGTTTTGTTGGCGATGTAAGCGCCGCTCGTCTGCGAGCGGCTGTGACCCCACGAAGTAGACGTTCAAGCTTCTATCCAATAGCTGTTCTTCGCTAACGCTAGGGCCGTCTCAAAACTCATTCAGTTAGCCGAGTAACGAGACCTTAATCATATGGGTTGTGAGACAGTTAATCGTGCGTAAACTCGTTGTTTCAATAGGGGAGAAAGAAGTGTCCCATAAACGACCGTTTTTGAGACAGGCTAAAACGCGTGTGTTAAGAGAACGAGTTGCCGGTTCGGGGTCTTCCAGAAACCCGCTCCTTGCTACGTCCTTAGGCTATTTGTTGTCCTTCTTCTCCTGCTGCTGAGTAATGTCCTGCTCCCTCGGAGCCTGCTGCGTAGTATCTTCCCTAATGACTTTCTCGTTCTCTATGGGATCGGGAGCTCATCGGCGATCAGCAACAAGATTATGATCATCACAAGAAGGCCGGCCACTAGAGCAAAGGCTCTGCCTCGCACGCTTTACCTCCTTCGCCAGGTCCTACCCCTATACATTGTACGTAGAGAACGGCTTAGAACCTTAGTTTAGAGCAGCAGGGCTGCTCTCTTAACCTCTTCTTATCTTCTAGGTAGATCATTCGTGATTACAACAGGAAACCAAAGTCTTCTCTAGGTGGGTAGTAGGACGCAAACAGCGGAGAGGAGGGGATAAGCCTTGGACGGAAGGGCCCACGCTAGCCAAACTGATCTAGAGTGGCATCGAAGCAGCCAAGCCCCTTTTAGATTAGACACAAGATTTCTAACTGTTGAGGTTCCGGGCGAGCGTGCGCGCAGCAAACGAACTCGTGCTACTAAATTAGCGACAAGGTCTCTTCCGAGCCCAACGCTTTCGACCAAGGGTCTGCTGGTGTGGGGCGGTGCGATCGCGCTTTCGGCCATCCCCTTATCGGCAATTGTCCACTACAACTGGTGGCTTATCCTAGTCTTTGGAGCAGTGCTGCCGGTCGCTGTGGGGCTAGGAAATAGGATCGCCCTCAGCCATAAGGGGAAGGTACAACCGCCCTCCGGCATTCAGGGCGAAAAAGAACTACTGGAGCTGCTAGAGCGTCACGGAGAGCTTACCCCCCTGGCGGCAGCAACAAAAACGTCCCTCACGATCTCCGAAGCAGACCAGATGCTCAGCGACCTTGCTCAAAAGGGGCACCTACAGGTGCGAATA
>DASQSI010000290.1:0-3685 GCA_035642415.1 Rubrobacteraceae bacterium
ACCACCCCGACCCGGATGCCGAAATCCACTCCTGAAGAAGTACGATCCTTACTCACGGTGGTTGAGTATACATCTCGCCGTCGGGACTTCGAGCAACGATAAACATGCGGTCTACGTCGGCGAACGGGACCCAACTAGCTATCGCCGCTAGGACGTAGCCCTACGTAACCGGCTTCTCTGAGACGCGAGTGCCGACTTGGCTACCTACCCAGACGTAGCCGTCGGACCAGACCTCACGCTTCCAGATCGGTGCGATCTCCTTGATACGTTCTATGGCATACCGACTTGCTTCAAACGCAGGCCCCCGGCGAGGCGCCGCCACCACGATGACGACGCTTGGCTCACCGGGATCGACCCGGCCTGTCCGGTGCACGATCGCTACGTAGCCGACCTCCCAGCGCTCCCTTATCTCCTCCCCGATCTCCTCGAGCTTCTTATCGGCCATCGGTCGGTATGCCTCGTACTCCAAGTACTCTACTCTCGCGCCCGCGCTCTCGTCCGCCCGCGTCGTCCCGATGAAGCTCGTAACCGCTCCGCAGCTTGGGTGGAAGGCACCGGCGATGAGTGCCTTAACGTCTATGGGTTCTTCGAGGATCTGGAACAACAACTAGCCTCCCGAGACGGGTGGTAGAACTGCGACCTCGTCCCCGGGCGAGACTGTATCTTCCATTCTGGCGTACTCGCCGTTGACGGCGAAGGCCAAGGTTTCGCGCATGGGGACGAGGCGGGGATGCTGGTCTGCAAGGACGGACCAGAGTTCTCCGAGGGTAGCCACGTGGTTTATCGGCACCTTGGTCTGGCGGGTACCAGCTCGGTCTGCCGCAGCGCCGAAGAGCAGCACCTTGACGTTACTCACTGCTCTATTCCTTGGGCTCCGGGACGTACCCGGGGCCGACTATAAGCTTTAATGCACGCGGTATGACCGCGAACTCGGCAGGCTCTTTGCCGATGATCTCACCGTCAACGGTAAACTCGAGGCCGGGCGGTTGAGTCTCTACTTGGATCTCTTTGGCCCGCATGAAGAATACGCCTTCTTTGTCCAGGTAGTTTGACCTGGCGAGCGCTGCCGGGGTGAGGTTGAGGATCTCCTTGAGGCCAACATCTTCTATAACTACGAGGTCCAGGAGACCGTCTTCGGGATTGGCCTTTGGGGCTGCCGGCCAGCCGCCCCCAGCATAGCGGCAGTTACCGACGGCTAGGTTGATGGCTCGCATCCTATGCTCCTCGCCATCCAGATATAGCGTTATTTCCTTCACATCGAAGTTGCGGGCAATTTCCAGGGAGGCCCGAAGGTACGAGAGCTTGCCCCACTTGCTCTTCAGATCCTCGTAGTTGGCCTCGGAGATCTCCGCTCCAATGCCACCGGTCGCTACGTTGATGAAAAAACGTTCGCCGATACCCTCGGAGTGTACCCGCGCTACGTCGAGGATCCGCACCCGGTTCCGACGGATCACGTCCTCGGCCTCGTCGGGATCCTCGGGCACCGCCAGCGTCGCCGCAAGGTCGTTGCCGGTTCCGGCCGGTAGAAGGGCGAGCGTTACATTCTCTGGGAACCTGGCTTTACCGAGGCCGTTGAGGACATCGTTGATGGTACCGTCGCCACCGATGACGATGAGCAGACCATCGTTCCACTCTTTAGCAGCTTCCGTCGCATGCTCCGAACCTTCGGTCTCAACCCAGTCCAACTCGAAGCCGGAGAGCTCCTCACGCAACAGATTAGGTTCCCACGTCCCGCCACCGGAGGCCGGGTTGCAGATGACACGGGCCCTGGCCGTCGAAGTCTCTTCCATCAACCCACCCCTTCATCGCTTCGCGTCATAAGAGAGTTTATCCCCAACACCACCGAAGCATGAAGACCAAACTCCCGGAACGGTTAGGAAGCCCGTCGCTTTGTATCTTCGGGATTCAGCCTGAAGACCTGGATGACTGGCAGCCAGATCTCGCGGTTAGGCTCCTCGTCGAGCTTTACTACGGCGCGGTCTCCGCTCCCAGAGACGTAGCGTACTTCGCCCGGGCCTAGAGGCGATGTAACCTGTTCACCGACGGAGAGGTCTGCGAGGAAAGCTTCCCTGAGGGAAGCTACGTAGGCCAGCGCAAGAGAACGCCCGAGATGTGCCCCCTCGTCGCGCCGGTCGGCGACGAGAATGCCCGCGATGCGGTAGAGGTTCGCTCGGCTGACCTGCGAGATGAGGCACGCCCGGATCGTCTGCCGAACGAGCTGTCCCTCGAACTCCGAATACTCCTCACCGCTCCTAGCAAGTATCTCCATTACCCGCGGGTACGTACGCTCGACGGCCTTCTCGACCGTTAATCCGTTTACCCCACGTTTGTAAACGTGAGGGTCGAGGCGCTCTTCCTCGCGCCGCCGCGGGACGCTCAACCAGTCTTGTCTCATGGGGCCTCTTACTTCTCTCATATACAGATTATACCGCAAGTCAGCGCTTTTACACTGACGAATTACCTGCAAATACGTCTTTTTCTCTTGTCGCTAGCAGCCGTTTGGGGCTGGGGGCGGTAAACTGTGGGTGTCGGGCAGCGCAGGAGGTTTTGTTGAATCCTGGGGAGTTTTTGGGATGGTTAAAGCGAGAGGTCATCGGGCACCCAGCGCTGGTGCACCCTTTTCTGGAGCGGTTTGGAGAAGGCGACGCGAGCGAGGAGGGGGTGAGGACGTTCGCGATCCAGTACTACCGTCACGTCCGGGTGAGCAGATTGTACCTTGCGTCCCTCATCTCCAACTGTGGCCACGATGAAAAGCTTCAGCTTGCCCTTGCCGAGATCCTCTTCGACGAGTACGGCCGACTAAACCCCGAAGAGACCCATCCAGCTCTTTACAGGCGCTTTCTCACTGCTTTAGGCCTCACCGAGGAGGAGTGGGAGGCTCCATCGACGATTCCGGAGATACAGCTGTACATAAGCGCCCATCGTGAGCTGACGCGCCACCCGGACATACGGTTAGGCTTGGGAGCGATGGGTCCGGCGAGCGAGTGGCCGGTACCCCCGATCTACGTGCGTCTCACCGAGGGCTTGAAGAAGGCGACCGACCTCTCCGACGAGGATCTGGAGATCTTCACGAGCCACGTGACGATGGATGTGACACATGCTCGCATAATGATGGAGGCCATCACCCCCTACGCGAGGGAACAGGAAGGTCAAAAGAAGGTGCGTGAAGGCGCCCTGCTCTCTTTAGATGCCCGTTCGGTAATGCTCGATGGGCTCTACAAGGCCGTCTATGGGGAGGCGGCTCCGCTCGTAAGCGCCGTTCGGACCGTCGGATCTTAGGGTATCCCGTGCAAGAGCTTCCCGAGGTTGAGACTATAAAGGAGGATCTCCGCAAGCTCGTCGCGGGGTCGAAGATCGAAGGAGCTGAGGTGCTGAACGCAGCCCTCGTGGAGCAGCCCTCAACTGAGGAGTTAGTCCGACGGCTGAAAGGGGTCTCCATAATGGAGGCGCGGCGGAGGGCGAAGCATTTGATCCTGGAGCTTGATAATGGGATGAACCTAGTCTTGCAGCTCAAGATCGGGGGGCAACTGCTCCTTGTTCCGCCCGTCGAGGAGCCCATTACGGCCCTCATGCTCCTGCTTTGCCTTGATGGGGCGCGACGTCTTTTTCTGCGAGATGTAACCGGTTTCTCCCGGGCTCGCCTGCTCAGCGGGGAGGAGTTGGAGGAGAGACTCTACTCTTTGGG
>DASQSI010000291.1:0-13256 GCA_035642415.1 Rubrobacteraceae bacterium
ACCTTGAAAACTGCGCCAAACTTATCGCTGCTTACATAAAAGGTCTGAAAAAGGACGCAAACTTCGTCCGTTAGTCCGTTCTACGGGCAGCTCCCGGCGAAGCAAGCTTCGGGGCATGCTCTGAGTGCCCGATTTCTCGGCATCTGGCTCATCATCGTCTAAGGCCTCGGGCTTTCCGCAGGTACCAATTTAGAAATACAAACCACCCGAGGTATCATTCCGCGCCCTGCTGACACTCGACAGGGGCTGGCGTCTAGGCGGGGGGAAAAATATTGAGAGTAGTGGTGGCCTGAAGGCCCGCGAAGACTCTAGGAGGCGGGCCTTCCTTTTGCCCAGTTTGGTGGACGGCCCATATGAGAAGCGGGAGTAGGCCACGCTTCCTTATCTATGAGCCAGTGGATTACTTATGAGCATGGCATTCTCACAAGCTATCCGAGTCTGCCTCGAACCTGCTCAGGACAAGCTCGAAAGCACTGGGCTTTACTTTGGTGTCGCCGCTAAACGGATACTCGAGGGATTTGATAGCGAAGAGGCCAATGACGATGATCGCCGTCACCATTGCTAGCGGCAACAAGTGCGCCCGGACGTTCTTCAGCGATTAAACTATATTACCCTCAGGAGGCACCCTTTTCAGTAGCATAAGCTACAAGGCGAAAGCTGTAACAAAAACGGAGGTTTTTGATACACGCTGCTTGTACCAAATACGACCGTTTATGAAACAGGCTCTTAGCACACTTGCTGCCTCGCTTGTAAAATACTTTCCAGATTGGTGAGCAACCGAAAAGAGAGAAGGTCGCTCTCTCTAGGCATAAGGTTTATAAGCTACTTTCTGCTAGAGAGCCCTCAATGGGGAAGTGTATAAAGATGATGCCAGAAGAGGAACAGGTACACGTTCTCTCTAGGGTAGATATCCTAGAGCCTTTTTCAGATGAGGAGCTAAGGGAACTCTTGCGGCGAAACCCGGACACTTACCTAAAAGCAGGAGAGATCTTCTATAGCCCAGAGGATGTAAGTGAGAAGCTCTTCATCCTCAAGAAGGGAAGAGTGCGACTATACAAAACAGCGGATGGCAGAGAGCTTACGCTTTCTGAAATAGAGCCTGGAGAGGTGTTTGGAGAGATGGCGCTCACAGCTCAGCGGCTTCAAGAGGCATACGCCCAAGCTATAGAGCCATCTGTTCTAATAAGCATCCGCCGCGAAGAGCTGGAGCGCATCATAGAGCAGAAGCCTCAGGTAGGGATCCGGCTGGTGCATCTGCTAAGCGAGCGCCTTCGCTCCTATGAGGCCCGCATGGAAGACATAACGCTAAAGGATGTTCCTGCCCGCCTGGCGAACATCATCCTCCTGCTTTGTGAGGAAGAGGGTGTAATGGCTCGTAGGGAGATCAAGATACCTCATCATTACACCCACGAGCGTCTAGGTACCATGATCGGATCTAACAGGGAGGCTGTAACCAGGGCATTTAGTAAGCTCCAAGATGAAGGAGCCATAGAGCTTAGGCGACGCCTCATTTACGTTCAGAATATCAACGCTCTTAGACGAGTCGCCAATAACCTCTCCCCTCAAGACATAGACCTATAGATCTCTCTTCCTAATAAGCTGATAGCCTTCTCGTTTTTTCAGCTAGCTTGCTCTTCTAGGTCTTCATTCAGGCGTGCAAGCTTAGCAGCAGCCTCCGCTCGCTCAAGGTCCAAAAGGTGCACGATGTCCTCTCTACCGCGCTTACGAGCGATCTTTGACCACAGCTCTATGTGAAGTAGGATCGCTTCCCAGCAGGCTACCTGCTCTTCTAGGGCTAACTGCCTAGCATGCTTTTCACAGAGGAGCCCATCCTTGGTACTTTGGGTGCCCAGGTTCTCACAATACCCTCCTTTGAGGGTATGGCTTATTTCACAGCGGGTCTGATGCTCTTTAGCGGCGAGGTGGTGCTTAGTAGTAGAAGTTGTTCTGCGGCTCATAAGGAGTACCTCCCCTTGTGTGTTGGGGCCTGGTATCTCCCTAACTCCTAAAAGAAGACCGAGCGTAAGGACTCTATTACTAGCTCGGAAAAGGCGCCTTACTGACACGCTCTAATCAGATATCAAGCTACTTCTATTTACGTGGTTATCGTAACAAAGAAACGTCTGATGCGATGTGCCCCAGGACACCAACTAAGATATTGCAAGCAAAACCGCCGACCAACAAGTGCTGATGGAGAAAACCGCGAGGCCGGGGAAATACGCAACCGCTCTCATAGGAGAAGGCTAAGGCCTCTACAGAGAGAGGCACGGGATCAGAGCTGCGTACCCCGTTCTAGCATTGCGCAGTATCGATAAGTCCTCAGTCTTGCATGATAGGATGGTGCCGGTTTTGCGACGAACACTCGGAGGGCGTGGTCTTGAACGATACTCAGAGGCTCAAACGGTATCTGGCCGAAGAGATGGTCGAGGAATACGAAGAAGGCCGTATCTCCAGACGGCAGATGATCGTGACGGTCGGCCGGATCCTTGGGGTGGCCGTCGTGAGTCCTGCTCTGTTGGCGTCGCTAGGTTGCGCCAACATGGGGGGGACCAATGCCGAGGAATCGAAGGCGCCTGTACCTGAAAGCCGCACCGATGGCGTTACGGTCGAGCCGAACGATCCTGACATCGAGGTGACCGAGGTAGAAGTTCCAGGCGAGGACGGTGCGATAAGCGCCTACCAGGCCCGGCCGGCGGGAGAGGGGCCTTTCGCCGCGATCCTTTTAATCCACGAGAATCGCGGGCTGACAGACCATATCCGGGATGTCGCCCGGCGTTTCGCCAAGGTAGGTTACGCGGGGCTCGCCGTGGACCTGCTTTCACGCGTCGGCGGCACCGCCCAGTTCACCGACCAGACAGAGACCACGACCGCCATCTCAAGGCTAGATCAAGAGGGTGTGATCTCCGACCTCCGCTCCGGTGTGACGTGGCTGGAGGAGCAGCCTTACGTCCAGAGGGGGAGAATCGGTGGCATCGGATGGTGTTGGGGCGGCGGACAGGCTTGGCGTCTGGCTACCAAAGAGCCGAAGATGAATGCTGTGAGCGCTTTCTACGGACCTAACCCACCCCTAGAGGACGTACCCGATATCCAGGCGGCCGTACTGGGCATCTACGGCGGAGAAGACCGGCGTATCACGGACCAGGAACCCGAACTGGAGGAAGCCCTCGCTAGCGCCGGAAAGACCTACGAAATGAAGGTGTTTGACGGCGCCAACCACGCCTTCTTCAACGACACCGGCCAGCAGTTTGACCCCGAGGCCGCCAGGGAAGCTTGGTCCTATACCCTGGATTGGTTCAGCAAATATGTGTAGATAGCTTGGAAAAAGGCGGGGGCCCAAGATCGGCCCCCGCCCTGAACCTTCGCTCGTCTTTTAGTACTTGGGGACGCTCGGGTCTATCTCCTCGCTCCAGGCGGTAATACCGCCCTTGACGTTGTAGACGTTCTCGAAGCCCGCCTCTTGAAGAAGCTTGACGGCACTGGCGCTCCGCCCGCCCGTTTTGCAGTGGATGGCGAAGGTCTCGTCCTTATCGAGCTCTATGAGGCGCTCGGGCAGCTCGCCCAGGGGGATGAGCCTCGCGCCAATGTTCGCCACCTCGTACTCGTGTGGCTCGCGCACGTCGAGAACGGAGACCTCCCCGCCGTTATCGAGCTCCTTCTTGAGCTCTTGAACGCTGATCTCCGGCACTTCGTCCGCTGCTGCCTGCGCGTCGGCCTGCGGGATGCCACAGAACTCTTGGTAGTCGATGAGCTCCGTGACGGTTGGGTTCTCACCACAGACGGGGCACGAAGGGTCCTTGTGGAGCTTCATCTCCCTAAAGCGCATGTCGAGGGCGTCATAGAGCAAAAGGCGTCCGATGAGCGGCTCTCCTATGCCGAGTATGAGCTTGACTGTTTCGGTGGCCTGAATGGTACCGATAGCGCCCGGCAATATCCCCAAAACCCCACCCTCGGCGCAGCTCGGGACGAGGCCCGGAGGAGGAGGCTCGGGGTAGAGGCAGCGGTAGCACGGGCCTTCCTCGGCATAGAACACGCTTGCTTGGCCCTCGAAGCGGAAGATCGAACCGTACACGTTGGGCTTCTTGAGGAGCACACAGGCGTCGTTTACCAAGTAGCGCGTCGGGAAGTTGTCCGTGCCGTCCACGACAATATCGAAGTCTTTAAAGATCTCCAGGGCGTTCTCGGAAGAGAGGGCCTCCTCGTATGCTTCGACGTGTACGTTCGGGTTTATGTCCATTATGCGGTCGCGCGCGCTCTCCATCTTCGGGCGACCAATGTCGGAGGTGCCGTGTATGATCTGGCGCTGCAAGTTGGACTCGTCAACGACGTCGAAGTCTACGATCCCCAATGTCCCGACTCCCGCGGCCGCGAGATATAGGGCGAGCGGGCTCCCCAAGCCCCCGGCTCCGATGGTCAGGACGCGGGCGCTCTTGAGTTTCTTTTGCCCGTCGAGTGCAACTTCGGGCATTATGAGGTGCCGGCTGTAGCGGGCGATCTCCTCGTTCGAGAGCTCGATTGCCCCTTTATCTTGTACTAATGGTTGGCGTGTGTGCAGCATGTTAAACCTCTCTGGTCGTTAAGAGGCGGGCTGTGCGCCCACCAGGAATAAGCGTCTTAAACGTTTGTACATCGGCCGCCGGCGATGGAGGGGATAATGGAGAGCTCGTCATTCTCGGAGACCTCGGTATCAGGACCGTCGAGGTAGCGGATGTCCTCATCGCCCTTGTAGACGTTGACGAAGGAGCGGAGCTTGCCGTCGCTGGTGTACAGGTGCTGCTCGAGGTCTGGATACTCCGCGGCGAGGTTTCCCAGGGTCTCCCCAGCGGTGCCGCCGCCGACCTCAACCTCAGAGCTGCCATTCGTGTACTGCCTCAAGGGCGTGGGGATCTTGACCTTCGGCATAGAAGTCTCCTTTTCTTCGTCTATCCGAATACGATGGGCTCTTCGTCGTAGCCCGAGCGGTCCTCCTTGAGTACCCACGAGCGCATGTCCTCTACCTCGTCCTTGCCCACGGAGGCGATGACGTAAGAGTAGTAAGGCCAGGCGTGCTTCCGGTCGTACTCGGAGGGCTCGGCCGGATGATCCGGGTGTGAGTGGTAGAACCCTAAGAGGTCCATGTCCCGCTCTTGTGTCTTCTCTTCAAACTCCTTTATCTGCAAAGGCTCGATGAGGAAACGTCGCCCCCGGTCCTCCCCGTGGGTGTTTTTCGCCCGCCAGACGTCTACCACAATCTTCATGTCGCCCGTGTCCATCCCGACGATGGCCCCGGCGCACTCCTCGGGGTAAGCCTCCTTCGCGTGGTCGTGGATGTGCCCCACGTCCCCCGCCCCGAACCTCAGCGCCAAACGCCTACTCCTCCCAGAAGCTCTCGGAGAGGTACTTATCCGCCCCGTCGGGAAGAACGGTGACGACCACACCCGACTCCAGCTCCCGCGCAACCCTGAGCGAGGTCGCGACTGCGGCCCCGGCAGAGAGACCCACGAGAATGCCCTCTTCACGGGCGAGGCGCTTGACCATCTCGTAAGCTTCCTCGGTCGAGGCGCCGAGGTTCTCGTCGGCGAGCATCGGATCGTAGATCTCCGGGACGAGCGCGCTTGCCATGTGCTTCATACCCTCTAAGCCGTGGAACGGCGAGTCGGGTTCGAAGGAGATGACCTTTATCTCCGGGTTGTACTCCTTCAGACGCCAGGCGGTACCAACGAAGGTGCCGCTCGTTCCCAGGCCCGCAACGAAGTGCGTGACCTCACCTTCGGTCTGCTCCCAGATCTCCGGCGCCGTACTTTCGTAGTGCGCCTTAGGATTAGCCGGGTTCGTGTACTGGTCAGGATAGAAGTACTGCTTCGGGTCCTCGGCGTAAAGCCGCCTGGCTTCCCGGATAGCTCCGTCAGAGCCCTCGCCCGGGTCGGTTAGAACGATCTCAACACCCAGCGCGCGCAGTATCTTCTTGCGTTCCTCGCTCGCGTTTTTGGGCATGCACAGCTTGACCTTGTAACCGAGAGCAGCCCCGATCCAAGCATACGCGATCCCCGTGTTCCCGCTCGTGGCATCGAGGATAACCTTCCCGGCATCGAGCTCGCCGCTCTTCTCGCCGTCCCGAACCATCCACAACGCCGGTCTATCCTTAACGGAACCACCCGGGTTGTACCATTCGGCCTTGCCGAGAATCGTCACATTAGGGACCTCGCTCGAAATGCTCGCCAGCTCCAGAAGTGGCGTGTTCCCGACGAGATCCACGGGCCGTAACCCCAACCTGCGATTAATCCTAGTAATCATGTCGGGATTATTATACAAGGCCGCTCTCTCACGTCCAGAGGTGGGTAGAGAGGAAGAATATCTGCCAATGCATTAGCCGGAAGGCTAGCAGCAAGCCCTCCGGCTATGGTTGGTGCGTATAAGTAATTATACCCACAGATGGGCGCATCGCGCTACACGAGGCCTCGGATTTTAGCTTTAAGGTTTTAGGACTATCCTAAAGATTCCAGAATTTTTGCTAGGGAACGGCGACGACAGGTGAAGATGGGGGTGTCGAGTTCGGTATAGGCACTGGCCTCGCTCTCCCTTAGCTCCATCATGAGGTTTTGGAACTTCTCGGGGCTTTCAGCCTCGAAGGACAGGATGAACTCGTAGTCGTCGATACCGAAGCAGTAGGCGGTGTTGTTCTTTATAGGGTAGTGCCTGCGGCCTATCTGCATGTGCTCGTCCATCATACGCTGGCGCTCTTCAAGGGGAAGCCGGTACCACGCGCGGGTCTTTACGAACGGGTAGACGAACAGGTAATCACCCTCGCCGGGTACGATATACCGGCGACTCTCGAAGCCCGGCGTGTGCTCGCCCACGTAGATAGAACGTCTCGCTAGCCCGAAATAGGAGTAGTTTATCTCCAGGTAATTGCCGAGCCCGCTTTTCAGGAGGGCTGTGGTCATCTCTTCGAAGGTGTCGAGGTCATAGGAGATGCGCCACAGCATAAAGTCCGCATCCGGGCGAAGGCCCATCAAGGAGAACGACCGTAGCAGCATCTTTTCCGAGTGCTCTTCGACGGCGTTAAGGAACTCTTCTTTGCCCTTCTTACGCTCTTCGCCCCGCAGTCTTCGCCACTCGGGGTCGAGCTTAAAAAAGACATAGCTTATGTACTGAGCTGGGAGCTTCTCCTCCGTCGTCTCCTTCCCATATGTACTGGTCTCGGTCACATTTCCTCCCTATGATAGGAAGCAGTCAGCCCTCAGCCTTCAGCTTTTCTCCGTGCTGAGGGCTGACTGCTTTTTAAGACCAAAGTTGTTCTCGTAGAGCTCCTCGACGTGCACCAGCTCCTCTTCTGTAAAGTCTGGTGTTTCGGGCGCGGCAGCGAACTCCCTAAGCTGCTGCTCATCGTAAATGTTCGGCAGAGTTGAGGCGACCTCGGGCGATGCGAGAATGAACTTCAAGGCCGCCTGCCCCAAGGTGCGCTCTCCGGACGCGGTGAGGAAATCGAGCCGCTCGACCTTTCTCAGGCCTTCGAGGAGCCATTCCTTCGAGCGGTGGCGCCGATGGTCGTTCTTGTCGAAGGTCGTTTCTTTCGTGTACTTGCCCTCTAGCATGCCGCTCGAGTGGGGGACTCGAACGACCAGGCTCGTGCCCGTTTGGCGGGCGGTCTCGATGAGGTGGCGTCCCGGTTCCTGTTCAAGGAGGTTATAGATCATCTGCACACCCGAAATGTTTCGCTCACACATAGCTTTCTGGCCCTCTTCAAGCCAACCGATCTTGGGCCCCAAAGCGATGCCGCAAGAGCGGATCTTACCCTCCTTCTTGAACTCTTCCATGAGCCCGAAGACCGCATCGTTCTCGACGGCGTCCATTTTGACGTTATGGAGTTGCAGGAAGTCCACATAGTCGGTGTCGAGCCTCTTAAGGCTCTGCTCGAGGGCGAAGCGCAAGAACTCCTCGGACCAGTCCTGGGGACGTTCCTGTTGCCCCCGCCGCTCGGTGTAATTGTAGAAGTCGTAGCCAATCTTGGTCGAGATTACTATCTCCTCGCGTATACCACTGAAGGCCTCGGCGAGGAGCGTCTCGCCCTTGCCGGAACCGTAGGTGTCGGCGGTGTCGAAGTAGTTGATACCTTCCTCGTATGCTCTTCTCAATAGCCGCACAGACCGCTCGTCGTCGATCTCGCCCCACCAGCCTGTGCTCACCGTCCAGACGCCGAAGCCGACCTCGGATACCTCTATGTCCGTGTCAGCGAGCCTGCGATATTTCAATCTCTTTCCTCTCGTCCGGATCGTATGCCTTAAAACTCTTGCCTAATACCTACTACATTTTACCGTCCACCTCTGTGTAAGTTCTCTCTAGCTTGGCCATCACCAGAGTTCGGGTCTTTCTTGCGGACCACGCCGTAAAAGCCTAGAGAGAGGGTTGCTAATTTTTAAGGTACCCCAGTTTTTCTGGCAGAACGTTAAACAAACGATTCAACTGTGAGGCTCTATTAATGTTATTATTAAGCTAGAAACAATCCGGAGGGGGGATTCATTGGCTAGTATACTCCGCGCGTTTTCGCGCAGGGTCTTTGGTGTCGTTCTTGCGGCGATCGCGGCGTCGAGCTTAGCGTTGCTCGCTGCGGGCCCCGGAGAGGCTGGTCCGATAGTGGCATCTTGGTACGGGCCCGGCTTCGAGGGGGCCAAAACCTCCAGTGGTGAGCCGTTCGACTCGAAAGGCTACACGGCGGCTAGCAGGACTCTACCGCTTGATACGAAGCTCCTCGTTACCTATAAGGATCGTTCGGTAGTGGTGCGGGTGAACGATCGCGGTCCCTTCTCGAAAGCCGAGCTTGATCTCTCGCAGGCTGCAGCCGAGTACGTTGGCCTGACCGCGGCCGGTACCGCGACGGTGGAGGCTGTCACTATAGATCCCAACACCCCGACCGGCCCTTATAAGGCTAAAGCAGCGGCGCCTGCGGTTGGTGATAGAGCAGAGACTCAACAAGAACCCGCCGCGCTGCAGAAGACGCCTCAGGGTCCTGAGGGGGGTGCCCCCAGACCTGGTGGCGAGGTCGTAGGGAGCGAAGGAGCCGAGAAGCCCGAGACGGACGAAGCGACAGGGGATGAGGCTGCCGAACGCAACGAGGCCCAGGAAGGTTAAGCAGTGGCCTTGGTACGGGCCTGGCCTCGAGGGGCCAAGAGCTCCGATGGCGAGGGCACCACGATTCTCTGCGCGGGAGGGTTAACCGGTACGACCGGAGCAGGAGGCAAAGCCAAGGTTTTCGAGCCGAACGGCTCGCCACCGGAGCTCTTGTGGTCCCGGGTTCGACGCTCGAGAGGCGGCTGGAGCTTGCTGCCGCCGAACCTGCCGCCTCTGAAGAGGATTCGGAGCCCATCGCGAAGAGCGCAGTGTCTCCTACCAGAAGACCTATTGGGTTAACCGTGCTACCTCGTACCGGGGACGTGTCTCTCCTCTCTTCAACCTGGCCTTGGGCGGGGTTATGCTCGCTTTCGGACTTCTCTTTCGAAGAATCAGACGCTAGACGGACGTCGTAGGGTAGTTACATGTTTGCTGCCTACGCCGCCGGCGAGCGTGGGGCGCGGGAAGCTGCTCGTAAAGGGGCGGTCGTGGTCGTGGACGCGTTCCGGGCAAGCACCACGATCGCTGTCCTCGTAAGTAAGGGCGCTTGCGTGGTACCCGTCGCGTCCGTCGAAGAAGCCCTCTCTTTCGCCGGAGCCGACTACCGTATCGGGGAACGCAGCGGCGCCAGGGTGGCAGGTTTCGACTTTGGGAACTCACCGACGGAGGTGGAGGGCTTGGAGCTGGTTTCGGGTGCCACGGTTGTTCTGAGCACCACGAACGGCACCAGGGTAATCGAGGCTGCTCGCGGCGCTTCGGCGGTACTGACCGGCGCCTTCGTGAATGCCGGCGCCGTTGCCGAGGATCTGATGAGCGGTGAGTACGGGGCGCGGGTGGCGGTGATCGGGTGCGGCTGGGAGGGCCGCCGGGCGTCCGAGGACGAGTCCGCCGCGGGCGCCATTCTTCGCCGCCTACGGGACAAGGGCGCCGAGCTCGACGAGCGGGCAAGGCGTATCGTGGACCTGTACCTTGCGCGCCCCGAGAAATCTCTCCGTCGGAACAGCGCCGCCTTTCGTCTCAAGCGCCTCGGCTACGAAAAAGATCTCGATTTTTGCCTTACCGAAGACACCGTACCGGTCGTCCCCCGTCTCGTGGGGGAAGCGTTCGTCGGCCGACGATAGCCGAGTATTTCGCTGCGTTTGGCCCGAGGGCCGAATGGTAGAGCCAAAATGTTCGCCAAAAATATTCTTGACAGGGGCCTGACGCGCATTTACTCTGAAGCTGGGCATGGTGGACAAACGTTACAAGGCCGCCAAACCGCCGAGGAAAGGAGGTGCAAAATATGACGATAACCATCTCTCGCGAGAAGGTCAGAGAGCACACCCGTGAGGAGGTGGATCGGGCCATAGACGTGATCGAGCGTCATCTTGAGAAGGAGGCCCGTACCCGTAACCTGCTCGATGAGCAGGCGATCATGCGTCCCAAGGACCTGTGCAAGCAGCAGGGCCTGGACATGGTGGCCGAGCTGCGCGGCATGTTCTAAATTGAGCCCTCGCAGCGAGTAGCCCATGAAGGGGGATGCACAGTAATGCCTCGAAGATCTTGTCAGGGGCTGTCCATCCCCCTTCACGAGGCTGGAGAGGACCGGGTTTACCCCGGTCCTCCTGTTTTTATGCTCTCCGTAGAGCGGCGCCCATTGTTGAGCGTTCGCTAATAGCGCCGACCTCGCTGGCGGTGGATATCGAAGTGAGCCGACGCGGAGACGGCCATCACGGCCATCACGCCGGCTTGCACCGGGTCGCTGACGACGAGGTCGGCAGCATCCGGGACGCTACCGGGCATGTTCAGCGAGAGCACGATGATCCCTTTGTCACGGACCTCGCGGACGGCCTGGGCGACGTCGCCGCCCATCAGCGCCCCGGCTAGGACCAGCGCCACCGCCCGCGGGAGGCGGGCCACGGCCCGTACCGCGCTGGCCAGGTTCTCTTCACCGATCAATGGTATCGTGTCGACCGAGATCCGCTCGCCTCGGATGTTATGGCGGTCGGCCTCGGCGACCGCCCCAACTACCACCTGTCCCACTTGGGCCCCGCCGCCGATGACGATGATCCGTTTACCGTACACCTTGGCGAACGATGGTGCTCGTTCGACCATCTGGACGACCGGCAGCCCGCTGAGGTCATTGATCAGTACGTCTGGGGTCGCGACGTCTTCAAGCTCGAAGTAGATCGTCGAGGCTCCCTCGCGCCGCTCGGCGATGTCGACGTAGGTGATGTTCGCCTGGTGCTCGAGGATCACCTGCGTCAGCGCGTGAAGTGCTCCAGGCTCGTCAGGCGTGCGGACCATCAGAGCCAGGAGGGCGTCCCGTTTGGTGGTCTTGCTCATGGGTGCGCTTCCTCCACAAAGAGAGTTTCGAAGATCGGCCCGCCATCGCGGCCACCGCGAGCACAGAGGTAGGACCTCGCCTCCTTCGGCTTCTCGTAGATCGTGGTTATCAGGCTCACCGCTCGTCTCCTCTCATTGCGATCAAAACCCCTCCGGGCCATCCGTCTTTCTGAGGGGATCGAACGCTGCCTGCATCCTGATGATACTTCAAGGACCATACAAGAAAAATAAGTAGCGGGCTCGGAATTCGAACCTGAGATCTTCTGATTCGTAGCCAGACGTTCCACCTGGCCTAAGCAATGAACGTGTGGAGCGCATACATGCTCCGTATACCATGGCGGACGACTTCGTTGTTTATTTGGGTGGCATCAACGCTAGCGCCTGTCGGCGAGTTACTAGGGGGAGGTATGTTCTAGTGGTAAGGTGCCGTCCGTCGCCGAGGTAGGTTTGGGAAAGACCCTTTTTAGGCTTCGTTGGTGTCTCAGCCCTTTCCATTGCCTTTACGTTTATCCTGCAAAACGGAGGAATAAACGCGACGCAGGGGGGGTTGGAGTCCTCGATACTCCGTCAAAATTAGGTGGTAACCTCACCTGTTAGTGCAAACTCGGGCGGGAACAAGCTAGGAGGACGCTTATGGAGCCGAGACAGACGAGCGCAACGACGCTGCGAATTCCGTTCTGGTTCGCCCATGCGATGCTAACGTTCTACGCCGAAGAAGCCAAGGCTTACTGGAGGGTGTGGGGACCGATGGGCCAGCCAGTGATCTGGACCGTGGAAACGTGGGAGGTAGCGCAGCGATGGTACCTGGAAGCGCTAGAACACGTTTTGATACCGGGTAGCGGCCCTCCGGCGTCCCACAAAGACAGAACACATCCCCCGGTCGATTTCTTCTCGGGTTTTGGGTTACTTGGTTTCGAAGACGACTGAGCTAAGTACAGGAGCCGGGTCAAGGGGATTCTAGCCTCGGCGGTCGCATCAGGGCTCCTGGCACGGCCATCTTCGATTTCGGATGGGCTCGATCCACCATCTTTTTGAAAGCCCTACCCGAAGTTTTCGGTTTAAACCTATGAGTGTAAGCTGAGCCGGTGCATGAACGACAGGAAAGAAAAGGCACTCCCCTGCTGCTTGCATTCGCATCTCCAAACCCGGCCCATCTCTCTTTCGGCCATAGGTCTGCCCGGCTACTTATAGGGTATCTGGGGCAGCAGGGTTTACTGCTGTATAACACTTTGCGACACACCTTCTTTTCTACCGCCAACCCCTGCCGTATCGGGCCGGAGCAATGGGCAATTTGCGCGTGGTAAGTGGCGGGGTAGAATGTGCTTAAAGATAGCCTCGTGGGATGCCGACCATATCCCCCCTCAAGCGGGGCTATCTTTTATATCGGCCCGTCCCCCTGAGCCTATCGGTTGTTGCTTTGTTATACAGGGGGACGGGTGTTTCTGTCTGTGGGCTGCGTGATGGGGCCGGTTTAACGGCAGCCCGGAGTAGCCAACTACTGTGTTTTAAGAGGCCGGAGCTCTTGGTTGCCCCGACGAATCTGTATCTCCTATTCTCTGGCTCTTCACTTTTTGCCCATAGGTGTATCTGGCTTGGCACAGAACCCGGACAATGGTTGGAATACTACGTATAGTTCTCTACTGAAGCTAGAGAGGGAGCAATAAATGACCCTCGCTTCCAGACAACTCAGCGTCAAGGAAAGGCAGCGTGATGACTAACCCTACACCAGGCGGCGCTCGGCCGTGGCGGTTGGGAGCACGTACGCGCAAGGGCGTCTTGGCCGTGCATATCGTGTCGGCCGGCGCTTGGATCGGTATCGACGTCGTTATGGCCGTCTTCATCTTCAC
>DASQSI010000292.1:0-19226 GCA_035642415.1 Rubrobacteraceae bacterium
CCACGCGCTACCCTACCCGTAGACAGGCGTAAACCGGTGCTGGGCTAGTTCTTAAAGCAACCGCAGCAGGATTGATGAGAAGCACGAGTACGACTATCGCGCCTATCAGCAGACTGATCGGGTTTCCCATACCACCACGCATGCTCTGGTAAAGCGGAATCAATATTAGTCATCTGGGAAATGTTAGTAACGTGGTGCGCGAGCAAGTACGCCGGGGCAGTGGAAGGCCGTTCGTCTAAGCGCCTCCGAGGGTGAACAACGCCGAGCGAGCCTGCTCGGTGGTCATGGGCTCATTGTAGATCGGGGAGCCAGGCTGCTGCTTGCGGCCGCCCTCCCGCAGGGAACCCGTGTCCACGGGCGCAAAGCCAATATCTTCTATAAGCCGTGAGACTATCGCCTTCGCATCCTCCTCGTCCCCCGCAACGAAGAGCACGAGGTGATCTCCGAATCCGGGGCGGCCAGCAGTTGCGAGTGTCTCGTAGTACATAGTGTTGAACGCCTTGACGAGGCGAGCGTGCGGCAGGTGCCGAGCGACCAGCTCGCTCGGCGTGAGGTCGCCGAAGTCGATCTGGCCATCCCGCTGCGCGTAGTAGTTCATGGCGTCGACGACCACCTTGCCCGCCAGTCGGTCGGCGGGCAGCGTCTCGTAGTCCTTAAACGGGATGGCCACCAGTACCACGTCTCCGAATGTGGCCGCCTCCTCGACAGTTACAGCCCTGACGTTCGGGCCGCTCTCTCGGACGAGCCCCCGTAGCGATTCCGGCCCACGGGAGTTGCTGATGGCCACGTCGTGGCCAGCTTTAGCGAAAAGGCGTGCGGCGGTCGCCCCAATGTTCCCGGCCCCAATAATCCCGATATTCATTCGTAAGGTCTCCTTTAGCTTCCCAATAGTGTCGGGAGCAGGATATAGCCTATCGCCGGTAAACTTATCACTACGATAATTTGGCGCAAGGCCGGTTGGCTTATTAAATAATGCCGGGGCCGTAGCGGGCAACCCCGGCACTGAAAGGAGTCGACCAGACTCTAAGCTAATGGGCAGACAGTCCGGCCGGGGTGGCTACTAAAGGGACAACGCGCCACCGTTAATAAGTGTGCCACCCGAATCTATGGAAGTCCTAAGAAAAGGCTTAGAAATTTCTTAGATTAGATGGCATTACACCAAAACTCACGTTTGACTCAGAATTATAAAGTCTGAACCAAAGTAGACCGTTTTGTACGCTCGTGGCGGACGGCCAAGTTGCCCTACGTGACAAGACTATCTACGGCAAGACGCGCCGAGAGGTGGACGAGAAGCTTACCAAGGCAAAGGCCGACCGAGACGGCAGTCTAATCTTCGACGCGGATAACCTGAAGGTGGACAGGTACCTTCAGCGGTGGCTCAATGACTCCGCTAAGTGCAGTGTGAAGCCTGTGACTTTCGAGAACTACGAGCGGCTCGTGCGTAACCACATCGCCCCAGGACTGGGGCGCGTGAAGCTAACAAAGCTCAGCCCGGCCCACGTGCAGGGGTTCTATCAGGAGAGCCTCGACGCGGGTCTCTCCCCCACCAGCGTGCGCCAAATGCATGCCATCCTGCACCGGGCGCTTAGGCAGGCTCATAGGTGGAGGCTGGTGCGTGAGAACGTCGTGGCTGCTACGGACCCGCCGAAGCCACGAGGTGACGAAATAAGGCCCCTGGACGCCGCCCAGGCCAAGGCGTTCCTCGCTGGGGCCCGCGACGAGCGTCTCGAGGCACTGTACGTGTTGGCGGTGACAGCGGGCTTAAGGATCGGAGAGCTTCTCGGCCTCCGGTGGGACGATGTCGATCTCGGACACGGCACGTTGCGCGTGCAGCGTACCCTATCTGCGGCCAAGAGCGGCCCGAAGTTGACCACGCCCAAGAACGGGAAAGGACGAACATAAAGCTCACCGAACGGGCCGTGGACGCGCTCAAGCGCCACAAGGTGGCACAGAACGCGGAAAGGCTGGAGTCGGGAACTCAATGGCAAGACGTCGGCCTTGTATTCTGCACCAGGGCCGGAGGCCCGCTATGTCCCCATCACTTCCGCACCCAATCCTTCAAACCGCTCTTGAAGCGGACGGGGCTGCCGGACATCCGTTTCCACGACCTGCGCCACACCTGCGCGACACTGCTGCTGAGCCGGGGGCACCACCCCAAACTGGTACAGGAGCTTCTCGGGCATTCGAGCGTGGCCATGATCCTGGACCGCTACAGCCACGTGATGCCCGGCATGAGCGACCGGACCGCCACCGCTATAGAGGCTGCACTGTCCTGACAGGCAGTGCAGTCTTGGCTGTCTGCCGGACCCCGAGACACCGCCCGCCGAGGGTAGAAAGGACGGCTACAGAGCATCCGTCATAAACATAGAAGAAGCTTTAAGCGAGCGTTAAGCCAGCAAGCCGTGCGGCGTTGCCTCCAGTTCGTCATAGAATATATCCAGCAGTTCCCTAAGTTTGCTCTGTGCTATCAGGCCATCCAGTAGATAACTCGGACTTGTAGCAGCATACTGCATACCTATACACCCCCCTTTCCTTTCCTCATTGTTTTCACAGTGGGGATTATCTCTATGCATATATCTATAGCGAGAAATCTTTAGGACGCAAGAGGTATAAGGAAACTCTCATCGAACTCTAACTCTTTTAGTACCGGCCACACCCAGTGGAAAAAGGGCCGCAGCCTCCTATCTTGGTGTTTACCGCCCCGGCATTGGGGTAAAAGCACTTATAAGGGAAAGCGAACAGAAAGGAGGATTGTGCTGCTATGTCTGTAGCTCGCGTAATCGAGTTGAGCGCCTCCTCAGATCAGGGCTTTGAAGATGCCATCAACCAAGGCATTCAGCGTGCCACCAGCACCCTAAGGAACGTAGAAAGTGCCTGGGTTAAGGACATGAACGTGATGATCGAGAACAACCAGGTGACAGCCTACAAAGTCAACCTGGCCATCACCTTTGTCCTAGAAGAGGGGGAGGCTCCCGCTTCAGCAGGCTAGAGGTGACTACTGCCCAGCCCCTATAGAGGCCAAGCCCGACCGCTTCACGGCGGGTTGGAGCGGTCGGGCTCCCCTCTGGATGCGTATCTTAATAAGAAATTACACTTCCTAGATAGTCCTAGACGGCCCCAATTTGAGTGAGCACAACATGTAGAGCCGTTCGCTGGTCACGGCCTCCACCGCTGCCTCAGACGACGCCTCAGGCGACGCCACCGAAGCTGCCTACGCGCGTAGGCAACTTCGACCTCGGCGTAGAGCCACACTGTGACCAAGGCAATGGCGGTAACGGCGAGGATCGTCACTACCAATATCAGTAACAAAGTCTGCATCGCTACGACCAGTATCCCTCCCGGATGCAGTCGGCGCAACGCTCGTCACCGACGAAGCAGGCGAGGAGCCCATCATCCTCTTCGGCCTAAATGTTTAATGCAAGCCGGGTTGGTGTAGTAATTGGTGTAGTGTGGACCCCGTCTCACTCTCGGACCGCTGTCTTTCTGCTGGTTTGCAGGTATTTCAGGGAATGTGGAATCGGTTATCGTTCATCCGGTCCATGAGTGGCTATCATACCTCCAGAGAAAGGCAAACGGAAAGGGCGTAAGGATGGATGTAGAGAAATCCCGTACCGGTAGCTTCGGCTTCAACACGGCCTCCGAAGAGGAGATAAAGAGCGCAGCGGTGGCGGACGTCTACTTCCACCGTGCGATGCAGGTTCTCAGGGCCGAGGGTAAGGAGCGAACCCCCGTCCACGCCGAGGTCGTCCTCAAGTCGTCGGAGCTCGAAAAATGGTACGTTCTCGCGGGTCTCGACGAGGTGGCTCACCTCCTCGAGGACACCGAGATCGAGGCCTACGCCTTGCCGGAGGGCACGATCTGCCGCCCTCAAGAACCGGTCCTGACCTTGAGCGGTCCTTACGAAGCGTTCGGCGAGCATGAAACGGCGATCTTAGGATTTCTCTGCCAAGCCTCCGGGGTGGCGACCGGGGCGGCGCGGTGCCGACTCGCGGCGGGCGAAAGGCGGCTGATCTCCTTCGGAGCGAGGAGGATGCACCCGGCCATAGGCCCAATGATAGAGCGTGCCGCATACCTCGGCGGCTGCGACGGCGTAGCCGAAACTTTAGGCGCTGAGCGTCTCGGCATACAGCCGGTCGGCACCCTTCCCCACGCCCTGGTCCTGATCCTAGGCTCGACCGAGAAGGCCACCCGGGCCTTCGATAGGGTCGTGGAAGAGGAGGTGCCCCGTACCATCCTCATAGATACCTTCGACGACGAGAAGTTCGGTGCGCTCATCGCCGCCGAGACCATCCCCGAGAGCATCTTCGCCGTCAGGCTGGATACGCCCAGCGACCGCCGGGGCAACTTCAAGAGCCTGATGCGTGAGGTTCGTTGGGAGCTCGACCGCGCAGGCTTCAGCCACGTGAAGATCTTCGCCTCTGGGGGCATCGATACGGCCGACATACTGGAGTTGAACCCCCTCTGCGACGCTTATGGCGTTGGGGGAGCGATCGCCGCCGCCCCGATGATCGACTTCTCCCTCGATATCGTCGAGGTCGACGGCGAACCCCGAGCTAAACGGGGTAAGTGGAGCGGACGCAAACGCCTCCTGGAACTTAAAGACCACTCCCACATGATCCTCCCCGCCGAGGCCGAGCCCTCGGCGGGAGCCAAGGACCTGTTGCAACCCCTCGACCAGCTGTACGCTTCCCCACCGGACGTCTCGTCCCTGCGCGAAAGGGTCCTCGAACAGCTCGCTACTGGTGACTTCGATCTTTGAGGAAGCGTCCTCTATCGACGCGCAAGGAGAGCGCTCTCACGTTTCCTTCGCTACGGTAATCAGGTAGTAGGTGCATTCCCCCTCCCCTGCGTTATCGAACTTGTGCACGACGTCGGCCTCGAAGTACAGGGCGTCTCCCTCCTTCAGAAGGTACTCGTCGCCACCAAGAATAGCCATCAGTCCTCCCTTCTCTACCAGCACGTACTTCTCGGTTCCCTTTCGGTATGGCGGTAACTCGCCGGAGGTGCACCCTTCGGGAACGGTAATCCGGGAGAACTCGGCGCCCTGATCTCCGAAGGTCGGGGACAGCAGCTGCCGCTCGAAGCCAGTCCGCGGATCCTGCATCACCGGACGTCGATCCCTGGGCACCATCACCACCCTGCGGCGCTCTTCGATCCCTACAAGCGTCGAAAGGCTGACCCCCAACCCCTCCGCAACTTTCGCCGCAACCACCAGCGTGGGATTTTTCTCGCCGCGCTCCAGCTTGGAGATCATAGCCCGGCTGACCGACGAGCGCTCCGCAAGCGCCTCCAGCGTCAGCCCCCTCACTAGGCGAAGCTCTCGTACCCGCGTCCCCAACTTCCCGGCGGAAACGACGTCCGCCACAGCATTCCCATTCAATCTTTGCTCGCTCATCTGGTAGAAAATTCTATCGAAGTAAAAGATGGAATCTAGAGACGGCTACCAGCCGTATGTCTCGGGCTGCCGGTTGGCGAGCGCGGGGAAGTCGGTACGCAACCGATCCAGGTAGTCGAGGTCCAGCGTTGCGAGAGCGTGCCCATCGCGGTCGGGGCACGTGGCGAGAAGAGTGCCCCAAGGGTCCACGATCATACTACGCCCATAGGCCCAGCGCCCGTCCGCTTTGCGCCCCCACTGAGCCGGTGCGACCACGTACGCCTGGTTCTCAACAGCCCGCGCCCGGAGAAGGAGTTCCCAGTGGTCCTTGCCGGTCAGGAGCGTGAAGGCGGCGGGTACTGCCAGGATCTCGGCCCCTTTAAGCGCCAACAGGCGGTACAGCTCTGGGAAGCGCAGGTCGTAGCAAACCGAAAGACCGAGCGTCGCAATACCTGCCTTAGCGGTGACGATCTCGCGCCCCGATGCGATGGTCCTGCTCTCGAGGTACTCCCGGTCTGGCGCCTTGACGTCGAAGAGGTGGATCTTGCGGTATACAGCAAAGAGCTCACCGGAGGGGTCGAAGAACGTCGAGGTGTTGAAGAGCCGCTGTGCACCGGGCTCACCCTCCAGGATCGAACCACCAAGCACCCACGCACCTAACTCGCGCGCCAGAGCGCCTAAGAACCCCGTCGTAGGGCCGGGGATGGGCTCCGCGTTCTCCCTGTAAACCTTCTCCAAGCCATGACAGCTCCAGAGCTCCGGCAAGGCCACGAGCTGCGCTCCGGCCGAGACTGCGCAGCGGATCAAACGCTCTGCGGTCTCGAAGTTCTCCTGTTTATCCGGAGTTGAGGACATCTGGATCGCCGCCGCCGTCATCTTGCGTGTTTCTACCAAGCTACCTTCCTCTCGCCTATCGTGAGGGGGGCTGCATTCGCCGTAATACGCCTTCGAGCTCTCCCGCACAGACCGGTGTCGCGCCAGCGTGGCGCACGCTAATACCGCCGGCTACGTTCGCCAGGTGCGCGGCTTCGAGGTAGCTACCGCCGCTCAAGCAAGCGAGGGTGAAGGCGGCGACAACGGTGTCACCAGCACCGGTAACATCGAAGACCTCGCTCCTGTTGGCGACAGGTATGCACACCGGGTCGGCGTCGGGCCCGAAGAGGCTCATCCCTTCAGCACCGAGGGTAATGAGGAGGGCTTCGGCACCGAGCTTCGCGCGCAGGGTCGTGCCGACCGCTTCGATCTCAGCCATACTTCTCAACCGCAGCCCAGCTGCCTCTTCAGCCTCCTCCAGGTTCGGGGTCGCGGCGGTGACGCCCGGGTAGCCGAGCAGCCGATGACGGGAGTCCAGGCCGACGTAGCGGCCCTCTTTGAGATGCATGACTAGCCTGGCGACCGTCTGGGTAACTGTGCCCTGGCCGTAATCCGAGAGGACGAAGCCGTCCACCTCGTTTGCCAAACGCTCGATACGCCGTACGAGCTCGCCCTCGGCCGCGGCGTCGGGCGCACCACTACCGAGCCTGTCCACACGCAGGAGATGCTGGCCCAAACCCCCGCCGTGCGTACCCCCGGCAACGATGCGGGTCTTGGTTACCGTGCAGGACTCAGGATCCCGTACCACGGCGTCCGTTGAGCAGCCGGTTCGGCCGAGTATCCCAAGGAGCTCATCCCCGTTTACGTCGGCCCCGATCCACCCGGCCGGAATAACCTCAGCTCCTAAAGCCGCCAGGTTGGCGACGGTGTTGGCCGCTCCACCGAGCCGGTGCTCGTCCCGCTCGTGGGTGAGGATGAGTACGGGGTACTCGCGCGAGATACGTCCGGCGTTCCCCACAAGGTAATGGTCCAGCATAAGGTCTCCGACCACCATGACACGCAACCCTCGGAACACGCTTAGCAGCCCTAGTAACCGCTCCCGCAACACAGCCTCCACTAAAGAACTTCCCCCACCATGCTCAAAAAGTCGGCTGCCAGACGCAGTAGGGATAGCTGAATAACTCGTCTGTTACCAATCCTCCCATTACAGGCTGAGGTTAACAAATCCTGTCGTGTGACGCCTCAAACCTTCCGAGATGCTCAAGTTCTGGTGCCTGATACGTCAATGCTTTTCGGGAAGGTAGGTGTAAGAACCGGCGGGAACTCTTCGAACGTTTCTTCTTCGATAACCTGTTACTGAAGATGTTCATGTGGACGTATCCGGCATTTTGATTCTCGGCCTTCGACTGTTGCCAAGCACCGACCAGCTTTCCGCTTTAACCTCCACACCCATAAACTCATCCAGCGTGTCCCGATACCCAGCCAGAAGGCCTAGCTGAGCCATGGGTCACGCCCTGTAAGATCTCGCCGGCTCCCCCAAAGCGCGACCTCCAGAACCTGCTCCGGTCGAAGGTCCGGGAGCGCGAGGTAATGCTTGGCCGCCTCCAAGAGGGCCGATAAAGGAACAAGGCCGACGAGCTCGGTCGACTCGACTTTCGCACCGCGACTCTCGGCCGACCGGCGCACCGCTTCGAGGGCGGCGGGGATCGGGGTTCGCTCCAGATCCGTGAGGTTCATCGAGACCTGCGCCCGTCCTCCAACCAGAAGCCCCAAAGCCTTGACGCCTGGAAGGCCCCCGTCGCGCTCCCGAACCTTGCTCGCTACGGCACGGGCCAGCTTTACGTCGTCGGTGTCGAGGTAGGCATTGAAGGCGACGAGAAAGGGACGCGCTCCGATCGCAACTGCACCGGAGCGCGGAGGGATCTCCTTTGGTCCATAGTCCGGCTTCCATCTTGGGTCTCCTACGCGAACCGAGAGCCCTTCATTCCCGACGCGACGGACGTCGGCAAGGTTCTTCCGATAGGGGGCGCTCGCGGCGGCGCCGTAGAGGTAGACGGGCAGGCCTAGAGCGCCTATGTTCTCCCCCACCACTTTCGCGAGGTGGGTTGCGTCTTCGAGAGAGGCATCAGAGAGCGGAGGACCCAAGGGGACGAAGGGGAGGACATCGAGGGCACCAATCCTGGGGTGGACGCCGGACTGGGTAGTGAGGTCTATCTCGGACGTGCAGGCGCGGGCTAGGACTATGGAGGCCTGGAGGAGAGATTCCTCTTCCCCGACGAAGGTGAGGACGCTCCGGTTATGGTCGGGGTCGGAGTGGAGGTCGAGGACGCGGACGCCGGGGACGTTCCGGACGGAGCCTGCTATGCGGGAGATCTTCTCCCCGTCGCGTCCCTCGCTGAAGTTGGGGACGGCTTCAAAGAGCTTGGGCGACACCGGCCTTGGGCCCTAACGAGACCTGAGGGCGCGGCTCTTTATCAGGAGGTATCCCATATCAGTACCGTACCACGAGGACGCCACCGATCAGGATCAGGAGCACGCCCAGCACCTTGGGCAAGCTGAACTGTGCTTCGGCGCCGAGGATGCCTAGAGCATCCAGCAGGAGGCCGACCAGGAGCTGGGAGGCGATCACCAGCGAGAGCGCCCACGCTACCCCGCCCTGTCCTGCGGCGAAGGCGATGCCACCCACGATAAACGCTCCGAGAACCCCGGAGGCCAGAGCGTAAGCGATCATACGGCTCGAAAACTCCGGCCTGGACGCGGACAGGGCGACCGTCAGCGCCACGAAGCCGGTGGTAAACCCCGATAAGGAGGCAAAGAGGGCCGGTCCCAACGATCTCTGGGCAGCCGAGGCTAAACTCGTCTGGAGGGCAACGGCAACACCCACCAGCACTGCGACAATAATCGCATATCGCAAACGCTACCCCCTAACAGGTCCCGTTACAAGTTACGGGTTGTCGTCTTAAGATACCAGAGCGGGTCGCGCCGTGGTTCGTGGCTCCTTAGGACATCCCCTCACGCTCCGGAGAGGCTGCCATTTCATAAGCATGCGCGTAACGGTAGATCGTCGCTTCGTCGAACGGGCGTCCGATGAGCTGTAGCCCTACCGGCAGCCCCTGACCAGCAAAGCCGCACGGCACAGAGAGGCTCGGGAGGCCATTGAGGTTGGTCGGTCCAGTCAGGCGGGTCAGGGCCAAGTCTATGAATTCTTTGTAGCCGCGGATGTCTGTTTCTCGCTGCCCTATCTCAGTCGCTGCGATAGGGACGGTCGGTGTCAATAGTACGTCTACCCTCTTCAGAACGCGCTCGAACTCTTCTAGAGAATGCCGCTTTGTCTGCTGGGCCGTTGCGTAGCGGTGGGCTTTTAGATGCTCACCGTCGAGGATGTGTTGGCGGATCTCATCGTCGAACTTCTCCGGTTCGCTCTTCAGACGCTCCTCGTGGACGGCGTAGGCCTCGGCGGCGAGGGTGAGCCGCTGCGCCTTTAGTGTCTTGTGAAGGTGCGGGATCTCAACCTCCCGTACCTCTGTTCCCAAGCCCCGAAAAACATCGATGGCTTCCATGACCCTCCGTTCGACCTCGCCCCCGACGTGCTCGAAGTAGAAGCTTGCCGGCACGCCGACCACGCCGCTTCGGACGTCGTCCTGGAGGTCACGGGCGGAGTCTTCGGCGGGCCTATCGGTGGAGAAGGGGTCTTCGGGGTCGTAGCCAGTGAGAACATTTAGGAGGAGCGCGTTATCCTTCACGGTACGGGTGAGGGGACCGACGTGATCGAGGGTCCTGGAGAGCGGGAAGACGCCTCTTTTGCTCACCCTCCCGAAGGTCGGCTTTATGCCGACTATACCGCAGAGGGCAGAAGGAATCCGTATCGACCCGGCGGTATCGGAACCAAGCGCCGCATAACAAAGCCCCGCCGCCACGGCCGCGCCCGAGCCGCTACTCGAGCCACCGGAGATCTTATCTGGGCTGTGCGGATTCCTTGTCGGCCCGAAATGAGAGACGTCACCCGTCGCGCCGTAGGCGAGCTCGTGGGTGTTCGTCTTCCCAATAATGATCGCCCCAGCCTGTTCGAGCTTTAACGCAACCGTCGCGCTCTGGTCAGGAACGTAGCCTTCGAAGAAGGCACAGCCCATCGTAGTGCGGACGCCCTTTGTGCAAATGAGATCTTTGAGCCCGACGGCGACGCCGTGAAGTGGCCCGCGGTATTCCCCGGCCGCTATCTCCTTTTCCGCCAGTGTCGCCTCCTCGAGTGCTTTCTCGGGCAGCACAGTGATAAAGGTGTTGAACTCTTTATCGGCAGCCTCGATACGCTCCAGAAGTGCACCGATGACTTCTCTCGGAGAGAGACGCCGCTCCCGCAGGGCGGTGGCGAGAGCGGACAGCGAGCGTGGCAGGTTTTCGGCCTTGTTCACTCTCCCTCGGGACCGGACATGGTGTCAGATAGAGCCCGACGCTTCGTTTCGACGCCGAGGAGGAACACTGTGATTCCTCCTATTACGAAGGCAACGGCCCAGAGGGATAGCGCGCTCAGGAGGGCGAAACCGAAGAGGATTCCCCCGAGGGTTGGGGTTATGACGCCCGCTACCCTCGCCATACCGCTTGCCCATCCCATGCCGGTGGTACGAATCTCGGTAGGGTAAGACTCGGGCGTCCACGCATACAGCGCAGCCCAGGCACCCAGAGCGAAGAAACTCATAAGCATCGCGGAAGCGAGCAGCCCCCCGAACCCGGTCACGATGGCGAAAAGGAACGTAAACACGCCGCTTGCCACGAGATAGAGACCGAGGGTGTTTCGCCGGCCCAGGCGTTCGACGAGGTACGCAGCGGAGAAGTAACCTGGCACTTGCGCCAGAGCGAGGAGGAAGGTGTTTTGGTACGTCTGCAGAGACGAGAAACCCTGCTGGACAAAGGCTTGGGGTAACCACGTGAAGATGCCGTAATAGGCGAGGGAGATGCAAAACCAGGTGACCCACAGCATCAGGGTCATTTGTCGCAGCCCTGGTGCCCACAACCTGGCAACGGTGGTACCGCTTTGCCGCCCGCCAGCGACCAGATCCTGTTCGGGCGCAGGCCGGCCATTCTCCCGTGCTATGTCGGCGATAATCTCCCTGGCTTCATCGGCCTTCCCGGAGATCGCCAGATAGCGTGGCGATTCAGGGATCTTCCTTCGAATCCACAGCACCAGGGCCGCCGCCACCGCCGAACTTGCAAGCAGCGGACGCCAGCCAAAGTTCGGTACGAGAACCCACGCAAGCCCCGCAGCCATGACCGTACCGAGGGCCCAGAAGCTTTCGAGTATGACCAGGTTGCGTCCCCGGTTCTTGGTCGGCAGAAACTCGGCATAGAGTGAGAAGTCCAGCGGGAGTGCGCCACCGAGACCAAAACCCGTGATGAACCGGAGCACCAGAAGCCATTCCCAGCTCGGGGCAAAAGCAGACAGTAGGCCGAACAGGGCGAAGATCAAAACCGTCAGCTGAAAACCCGCGCGTCGACCCACGTAGTCTGAGATGGTTCCCCAGAACCAGGCGCCAACCAGCATTCCGGCGAAGGTCGCGGTGGCGATAAGACCACCTTGAGCCGTTGATATTCCGAACTCTGCAATGATGGCTGGCAGCGCGAAGCCCAGTAAGAGCACCTCCGCGGCATCAGCCGCCCATGTCACTCCACAAACTCCTAGCAGACGTTTTTGGAACCGCCCGAAGCCGATCTGATCTACGGCTTCCTGAACAGTCTGCGCTCCTGCAGTAGTCACGATGGTTCTCCTTTCCCGTTTTACAATTATCTGGTGCTTGCTTCTCCGTGCTCCTACATCTTCTCTAGAAAGATCAACTTCTTTCGTCTCCGGGCCCCACGCTACTCCTGCTTTCGCGTATCCTGTTTCCCGACAGTGGATACAACCCGCTTTGGGCTTTCTCCCGGCGGCTTCAAAAAGGTTAGCGGAATGCTAGGATACCCGTGAGGGCGTTACCCAGGATCAGGGTGTGTATCTCGCTCGTCCCCTCGTAGGTGAGCACGGACTCCAGATTGTTCGCGTGTCGCATCACGGGGTATTCGAGCGTTACTCCGTTACCACCGAGGATGGTGCGCGCCTCCCGCGCTATCTTTATCGCCTCCCTAACGTTATTGAGCTTGCCGACAGATATTTGCTCAGCGCGCAGCCTGCCATCGTCCTTCATCCGCCCGAGGTGTAGTGCAAGCATCATACCCTTATTGATTTCGAGCATCATGTTGACCAGTTTCTGCTGTGTAAGCTGGAAGGAGGCGATGGGCTTTCCAAATTGGATGCGGTTCTTTGAATATTCAAGAGCGCATTCGTAGCAGTCCCGGGCCGCACCCATGGCGCCCCAAATGATCCCGTAGCGGGCCTCATTCAGACAGGAGAACGGTCCCCGCAACCCTTTAGCCTCCGGAAGCATCGCCTCTGCAGGGAGCCGGCAGTCCTCGAGAGCCAACTCACATTGTACGGAAGCGCGCATCGACACTTTGTGTAGAATATCTGTGGCGGAGAAGCCCGGTGTACTGGTGGGTACCAGAAAACCGCGGATTCCGTCGTCGGTTTGGGCCCATACCACGGCTATATCGGCGATGCTGCCCATCCCGATCCAACGCTTCCGGCCGTTTAGCACCCAGTCTGAACCATCCCGGCGCGCAAAGGTCTTCATGCTAGCGGGGTCGCTGCCGGCCTCGGGCTCGGTGAGCCCGAAGCAACCTATCGCTTCGCCGCGGGCCATCCTGGGGAGCCATTCTTGCTTCTGCTCTTCGGAGCCGAACTTGTGGATCGCCGACATCGTCAGCGATCCCTGAACGGAGACGAAAGTTCTTAGGCCCGAGTCGCCGGCTTCAAGCTCGGTGCAGGAAAGTCCGTAAGCTACGGCACTCTTCCCGGCACACCCGTAGCCGTTAAGGTGCATGCCGAGCAGGCCCAGAGAAGCCATCTCCGGCACGATCTCCTGAGGGAAGATCGCTCGCTCCCACCATTCTTGAATATTGGGCTTGAGCCTCTCCTGCACAAACCTACGAGTATCATCACGTACCCCGCGCTCCTCGTCGGTGAGCAGGGCGTCTAAATCCAGGAAGTCTAGTGCCCTAGTTTCTTCAAGTAGCTCTTCGCTCATGTTACGTCCTTTGTCCTCGGAACTCGCCTTGCCGGCTTTCGCTGCCTCGACATCAAAGGTCAGTGCCCCAGCCTTCGCCACCCTCTGTTAGGAGGCCCGTAGTTCTGCCCGTAGCTCATCAGCCTCATGGCCTCTTGATAGGCGCGCAACGTCTTTCGAGATGACATAAAGCTGCCGATCAAGAGACCCAGGGCAAGCCCGGCAACCGCAGGTGCGGCCTGACGTAGCATCGGCCCTCCCACGACCGACAGCATGTCGAGCGACTCTTCCCCAACCGATACCGCGGCGGCTGGTCTTGCCGAGGGAGCTTTCCCCGCCTCCGTCCCCTTAGCCCGGGTGGTCTTTTCACCCTCCTCCGCTCTCTCGGCCGAGGTGGTCTCTTCGGGTGGCGGTGATTCCTCGCCTTCCTCCCCGGAGGAGAGTACCTGGGACTCGAGGTTGCGGGCGAACTGGTCGAGGATTCGTTGGGAGACATTGCCCAAAGCGCCTCGACCGAACTGTGCAACCTTCCCGCGTACGTCCAGGTCGGTCTCCAGGCTTAGTACGCTCTTGGAATCCGACCCTAAGACAGATGCGGTGATTGTGGCCTCCAGGTTTCCCTGCCCATGGGTCTCGTCCGCAGCCGCCTCCATTACTGCTCGGTGGCTGTCGTGATCCAGCTCCCGGAAACGAAGGGTCCCCCTGTAGGAAGTGGTGATTGGTCCCACCTTGACCTTGACGGTACCCGTGTAGATGCCGTCATCCTCCTTACCCTCGAGGCTCGCTCCCGGTAACAACGGCGCCACGCGTTCTACATCAGCGAGGATGTCGAAAAGCTCGTTGGGAGGTGCGGCTACTTCGATCTCGTTCTGGATCTTCATTCTTCCTCTCCTCCAACTAGAGGTCCATCAGAGCTTTACGCTGCCCTCCGTCGATCGGGATGTGGGCCCCGTGTACAAAGCTCGCCTTCGGGGAAGCGAGAAAGGCCACCAAATCAGCCACCTCCTCCGGTCCGCAGATTCGTCCGAACGGGATACTCCCTACCGCCAGCTCGTGGGCCCTCTCGCGGGAGACTCCTTTGTCCCTGGCGAACGCTTCCTCAAGCCCTTCCCACCGATCGGTGTTGACGGGACCGGGATTGACCGTATTGATGCGCACACCGAACCTTCCGTACTGCTCTGCCATCGCAGAAGCGAAGTTGATGTCTGCAGCGTTGGCGACCCCTGCGGCGGTCTCCCAGTAAGTAGGTTTGAGTCCGTCGTTGCCCACCACGAGGACCACACTTCCGCTTCCTTGCTCCTGCATAAGCGGAAGAACAGCCCTGCAAGCCCGCACGTAACCCATGAACTTAAGGTTGAGACTGCTGAACCAGTCGTCTTCCGTCAAAAATTCGAGGAGGCCCCCGGGGGAGCTACCAGCACAGGTAACGAGGATATCAATTCTGCCGAAGGAGTTAATCGTATCGTCCACAGCGCGTTGAACATCTTCGGGCTTGCTCATGTCGCCCAGGAGTGGCATTATCTTCTGGCCCGTCGATTCGGTCAGCTCCCGTGCGGTCTCTCCTAGCAACTCTTGGCCGCGCGCGGTGACAACGACCGTGCACCCCTCTTCGGCGAGCACCCGGGCGCATTCCTTGCCGATGCCCTTGCTGGCCCCCGTGATAAAAGCGACTGAGCCTTCGAGTCCTAAGTCCATACGCTCTCCTCCTTCTGATTCCTCTGATCCGACAGAAGCGACTTCTACGGCTACCAAGCTACCCGGTGTCTCGCGCTCTATTGCCCGGCCTCCCCCTCTTCATTAGCTACTTGGACTAACTCGTCTCGCAACACCTTCCCCATCTGGTTCCGAGGAAGCTTATCGATCGCGAAGAACCTCTTCGGACACTTGTAGCCGCTGAGGTGTTGGCTAGCGTGAGCAGTCAGCTCTTCGTCGTCTACTTTGCGACCCTGAGCGGAAACGACGAAGGCGACGACTTCTTCTCCCCATCTCTCCGAGGGGACACCCACGACCGCCGCCTTATCGACCGTCGCGTGGTCCTCCAGGACGAGCTCTACCTCTCGCGGATACACGTTCAATCCGCCCGAGATGATCATCTCCTTGAGGCGTCCCGTGATGGTCAGGTATCCATCGTCCGGATCGACCCGCCCCACGTCACCGGTCCGGAACCATCCTCCTGGATAAAAGTTCTCCTTGGTAGCATCCGGAAGATCCCAGTATCCCGAGAACACCTGAGGGCCGCGTAGAAGTATCTCGCCATCTTTGCCGGGCGGAAGGGAATGGCTATCGTCGTCGGCGATGGCCAGCTCGGTACCTGGGAGCGGAAACCCTACGGAGCCGAACCTTCGAGGACCCTTGTACGGGTTAGAGACGTTTAGCCCGCTTTCGGTACTCCCGTAACGCTCCAGGACATCCTGGCCCAGAAGCGCCGATATCTTGCGGGCCAACGCGGGAGACAGAGCCGAAGAGCCGGATACGGCGAGTCGAAGTGACGAAAAATCAGCTTCTTCGATCCCTCCCCATGTGGCGAGCTGCTCATAGATGGCAGGCACGGCGAAGAGAACGGTGGCTTTCTCGGACTCGATCGCCGCGCAAAGCCTGTCCGGGTCGAACCTGCTGTATACGACGGCGCGAGATCCGGAAAGAAGCGATATATGAACGCTGCTGAGCCCGTGCTGGTGAGAAAACGGAAGCGCATGCACGAGTACGTCATCCTCGTTCCACCGCCACGCCCACATCACGCCACGGGTTGAGGAAAGCAGGTTGGCGTGAGACAGTGGCACTCCCTTGGGCCGTCCTGTGGTTCCAGAGGTGTAGGCGAGCATTACTACGTCATCGCCGTCGGCGTTTACTGGTTCCAAGGGCTCGCCTTGAGAGATCGCCTGCGGTAGGGATGGAGCCTCAGAAGACTGTTCTTCGAGTGCCCCAATCACTCGAAAGGAGGTATCGCCACCGGCGATAGACATCAGCCGGGCGAGCGCTTCGCCTTGCGCCAGCGCACATGCGGCATCGCTGTCTTCCACGATGTAGCGCAGCTCGGACTCCGTAAGGCCGGCATCTGCCGGCACCACGATTGCCCCCGCCCTGAGAATTCCAAGGTAAGCGACGACGAAGACGAGGGAGTTTCTGCCGCATAGGAGGACCCGATTTTCCGGATCGATCCCTTGGGCTCGAAGCCACCCTCCCGCTCTGGCCGTGAGGCGGTCGAGCTCTCCGTGTGAGATCATTTCGTCGTCGATCGTAAGGGCGGGCCGCTCGGGGTCGCACATCGCGATATCATGGAACGCCTGCGGCAGGGTGCTCTCGACGAGTTCCGCTCGGAGCGAATCGCCCTCAATCTCTACTCCTAGGTGGTGCTTCCACGCCTCGATGGCTCCCGGCGTTACCTTGTCGGCGCCTGGTAGTTCGGTCATCTGCCTTCCTTCTCGCTTCGGAGCTACAGTGCTGCAACGGAGCCTGACCAGCTCGCCCGGTTGCCCGACCTTTCCTCGCGTAACGCATCTACAAAGCCTGAAGCCTCGGTAACCACACGCTTCACTCGGTTGACCGCGGCGGCATCCAGCCGAGCGAAGGCAGAGGCGAGGTCAACGGCTGCCTTATCCGGAGCTTGGTCGATGCGGTCCACCAACCCGATGTCCATCGCTTCCTTCGCCTCGACGGGGCGCATCGTCAGGCACAGATCCAGGGCGCGCCCTCTTCCCACCAAGGAAGGCAGTCCCCAGGCGGCGACCGCGAGGCCATGCTTGGGTCCAGCGACGCGCATCTTAGCCTCTGGTGCTGCGACCCGCAGATCTCCTGCAAGGGCGAGTTGTATCCCCGCGCCGACCGCATGCCCGTTGATCGCCACGACTATCGGTACCGGCAGCCTCACCATCTTCTCGTAAAGCTCATACAACAGATCGCTGACCCTTGTGCGCTCTGCGTCTTTGAGGCCGAGATCTGCACCAGAGCAGAACGCTTGCGCAGTAGAAGAACCGAGTACAACGGCGCGGGCATTGACGCCGTCGAAAGCTGAGATCAGAGCGTTCACCAGGGTTATGTTGATGGCGTTCAGGTGATCGGGTCGGTTAAGACGAAGACGCAAAACGTCCTTCGCTGGCCAGTCGGTCAACAGTTCTTCCGTCCCGTTCATCTCGTCAGGCAACCTGTTCGCACAGTTCGACCAAAATTCCACCGAACGCCTGCGGGTCGAGGAAGGCGATGCGCGTGCCGCCCGCTCCAGGCATCGGCGCGTCGTCCAGCGGCTTCACGCCGCGTTTATTTAGTTCCTCTAGCGCCGCATCGAGGTCATCTACCTCAAAGGCTACGTGCTGTATGCCCGGCCCGTGTTCCCTCAGATACTCAGCGTTGGATCCCTGGTTCTTGAGAGGTTTGATCAGCTCGACCAACGTCTCACCGCACGGAAGAAACGCGATGTCGAGCTCGTCCCCATACTGCTCCATGTGATCCAGCCTAAGGCCTAGGTGCTCAGTAAAGCCTTGGACCGCGTCGTCGAGGTCGCCCACGATGACGCCCAGGTGGTTCACGCGCTTGATCTTCACCGGTTCAGCTCCGCGACGACACGAGAAGGTCCTCCGTTTTCGCCGACCAGCTTCAAAGGGAAAGCCATGACCTCGAAACTTTCTCTTGGGAGCTCGGGCAAGCGCATCAGATTCTCGATCAAAAGAACACCGACGCCCAGTAGGACCGTGTGGTTAGGCCACGGCTTGGTGTCGTCTACGGCAAAGTCGAGGCCGAGCGCGGACGGCGACGCCACTGCGAGCGCCTCAGCGGCGTCCTGGGCAAGGTAGGGGTTCGCCTCGTAGAGCTGCTCGCTCTCCCACGCCAAATCTGTCCAGCCGCTCGCCAGCATCAGTATGGTGCCTCTGGTCTCTGAGGGATCAAAGCCCGCGCTTTTAAGGTGCTCCAGGGTGATGGGCGCCCCTGGTTTCGCCATGTCCCTAAGGTCTAGACGTACTCCGGGGCGACGAAATCTATCGATAGGAATTTCGTCGATGGTGGGTCCGTCTTCGATAAAGTGGGACGGGGCGTCTATGTGCGTGCCGGTGTGGATGCTGACGGTCATGGTGGTGTTGCGAACACCGTCACGTTCGAGGGTAGTAAGCGGCTCGAAGGTAGGATAAGGATGGCCCGGGACAGGGATGGTCTTCTCGGAGAACGGCATCGTCAGATCCAAAATCTCGCGCATCAGCCACCTCTCTGATGTATTGGCACCCTTCACCTACCCTGAGATACTATATGCTGAGAAGTATAGATTATAAGTATGGCTCTCGCGCAGGGCTGACGCACGAAGGGGATGAAGGGGATGGTGAGGTGAAACCAGCTGCTTTTAAATATCAGCGGGCGAATAAGGTGGAAGAAGCCATCGAGCAGTTGGCTGAGCTGGGGGACGACGCCAAACTGCTGGCCGGTGGCCAGAGCCTGGTTCCCATGATGAACTTCAGGTTGGTTCGCCCCTCCGCCCTCGTCGACATCCTCGGCATCCCCAACCTGCAGTACATAGAGTCCTACGATGGCGGAGGTCTGAAGATCGGAGCATTGACACCACATCGCTGGATCGAGGTAATGGAGGAGCCAGATTTACTTGAGGGCTTCTCGGTTCTCAAGCGCGCGGCTCGCTGGGTTGGCCACTATCCTATTCGCACTCTAGGCACGTTCGGCGGCAGTATTGCTCACGCGGACCCTTCGGCAGAATGGTGCATGCTTGCGATGCTGCTAGATGCCGAGATCGTGGCGGTCGGACCCGAAGGTGAGCGGGTGATCCCGGCGTCCGCCTTCTTCTGTGGCTTCTTTATGACCGCTCTTGAGCCCGACGAGATGATCGTGGAGGTACGTTTCGCCAAACCAGCCCCGCACGCCGCGATGCAGGAGTTCGCCAGGCGCGCCGGAGACTTTGCCATCACGTCCGCTGCCGTCGCCTTAGATATTCGAGACGGGGAATGTCGTTCCGC
>DASQSI010000293.1:0-13330 GCA_035642415.1 Rubrobacteraceae bacterium
CTTACCCGCAAGACCGCTATGTCGTTACGCTCGTCGAAGACGACCGCTCTGCCCGTCAGGGGCACACCCACGCCTTCGGGTTGGACCTGGGTCGCAAGTTGCCCAGCCACGACGTGGGCATTGGTAACGACGAGGTCGGGAGCTGCGACCCAGCCAGAGCCCTCGACGCCGAAACCGCAGGCAACGCCGTTGATGCGCACGATGCTCGAGGCGGCCGCGAGCACCTCCGGGTTGCGTACGATATCTGCCGTGGGCTCTTCCACGTTGGGCTGGGGCCCTCGGAAATTGGGGATGGGATCCAGCCGGGAGAGCGCCTGCGTGAGGAGTCGGGTAGGCATCCCCTCGTTCAAGACCTGAAGTACCTTGGATCCCTGTATGGACGGTTGCAGGGGTGAGAGGGGCGGGGCCCCCAGCGCAAAGGTCGCGGCCACCCAGACGAAGGTGAGGGAGAGCACAGCTCCCAGGATCGCCCCGCCGATATGGTCCAGCGTCTCGGAGGTGGGGTTGGTGATCTTCTCGCGCAAAAAGTAGCCCAAGGAGCGGGCTAATATTTCCCCGAGCATGGCGAACGCCGCGATGCTGCCTAGCGTGATCAACGAACCGAAGATCGGGTCGCTGCTCTTGCCCATCAGTGCCGGGACGAGCCTCGATCCTAGTGCCGCTCCCAATACTACCCCCGCGAGCGAAAGGGCGCCCGCGAGAAACCCGATGCGCGCCCCACGCCAAGCCTGGAAAAGGACCAAAAGCACTATGATGATGTCGAGCGCGTTCACGGGCCGTGATTCTACCGTGAACGAAGCTTTTTACCGACCGTTTGTATAATCTCTCTTACGGAAGAGAGGAAACGAGACGTTGAGAGCCAGGGAATTCATACCTGAGGTACGGAGAGTACTAGAGAACAGGGGCGAGCCTGCCTATCGGCTCGAGCAGGCCTACAGGGCCATCTGTAGGGGCCTAGTGCAGGACTGGGAGGAGGCCACCGCGCTCCCTAAATGCTTGCGTGCCGCGCTTTCGGCGGAGGTCCCGGCTGCCGTTCTCGAGCTCGCCCGTATCTGGCGGGGTCGGGACGGTACTCGCAAGTATCTGTTCAAGACCCACGACGGCCATCTCATAGAAACGGTCGTGATCCCCGAGCGCACCAGGCGGACGGTCTGCATATCGACCCAGATCGGTTGTCCTATGGGCTGCACCTTCTGTGCCACGGGTACCTTGGGCATCAAACGCAACCTGAAGGCTCGCGAGATCGCCGAGCAGGTCTTCGTTGTCGCCCGCGACATCGCTCCTGAGCGCCTCACCAACGTGGTCGTTATGGGGATGGGCGAGCCGTTTTTGAACTATAACCAGACCATGCTCGCGCTCAAGGTTCTTAACGACGCGGCCGGGTTCAACCTAGCGGCGCGCTCCATCGCCGTCTCTACCAGCGGGCTGGTAGATAAGGTTCGGCGCTTTGCCGACGAGCCGGAGCAGTTTCATCTCGCGATCTCCTTGCACACCCCGTTCGAGGAAGAGCGCAAAAAGATCATGCCCGTCGCCTCTCGCTACTCGATCCCCGAGCTGATGTCCGCTGCCCGCTACTACGTCGAGCGTACCCGTCGCAAGCTCTTTTTCGAGTACACCCTCCTCGCCGGTGTCAACGATCGACGACGCCATGCCGAAGCCCTCGCCGACCTTCTCGACCACCCGCTCTACCATCTGAACCTTTTGCGCTTTAACTGGACGGATACCGGCTTCGCTGCTACCTCGAAAAGCGGGGCGAAGAAATTTTTGCACCACACACGCGAGCTCGGCCTGTCGGCGACTTTGAGGCCCAGCCGGGGAGAGGACATAGATGCTGCCTGCGGCCAGCTCGCCGCCAGAGACTTGCGGGACCAACCACAGCGCGCGACTGTTCCCCTGCCCCGGACCTCACCTATTTAAAAGCAGAAGCGACGGTTGGCTTCAAGGTGGTCAGGAGATTCTTCTTAATTTCTCTTAGAAGAAGCTCTCCGCAAGCCTCCGTTTATAGGATAAACTTAACAAGCTGGATTGGGCACGAAGGGTGGGCTGTTGGATCTTAAGAATCAGAAGGACAGGCCGGATTTCAGGAATACCCTTGGAGGCTACCCCAATAAGCGACCAAGAGGTCGTCGGTGGTGGAAGATCCTCGTTCCCCTGCTCCTCGCCTGTCTCGTCCTGGCCGCCCTGGTGGTCGCAGACTATTGGGTGAACCACGGCAAGATCTACCCGGGCGTAGCGGTCGGGGATATCAATCTCGGCGGCAAGACACCTGAGGAAGCCCGAAAGGTCCTTGAAGAGCGCACAGGTGCGCTCAAGGAGATCAAACTGACCGGACCCCAGCAGTTCACCATCCCCTCCGATAAGCTAGGCGTGAACTTTGACGTCCAGGCTACCGTGGATCGAGCTTACGCCGTCGGGCGCCAGGGAGACATACTCAAGCGCCTCAGCGATCGGATGGAAGCGACGTGGGGCACGGTATACACCCCGCTCTCGGTCAACTATAAGCGAGAGCAGCTGCGCGAGGGCTTGTCGGACGTGTTCACCGCTCTCACGGCCGAGCCGGCCGAGGCCGGGTTTAGGTTCGACGGCAACAGCGTCTCCGTCACGAAGAGTCAGACGGGGATGCAGGTGGAAAAGGAGAAGCTGCTCGACGATATTGAGGCTGGGCTTATCGAAGGAAGGGGTGAGTTCGAGGTGCCAGTGATCACCCAGGAGCCAAAGCTCACCACAGAGGAGGCCGAGAAGCTCAAGCCGACGGCCGTGCTGGCAAGATACCGGACCGACTACCGGGAGACCAGCGACAAAAGCAAAGAGCGGGTAGAAAACCTTAGGATCGCCTCTAACGCCATAAGCGGGAAGTTCCTGGCCCCAGGAGAGGTCTTCTCGATGGTCGATGTTGCCTCCCCGCTGGACTACAACAAGACTAGCGTCATCATCAACGGCAAGGAGGACAAAGCCGACGGCGGGGGCCTGTGCCAGGTCACTTCGACGCTATACATGGCGGCCAACTACGCGGGACTCGAGATCGTAGAGCGCCACCCGCACGCCACGCAGCTTCCCTACATCCGGCCCGGTATGGACTCCACGGTCTGGTTCGGAGACTCCCGGAGCGACGACTCTTTGGACATGAAGTTCAAGAACGACACGGACGGCTACCTCCTTCTCCGGGAGTGGGTCGCGGACGACGGGTTCATCTACGCCGAGATCTGGGGCCGGCCCACCGGCGAGGAGGTGGAGATGGACTCCAAACCCACCTACCTGGGCTCCGATTATTCGAAGTGGACCACGTACAAGAAGGTTAAGGAGAACGGCAAGGTTGTCTTCGACGACGTCTTTCATAAGGACACCTATCAACCCTACGTGGACGAGCATGGGAAAGTCATCCCGCCCAACTCGGAGGAAGCCAAGCCGGCGCCCGTCAACCCCTAGGTTGGATTCTGCCCGTAGACGTCGAAGACGAGCTCCATGAACCCACCAAGGGCTTTCTTTAGCAGAAAGCTCGCGCAAAGAGGATCGTCGTTGTCTCTGACTCGGGTTCTTCAGGAATGCGGAGGTTCGAATACTGCCTGAAAAGTAATCACCTTATAATTCGTGTTGTCTTTCTCCGTTACAGCTCCAGTACCTCCTGGTCGAGTGAAGATCCAACCTCGCTCTCACGCCTTTTGCTGGCGTTCTTCGATGGCTGCCGGATCGGGTGTTGCAGTCTTGCCTCTCGCTTCGTCCCACAGGCGCTTGGCATCCTCCCGCGCTTTCTGGTGTCTCAACGTGGCTAGCTGCTCGGTGGCGTTCGTAAGTTGCCCTTCTAAAGATAGATACTCTTCTTTGGCTGCGCTCATCTCGTCGGTCCATAGTAGCTCACCATCGTAAGTAGGTGAACCGCTGGTTGCGCGCCCGAGGTACGCCCACAATCCTTCGTACCCGGGCCCACCGGGCGAGATGATCCCATGGCTCTCCAGGATACGACCAAGGGGACCAGTCATCTCTCGCAGTTCGCGTCCTATCTCGGAGGGACGCGCCAGGCTCAACCGTTCCCCAATCTCATCCCGAAGCTCGTCGGTAGCCTTGTGCAGTTCTTCTTGTAGAGCGTTAATGCCTTCCGCCCCGATCCTCAGGGCACGCTCGGGGTTTTCGTGGGCCGCCGAGCGCTCTGCCTCCTTCCAGTACCACTCGCTAAGCATGCGGCCAGTAGCCGCGCGGAACCTCTCGTCTGTATCCTGCAATTGGCGCCGTAAAGCCTCTACTTGAGATTCGACATCAGCAATCTGTCTTCCTGGGTCTGGAGTGTCCAATACCTCCTCCTCCCTATCGTGGGTTCCCGGTATCGTCGGTATCGTTGTGGTCGTTGGGCCTCAACAAATACTAACGTTACCAAGTAACGAACCGCCAGGTAAGTAACCCCACAAAGAAAGTCCAGGACCGTTCGAGTGGTGTGACTATTTCGCACGAGGCTTCTCCGATGAATAGACAGCCTAAAGGTTTGGGGTTTCGCGGTACAATCCAGCAGCCGCAGAGACGGGGTGCGACGCTGGGTAACTTGCTCAACCTCTTGTTCGGACTCGTTCTGCGTTCGCCGCTGCATGGTCGGTTACCTCTCGGCAACCTACGGTACTAAAGAAGTTGGAAGGAGCATGAGATGGATATTGACCGGCAGTATGGGGTGTCGTCATGATAGAGGCGGTTGTCTTCGACCTTGACGGCGTCATCGTCGATTCCGAGCACGTCTGGGACGCTGCCCGTGAGACTCTCGTACGTGAGCGCGGCGGGCGCTGGCATGCGCATGCTCAAAGAGACATGATGGGTATGAGCTCGCTTGAGTGGTCGCGCTATATGCACGAGCGCTTAGGTCTCCGCGAGCAACCGGAGGAGATCTCTGCGGAGGTTGTCCGCTGCCTTCAGGCGATCTACCGACAGGAGATACCGCTCATCGATGGCGCGCCGGAAGCTGTCACCCGTTTGGCGGAGCGATGGCCACTAGCCATCGCATCCTCCTCGAACCGCCCGATCATCGATCTCGTCCTCGAGTTGAGCGGGCTCGGACGCTACTTCCAGGCCACGGTCTCTTCCGAGGAAGTCCCGCGCGGGAAGCCGGCTCCAGACGTCTACCTAGAAGCCGCCCGCCGCCTTGGTGCCGACCCGATCAGAACCACCGCCATCGAGGATTCGCATAATGGTATCCTGTCGGCAAAGGCCGCCGGCATGCGGGTCGTCGCGATCCCGAACCCGCGCTACCCGCCGGGCGAAGAAACCCTCGCTACGGCTGATATCGTACTTGGATCGATAACCGAACTGACCCCGGCTACCATAGACGATAACGGGTCCTTGGGTGATGGCACGGGTTCACCACTTTCGTAGCCGGGCGGTCCCAAGATAGAGGACTCCGGCCAAGACGAAGCTAGGCAGGGATGCCCCGATAGAAGGGTACAGGTTAGCGATACCCTGGTATACGATTACTCCCACAGCCCAGCAAAAGAGCGCGTATCCGTTGAAACCTTTATGGTAACCGTAGACGCCGGACTCTTCGTAAAGGGCCTCAACCTCCAGACGACGGCGTCGAAGCAAGAAGTAGTCGGCGGCTACTATACCGAATAGGGGAGCGAATACGGAACCGAGGAGCAGCAAGAACATCTCGTAGCGTTCTATCGGCAGAAGGATGGCTGCTATAAAGCCCAAAACCCCGAAGAAAGAGGCGAGTTTCCAATGAGTAATGCCGCTCAGCAAGTTCCTTGTAGATATTGCAGCTGAGTAGACGTCGGCGAAAGCATTGTCCGTTTCGTCGACCAGGATAATGATCAGGGCAATGCCTCCGATGGTCAGGGCCATTATCGAGGCTATAAGGTCTTGAGTCTGGAGTGCCAAGACGGCCACCGCTCCAAGGGCGAAAAACCAGATGTTGGTTACGAGAAACCCTAGGTAGGTTCCCAAGGACGCCGCCCGCGTGCCACGAGCGAATCGATTGTAATCCGCGGCGAGCGGGAGCCAGGAGAGCGGCAACGCCACAACGATGTCTACGGCCAAAGGAAAGGGTAAGTCTCCTTCACCCGGTTGCGCCATGAGGTCACTCAAGCTGTAACGGCCGAGCAGATAGTAAGTTAAGTAAGCCGTGGTGGCCAACAGCAGCCAGATGCCGAACTTTTCCAGCCACACTCGCACCACAACCAACGGTCCTCCAATGGCCAGCACCGTGCACAAAAGCGCCAGGGCAGACAGCCAGATCCCGTATGCTGAAACCCCGAAAATGCGTTCGGTCACGGCGCTGGCGGCGGTTGTCATTATGATTAGCTCAAACGCGGTCCAGCCTACTAGCTGAATCACGTTTACGAAAGATGGCAAGTAAGAACCGCGTATCCCAAGGGTCGGTCGTAGGGCGACCATGGTGGGTATGCCATACTCGCTTCCTATGACCGCCGGCACAAGGAGCAGAAGATTGCCCAAGAGTGTACCTATCACAATGGCTACAAGCGCTGCCCCGAGGCCCAGTCTAGGAACGAGAAGTGTTCCCGCAAGCATTACCAGAAGCCCTGCGCCTAGGCTTCCCCAGAGAACGAAAAAGTCCAGGAACCCGAGCTTGCGTTCCCCTTGAGGTACGGGCTCTATGCCCCAATCAGGTGGTTTATTTGGCATGCACCGCTCCTATCTCGAAAGGAGGTGCCTAGACAAAGAGCAGGGACACGGTGGTATGCCGCGCCCCTGATTCCTACGCTTCCCTACGCTGGTGCTAACCGGGTCAGGTTCGAAGGGTTGGCGGAAACAGTCCCGCCTCTCAGCGCCGAGCGCACCCCCAGCTCATTGTTATCATCTTCAAATGCAGATGATAGCTCCGCTTCTCACGAGGGGCAATAGAAGTGCTCGAAGCGTGAACAAAACTGCAGCCTAACTCACCATTTGGTTCTCTAAGATGTTCGGTGATAGCGGAGTTTAAAGGATAGAGACTGCGTAATTTACCCTTGTGATAACGGGCGGAGAACGCTCTATCGAACTACTAGACGCATCCTTACGGAGGGGAGGGCTGGATAGCAGCCAAGCTGCGAGAAGGGAACAAACCCTGGGCTTGGCGGTTCTGGGAAGCCTCGGTAGATCTTGGCCCTGGCCAATAGGAGATGGTCGCCCGCGCCGAGATGCGGCCGATACCCAGCCGGAGTTCGCCCAGCAGTATAGAACTTTAAGGGTTGCGTAGGCAACTCCTGGCACACAATAAAGGTGTTCGCGGAGTAAATTTTGGTGACTGGATACCGTCGACGGCTTTAGGTGAGATTGGTTGCTCCTACCGCTTTAGCTAACAAGAGCTGAGACTACTATGATGGCTATTGGTCTATTACGAACACGCCCTGCTACTAAAAGGTAAAGCTGTAACGCTGCTCCATCCATGGGTCGCCATAGATGTGGTAACCGTTCTGTTCCCAAAAACCCGGCTTCTCTTCGGCGAGAAGCTCTATGCCTCTCACCCACTTGGCGCTCTTCCAGGCGTAGAGGCGTGGGATCACGAGCCGCAAAGGATGACCATGTCCCGGCTCCAACGGCTTACCATTGTGGTGGGTGGCGAAGAGGGCGTCCTCCTCGTAGAGCTCCTCTACCGGCACGTTAGTTGTATAGCCGCCGTCACAGAAGACGAAGAAGAATCCGGCTTCGGACTTAGGCTTCGCCATCTCGAGAACGGTCTTCGCCTGCACGCCCATCCAGACGTTGTCCAGCTTGCTCCACGACGTAACGCAGTGCATATCCGCTTTGACCTCAACCTTCGGGAGTTCGTTCCACTCCTCCCAGGTAAATCGCAAGGGGTACTCGATCAGGCCGCTAACCTTGAAGTCCCAAATGTTCAGGTTGAACTTCGGGGTAGATCCGTAAGTGAGGATAGGGAAGCGATCTCCGACGAGGTATTGCCCCGGTGGCACGCGCTTCTCGCCGCGCGCCGTTTCTATCTCTATGCGCTTCAAGGTCTCTCCTACGCAATCCTCGTTGGATTCGTGTATATCACACGAGTCGCAGCCAGTGATCCTATCGAAAAAACCTCTCGTGCGACGAGTCTAACACGCGCTCATACGAGGGTGTGCAAAGAATGTTCTCTTGCGGAGATGAAACCTTCCGAGAAGCTTCTACCGCGATTCCTCGGCCGAAGCTTGGACTTTCTTGGGCTTCTTGCCGAGCTTGATAGGTTCGTCATGTGCCGGCACATCGTCGCCGAGCTCTTTATTCTTGTACTGGTAGACGCCGCGGCAGGTGTGGCCGCCGGTGGTGCGCTTCTCGGTGTACGACAGCTTAACGTTCGGGTTTATTGCCCGGACCATCGCTTTTTCGTAAGTGGAGAAGGCGGCGCAGGGCTTGACGTCCCAGCCAGGGACGCCCTCGTGACCCATGCCGCCGAACCACGGGCAGCGGTCAGCGTTTATAACGTACTCGCCGTCTTTGGTCTCTGTCAGCGTAATCTCTATATCAAAAAAGCGATTGGCCAGCATGACGACGTCCACTGTGTCCTTCATCGTCTTGACGTCGAGCTGTTCGCGCAGGTCCTTGCCCTGCTTCTCGCCGATGCGGGCCATGGCGAGCTTGCCAATCTTCTGGCCATCGTAGCCCAGGTCGTCAGCGGCTCGGATCATCTCGTCTAGGACCACCCCGGTTCCGGACGCTGCCGCTTTCCACTTGTACCAGGCTGGACCGGGTAGCCCGAGACGCATCGCCAGTCGTGCGAGAAAGAGCGGAAGACGGGGCAGACCGTAGACTTTGAGCCACTTCATAGCTGACCTGTATCCTTCCCTCGCTTACCAACGTTGGCCCACGAATTATACTCGTCGCGACCCCTGCGTGTTCTCTACCTCTGCGTGGTTAGTACCCTGGACGACCCATCCTCGAGTAGGTGATCTGCTTTGCAGCCTCTACGCCGGGCTGGTTAAAGGGGTTTACACCGTAGAGGGAGCCTGCGATGGCTGTCTGCACCTCCAAGGCCTGCATGAGATACCCTAGATGCTCTTCATCGATCGTCCCAATCCTTGTCGTAGCATTGGGTCGGCCTGCTTCGAAGAGAGCTTTCCGCGTCGCGTCGCACTCCACGTTTAAGAGCTCGGCCATGGTGTGACCGCTGAGGTAGCCGACACCCTCTAGGTCTTCGTACGCTTTCGGGATAGGAAGATCGCGAGGATGGTCCTCGACCTCTATAAGCTCGATCACCTTGTCCTGCGGCCCCTCCATGTACAACTGCACCTGCGAGTGCTGGTCGGTTGTTCCCACAGCCCCATGCGGTGTCGACCCCTTGCCCTCCTTGCCTAAGGACTCTGCCCAAAGCTGTACGAACCAGGCGGCGAGCCGGTCCAAAGAGTCGGCATAGGGCATCATCACCCGTACGTTGCGCCCTTTGGATATGTCCATAAGGTAATAGTAGGCGGCTCCCTCCACGGCCGGATGGTCTGCTCCTCTTTGCGTTACTTCGTCGACGCATTGGGCGGCACCACGCAGGAGGGCATCCGCGTCAAGGCCAGTGACAGCGGCAGGGAAGAGGCCGACCGGCGTGAGTACCGAGAAGCGGCCGCCGACGTCGGGCGGTATTGGAAGCATCTTCGTGCCCTCACGATCGGCTATCTGCTTAAGATAGCCCTCTTCAGGGTCCGTGGTGAAGATGACGTGCTCTCGATAGGCACCTTCGCCTAAAGCCTCCACGAGGGCGTCGCGTATAACGAGAAAGTTGGCTATGGTTTCGGCTGTCGAGCCGCTCTTGGTAACGACGTTGACCCAGGTGTCGGGGAGATCTACCACGTCGAGGATTGCAGCTAAAGTTGCAGGGTCGGTGTTCTCGGCGAAGTGCAGGCGGGGACCCGGGTGGTTTGGAATGAGGTTATAGTAGGGGTGGTTGAGGGCGCGGTGAACGGCGATGGGACCCAGGGCCGAGCCGCCGATGCCGACGTGGATGAAATCTGTAGCGCCCGAGGCGCGAACCTCTTGTGCCAAAGCCTTCGATAGGTTTGAGAACTCGGCAGTCTCCGGAAGACGCATAAAGCCGGGCGGGTTTTTGAAGAAGTCGTCTACGGCCTCTTCGAGGCGAGGCCTGAGCTCCTGCAGTTCCCTGTCTCCGATGCCCCCTTCTACCTCCCTAAGGTTCATATAGTCGAAGGCGACCTTGGCCATGCGTGCTTCTCCTCTCTGTGGTGTTCTTATGAACTACTATAACTTACGGTTTTCTCCCGACAAAAGTCTTCTTCGTCGGGGAAAGGCAGCTTGATCTTGAACTCGCCGTCCTTCGGCACCGAGATACTGATCTGAAGCGTTTGGTAGATCCGTCGCCTCTCGGCGGGAACCCCATCGCAGGCTCTACGTACGAAAGCTGTTTCTTGAAGCGTTCCAGGTTATCCGGTTGTCCTGCTGCAAAGTCGTCTGATGTACCGGTCAATATGCTATGAGACGTGGGCTAAGGTTTCGCAGAGCTGCTCCCGCCGCGCCTCCTTTCTTAAGCTCTCGCTAATTCTAGCTGCTGGGCACCCTCCCCCGTCAGCAAAGCGTGGAACCGTATCTCTTTCTCTTTTTGTACTACTGCACGACACCCCTCGTTTTCGCCCGAGGAGAAACGTACCGTGAGCGTGAAGGAGCGTGGCCAGAGTCTCGCGGAAGATATAACTACCCGGGAGACCGAGGTGCGTATGAAGGTTGCTATACTGCTCTTTGAGCTACTCAGTCTAAGCAAGGCCTAAACGCAATCTCTGGAAAACAGTACTGCTTCAAAGAACAAAAGCTTATCAGCGACTGGCACAGTACGTTTTGTCAACGGTAAACTGCGATCTGCTGCAATCTATACTAGTTGAGAATTATCGAGAGCCACTACCGCGAGATGAAGGAGACCAGGATGGGCCACATCGCAAAGCGGCTCGTCCTTGTTGGAGTTGCGACGATCGTGGTGCTGGCGCTTACTAGAGGAGGCTCGAAAATGCACCACGAGACAACCGACGCCCCGCAAACTGAAGGCCGCGTCCTCCACAGAGCGCGCTGGTACGACCTTTTCGGCAGAGTCATCTCGTTCGGACGGGACCGGGCGATCCGTGAGAAGCTTATAGAGCTGGCCGCACCGGCGCCTGGTGAGAAGGTGCTCGAAGTCGGCTGCGGCACGGGCACGCTCGCCATCGCCCTCAAGTCGAGCGTGGGAACGAGCGAGGTGCACGGCATTGACGCCTCCCCCGAGATGATCGAAGTCGCCAAGGAGAAGGCGGCAAAGGCCGGCTCCGATATCGATTTCCAGGTCGCCCTGATCGAGGCGATCCCGTTCCCTGACGCAACGTTCGACCTCGTGACCAGCAGCCTCATGCTGCACCACCTGCCCGATGACCTCAAGCGCACGGGGCTCGACGAGATACGGCGTGTCCTCAAGCCCGGCGGCCGCTTCATGGCTGTGGACTTCGCCGCGCACAGCCACTCCCCTCTGGGCCATCTGCTTTCGATCTTCGGCCACTCGCGCGGCGAGAGCATGGTCGACAAGCTGATGCCGATGCTAAAGGACGCTGGCTTCAGCGAGGTTGAGGGCATCCCCACGCACCACAAGAACTTCGCCTTCATCCGCGCCCGCTGACCAATGCCGAAGAGGCCATACCACTCCTCTCACTGCCATCCGCGGGCCGTGTTCGGTTACGGCCTTCGTCTGCTTCGTGGTGGTGCTTGGTTTGCCGGCACCTTGAGGGAACCAGGACTCGCAACGAGCGATCCGTGCCCTTATTCACCCAACCTCTTAGAAAGGTAAATACTTTGCAAAGTATGCTTCTTTCTACCACCAGCCCCTAGCCCAATCGGACCGGGGCTAGGGGCTTTTATGTGAGTATTCGTCAGCTCCCCGTACTTGCTTCAGACATTACCTTTCGTTATCGTGAGGTAGTAGAGTTTTGTGCAGGCTGAGCGAGAAGGAGGGAAAGTTCGTGAAGGCGAAGCTACTTTGCGTATTTGGTGCAGCTGTGGTGGCCATGCTAATCCTCGTACCTTACGCTTTTGCTCAGGGGACTGTGGAGCGAAAAATGGAGATGGAGACGACTATTCTGCAGCCCACTGGTGGTGGTGCGATTGGTGGTCCTGCGGTAGTCTTGCCTGCTGCTGCGGCCCTGCTTATGGGTGCGGGCGTCCTAACGTACGCTGTGGTGCGGCGGCGCCGCTAGCGCCGGGCTACACTATTAGGGGCTGGAGGCTACCTACACCTACACGGCCTGCACAATCTACACATGTGTGTAGGTAGTCTCTGGCCTTACTCACTAAGAACCCGGCGGGCCTGAAGGGCAATTACTACTCGCAGTATTTTTCTTCCCCCGCCTGTGTGGGAGGGGGGCTTGGGGTTTTGGACGGGGGTTGGGGGTCCCCTACGGTGAGGACCGGGGCTATGGGATCTGGTGCGGGGTCCTACACCGAGGGGCTACGGCCTTTTGTTAAGACCGGTTAGACGTCTGTAACAGTTTCGTTTCGGAATGGGCCATTTAAATCCTGCTTGCGTAGAGTAGCTATGCATGCCGGGCTGGCACCCCCTCTGACACACCTGTTCTATTACCAGCCAGCCCGGCTCCTCTAGCTGAGGCCGGAGTACTGTATCAGGGGCTCCGGTCTTTTGCTATGATGCGCTTCGTCGTTAACGAGGGGCCGGGTATGAGAGTGCTAATCCGCCCGGCCCTTTCTTTGTGTGCTCCACGCTCTTGGTACCCTGGGATACATAATTTTCCTTGTTGTGGTGGTACGGTTGGGTTCATTACCGGGCTGGCGCGCCTTACCAGGTCTTCTTTTATCGGTCACGAAGAACCCGCCAGTCCGGCTCTTATATGCGGGCTGGCACCGATTATGCGCTCCACACGTATAAAGCCCAGCCCGTCTCGGGCCGGCCTGTCCCTTTATCGCGCAAACACAGCCCGGCCCTTCTCTTTTGGCCATAGCCCCGGTCCACTACCTATAGTCTCGGGGTCCCCGACACGGTGTTTGTCAAGTATTGATATTTTGTTTTTGATACATCTAACTAGGCGTAAAACTGCTGATCCGGTCGAGGAGTGGGGGATGTAACAAAAACGGAGGTTTTTGATACAAGCAACGTGTATCAAAAACCTCCGTTCATGAGACAGCTTCCTGGTTCCCGCTGCCCAATAACCCTTGAAGGGCAGCATACCAGCTTGGAAGAATTACCCTCGATCCGTCCGTTCAGGGTGCCTCTATGTACCGAATTCTCTAGGAAACAAATTCTCAGAAGCCCTTACTCGAGCGGTTCAAAACCGATGCAGCAAACGATACGTATAACCACAAGCACTTTGAAGAAGCACCTAGGGTTAGGAGGATGTTTTGAGGCGATTATCGTATTTGGTCGCCGTCTCGATTTTGGCTTTGTTGATGTTCGTGCCCAGCG
>DASQSI010000294.1:0-4275 GCA_035642415.1 Rubrobacteraceae bacterium
CGTAGTGTCAGAAACATTCGGTATAGCTTGCGGCGCAGGTACATTAGTGCCTTCTCCCTGAGCCATCACTAACCTCCTTTCCGCCATCTCCTCGCTTACTTATTACCCACTGCCGGAGGTCCTCTATGCGTACCCGCGTCCTGCGGGGCGAGAGTTTGAAAGACGGGATTTCTCCGGACTTGGCCATCTCGTACGCCCTACTGCGCCCGATGGAGAGATACTCGGCAACCTCTAGCACGGTCGCAGTTGGTCCAGGCTTGTGAGACCACCGCCGGTTCCGGGGCTAAACTCTCGATTCCTGCCACGCTCGCAGCACCTATGCGTCACATGGTTTATGTCTTAGTTTGTTCGTGGGATGCACCAGCGTTTGCTGGGTGCCATCATGGCGATGACGGATAAAGGCACCAGCGGTGGGAAGCGGGGTTGGGAAGGAGAAAACCATGGTCACACTTCAGGAGTTGCTCGACATTGAGGGCGTGGTGGCCGCAGTGGAGTTCAGCCTCGACGGCAGCCTGCTCGATTACGAGGCCAAGATGGACATGTCAGAAGAGATGGCGCAGATAACTGCCCAGTACTGTGCCGCCGTCTCTCTAATGTTCAACACTTTAGCTTCCTCATTCACGAACCTGAGCGGCATGAACTGGGTGCCTCAACACGGCTGGACGTACTCTGGCGGGGAGTGGACGGCATGTATCGGAGACGATGGTAGGCGGGGAGTGTTGGTGGAGACGTCTATGGCTGACTTCAACGAGTTGTTTGAGGCTTTGGGCGGCGAGCTGTATAGCTAGAGAAAGAGATATTACAAAGGGCTTAAGTCCTCCAGCTTAGAGCATATCAGCAGCAGAAGTTGTGGAGGTGCGGGGCTACCCTACGGGTCTCTCAGGATCGGTTCCTAGACACGGTTGCCTCACTTGGTGTATCTTGAGCCTGCCGTGTGAGAAGGCATGCTTAGGGGACACAAGGAGGAGGAGTAACTATGTCACACCATTACTCGGGACCTGATTTCCGCTGCCCGCAGGATGATGCCCGCGTCGACCTGTGCGACCTGTTCGCCTTCCCTAAGCCGGAGGACTCAAGCAGGTCGGTCCTCATCATGGACGCGCATCCGGCTGTGAGCGTGAACCCGGAGAGGACCACCTCTGATGAGCCTTTCGCGCCGGAGGCGATATACGAGCTCAAGATCGACACCGACCGGGATGCGGTTGCGGACATCGCTTATCGTATCCGGTTCTCGCCGTACGAGAACGGGGTGCAGAGTGCGACGGTGCGCCGCATCGAGGGCCCCGACGCCGCCGGAACCGGCGACGGCGGGCAAGCGATCATCGAGGGTGCTCCGGTGTCGACAGGCCCACAAGCGCAAGTGACGCAGGCTGGCGAGTATCGCTTCTTCGCGGGCTGGCGTAGCGACCCCTTCTTTTACGACGTGGGGGGTGCTCTGAACGACTTTCAGTTCACGGGCAGCGACTTCTTCGCCGACAAGGACGTGTGCAGCATCGTGCTGGAGCTTCCCAATAACGAGTTGGGAGCCGCCGAGGTCGGTCTTTGGCACCGAACGCTACTCCCTGCGGATGATGGGGGCTGGGTCCAGGTGGATCGGGGGGCTCGAACCCAGCAGGTGACATTCGTCATCCCGAACGAGGAGAAGGAAGAGTACCTCGGCGGCGAGCCGGCGGATGACGCCCGCTTCGTGGGCAGCATCGCCCACTCGCTGGAGCACTCAGGGGGGTACGCGCCGGAGGAGGCCGAGCAGTTGGCGCAGTCTATGCTGCCGGATATCCTGCCCTACGACCCCACGCGACCGGTTGCTTACCCCCAGAACGGTCGTCTGCTCACCGACGATGTGGGGGATTACTTGGTTGCCATCTTGACAAACGGGAGGGTGACGGAGGACAAGGTGGGGCCACACGACGACTTCTTGGGCGAGTTCCCCTACCTCGGGCCGCCTCACGAGAACCGAACGGAGGCGTAAAGAGACAGTCGCACGAGGCTAACTTCGTGCAGGAAGATCTGGACTCTTACGCCACGAGTTTTCGAGAATGAGATGTGTCGGAAACCCGTTTTTCCGAGAAGAACCCTTCTAGGCAATTCGGTGGTGTTTCTAAACGGTCGTTTTTGGTACTGTGACCATGTATCAAAAACCTCCCTTTATGCGACACCAATGAAGGTGTTTCATAAACGGTCCTTTTTGCCTATACACGAAATATCCGGCCGCGTGGAAGATAGAGTTTGGTCTCTACTGAGGCTGTTCAGAAACTCTACTTATACTGATCACTGGGCGAGAGATCATTGGGAACCCCAACTCCTCTCTGTAGGGGCCCCTGGTTTCTTCTGTGTGGCTTTAAGCCTCTCTATAAGCAAGGGCACCAGCTCCGCCTCGACGTCTGCCTCAAGATCCTTACCAAGGGTTAGCAGCGTGGGTAAGGTTGGTGTGGCCTTACCTTTCTCGATGAGGTTCAAGGCCTGACGACTGATACCTACCTTATCAGCCAAGGCACGTTGGCTAAGACCCCTTTGCTTCCTAATCTGCCGTATACGCTGCCCCAAAGTGTCCATGGTCTAAATCTACTCCGCCTCCAGGGGTATATTTTAAGCAATTTGCCAAACGCTTGGGATCTCCTAGAGCAACGTTTTACCGGTAGGCGAAAACAGAGAGCAAGGGTCACTCCTCTCCTTAAAGAACCTTAACGGCCGAAACCTTAGCCGCATTTGCTAAGGCGGCCAAGAGTCACCCACATCTTCACCCGAAACTCGTAGGGGCTGAAAAGGGCTGCCCACGAGCTTACGCAGGGATGAAGTTCCGCAAATCCCTGCACGGAGCAACGGCGGTCCCCTTGACGGTAGTAGCCACAAGCTCCTAGCCAGTTCTGCTCCTAAATGCTAGCAAAGGTAGAATGTAGTTGGGGGTGAAGGGAAGTGGGAAATGGACTTTAGAGAACCTAATCAAGACTTCGAAGATGTAGACCGTAAATACGCCCACCTCAAAGAGCTTCATGCGACTGGGAAGATCACCGACGAGGAGTTTGCCAAGCAGCGCAAGAGTTTGATGGTGCAAGACCAAAACGGGCGCTGGTGGATCAAGTCTCGAACGAGTGGCGAGTGGCACTACCACGACGGCAGCGCTTGGGTTAAGGGCGTTCCCCCAAGAGCTCAATCAACTTCTTGGTTCAACCAAGAAGCCAGCAAGAAGCCAGCAGAGGTAGAGTTCAAGGCTCCGCAGCAACAAGCATCCTCCATCGGAGTCTTAGCTCAGCCTCCGAGCGCCCAAGTAGAGCAACGGCAAGCGGAGCGAGCGCAGAAAGCGAAGACATCCAGACCAAGCTTGCCGAGTGTTCTAACGAGGCTGCCGCTCACAAGAGGTATGCTCCTTGCTCTGTTACTTCTTGGGCTTGTCGGTGTGGCGGCCTTTGCCGTGGCGCTAAGAGTGGGAGTTTGGAGTACTGCCCCAGAGAGTTCTGCTCCTACTGCACCTCCTTCGTCTCCTCCACCATCTCCGTCACGTAGCGTCGTTTTTAAAGACGACTTCTCCAGCACCTCTAGCGGCTGGCCGCGCAATAAGGACCAATATGGTGGTAGTAGCGATTATGACACTTCAAGGGGCATCTACAACATAACCCCAGCTGCCGGCAAATTACACTACGCCACCATATCAAAGGTTGGAAACCTTGAAGATGCGAACGTGGAGGTGGATGCTACTAGAACTGATGAAGCTCCTAAGACAGCTAACTGGGGAGTCGTTTGCCGCCAGAGCCTTAACTCCAACAACAATACCAACGGTTATAGTTTGGCAATTCAGAGTGATGGCTTGCCTGCAATTTGGAAAGTAAAGGATGGGGTATCCAGCCTCATTAACGATCCAAAGACTAGCACTAAGGTTACGGATCCCTCAGCAACCAACCATATCCGGGGCGATTGCGTGGGGAACAAGCTGACTTTGTACGTCAACGATCTGAAGCTCGCCGAGGCTAGTGATGAGGAGTTTACTTCCGGAGAGGTTGGCCTGTATGCAGGTTCTCCGGGCTCGTTAGGCAGCGACGTGGTATTCGATAACTTCTCGGTGGGTAAACCTTAAGAGAACATCTCTTCTTCATCAAACCCTTTGTGGGTGTATGCAGGAGGCGTGAAGTCTGGGGAACAGCGAAGTGAAGCCTTTTCAGGGAGGTTCTGACCTCTCCCTCTATAGGCTATAGAAAGTGGCTCTTTGGTTCCAAAGGAGAGGCCTGGCAAACGCCCCAAAATAGACCAGCGTGCAAGAAGGCTACCTTAGAGCCCGATGTC
>DASQSI010000295.1:0-2993 GCA_035642415.1 Rubrobacteraceae bacterium
CGCGCTGCAGTACGTCGAAGACGTCGATTATCCGGCAAGCAGGGAGGATTTAGTCTCCGCCGCTAAAGACAAGAACGCCCCACAGGAGGTCATCGAATTGCTAGAAGGCCTAGAGGAGAGGGGCTCCGAGTACAACGACTCCGACGAGGTCCGAGAGGCATTGGCTTACGAGGACCAAGAAATAGAGCACCACGAAAGTTAGAAGGTGCAAGCAAGAGTACCCCGCGAACCTTAGGAGAACCTAGTAGCGATGGCAAACGAACCCAAACAGGACATTAAGCGGTACCTCGAATACCCCGAGTACCCGGCCACTACGTTCGACCTGGTCACCGCCGCTGAAAACAACGGCGCTCCGGCGGAAATCGTCGATCGCCTAAACGAATTGCCGAACGACGCTGAATTTTCCGGGCCCAACCAGGTTGTCGAGCAGTTAGAGAATATGGAGGAGTCGGGGAAGCCGACTCCAGAACACGAGGTCGCATAGAAGCATCGCACTACCGCAATAAGAAAGGGCCGGGGTCCCTCATTTTCAGGACCCCGGTCCCGCAATCGCATCAACCCGCGGAAAGATTGCCGGGCTAAGGAGGTGCGTGGATGAAACGTATCAAGCCGGTTATGGCGGTAGCCGCGTTGGCGGTGGCTATCGCCGGGGAGCAGTGGGCGCGCAGTAAAATCCGAAAAGCTCCTGGCCGGCTACTGCCACCTAGCCTAAATTATCCACGCTAGGTGACTCTCTCTTCCCCTCGCTTGTGCAGCTGTGCAACCTCGGGATCCGCCTTCGCGACGTTGCGCAGCACCCAAGTGCTGAGCCCGCCCTTCGATAACAGAGCGTTCAGAGGATCCGCCAGCGAGTTCGCGCACCCGGCGCAGCGCATCTTGAACTGGCGCAGGTCGAGAGCTCAATACTAACTCACGCGGCTATCGGAATGAGCCTATATCTCTTTCGAGCGGTTTCTGTGCGGCAGGTTCTAATTCGTTTCCACCATAGAGGGCGAACAGGTGCTTGCTTGGCCGTAGGACGTCGAAGCTGTAAAGCGCGGGCAAGTACTTCCTCTGCATGCACTGCTACGGCCTCGCTTAGCAGAGTCGGTAGAAACCTCTTTTCTCGTACATCGCTGTGAGAATAAGATCACTCTCCCCTTGAACCATAATTGCAGGTGCAACAGCGGCTAAAGCGTCGCACAACGATATGATTGGAGCTGGAGCATAACAGGGTGACGTAGATAGACTGGACTGCATCTCAGGTTTACAAGGGCGAATCTGAGGCTAAATGCCGAAAGCTGCTACCTGTATGGAGATAGAGGGTTTGGAGGAACACATAGTAGGCGCGTGTAGTCCATCAAGGTAGTAATAAAGTCTGTAGCCTGGCGTGAACCGAGCAAAGGAGAGCAAAACTCGATGCTACAGGGAAGTGCCGATCTCATTCGGAGAGCGAAGATGGTTCTGGATTTTAACTGGACCGGGAGCTACACGCAGCCAGGCCCGAGGCTTTACCCTCACCAGTGGTCCTGGGACTCGGCTTTCATCGCCATCGGCTACGCCCACTACGACCAGAGCCGAGCCGTCAAGGAGCTGACCCACCTCTTCGAGAGCCAATGGAAAAACGGCCTGCTACCCCAGATCTCCTTCAGCCCACACTTCGGCAGGTACTTCCCTGACGTCGGGTTCTGGCACGCGGAGCGCAGCCCCCACGCCCCCCGCGACCGTAAGACGTCGGGCGTGGTCCAGCCGCCTATTCACGCTACCGCTGTGTTGCACGTGTATAGGTACGCTACAGACGGGGTACTTGCGCGGGCGTTTTTAGAAGAGGTGTTCCCACGGCTTGTGGCTTGGCACGAGTATCTCTACAGGGAACGCGATCCTGAAGGCGAAGGGCTTGTCTATATCCGCCACCCCTGGGAATCCGGGATGGACAACTCTCCGATGTGGGATGCGATCATGCAGCGCTTGCAGCTTAGGCCGGATGAGGTCCCAAACTTCCAGCGAGTGGACACCCTACTCGTAGGCCACGAGGAGGACCGGCCCGCTGCTGCCGCCTACGACCGATTCGCCTACCTGGTCCAGTTCTTCGCGGAGCGCGACTATGATGAGGCTAAGATCAGGGACGGCTGCCCCTTCCTTGTGCAAGACGTCCTCTTCAACGCGCTACTGTGCCAGGCCGACCGGGATCTGTCGGAGATCGCTCGCATCCTGAGAGAAGACCCAGCTCCGTACGAGGCACGAGCAGAGCGGACGGCCCAAACCATGAACCAAAAGCTCTGGAACGAAGAGCACGCTACCTATCTAGACTTCGACCTCGTTACCGGCTGGCCCATTTATGTCTATGTTGCACCGAACTTTGTCCCGCTCTACGCTGGCATCCCGGACGAGGATCAAGCATTGCGTATGCTCGACGCTCTGGAGAACACCGGGTTCTCTCTAAGGAACAAGAACATAGTGCCCGTACCGAGCTATGACCCGTACGGGTTCGGGTTCTCGCCGGTCAGGTACTGGCGGGGACCAGTGTGGATCAACATAAACTGGCTGTTGATGCGGGGGCTTGAGCGCTACGGCTTCGACGACCAGGCCATGCGCCTCAGAGAGTCTATCATCAAGCTTGTTGAGGAAGGAGGCTTCTTCGAATACTTCGATCCCACAAGCGGGAAGGGGCGTGGCTCCGTCTTCTTCTCCTGGACAGCAGCCTTGCTCCTCGATGTGTTGATGGACCCTACGAGGTGAACCGTGAAGCTTGAAAACAAGGTCGCCATTGTCGCGAGGACATCTTTGAGCATCGACAAGGCCATCGCGCTCGCCTTCGCCGAAGAAGGCGCGTTGGTCACAGTAGGCTATAGAAGCCACCCGGAGGAGGCAGGCGAAAGAGGTGGCCCAGATCGAGGGTATTGCGCCAAGGGGACCTCTGGGCATACTGATGCGCTGTACTGCCAGGGCCGGAGGAGGGTCCTCGAGTCACCGGCGAAAGAAGACCGTCACTACAATCCCTATGAAGGCTGCCA
>DASQSI010000296.1:0-3562 GCA_035642415.1 Rubrobacteraceae bacterium
GGTAGTGCGCACGTTCATCTCCTTCCCGGCAGGGACCGCGCGAATGAACTTTGCGAGGTTCAGCTTCTACACTTTGTTGGGGTGTGTGCCGTGGGTGTTTGCGCTGACCTACTTGGGCTACCTCCTGGGGGAGAACTGGGAGGAGATAAGATCCTACTTACGCTACCTCGACTACGCGGTCGTCCTGGTCCTCGCCGTAGGAGTCGTTTACTTCTTCCTGCGCCGACGATTTTGATCTTCGCAGCTCAGAGCACCATGTTGGTCTGGCACGCAAAATACTGCTGCTAACTTGTTTTTTAGTGGTTGAACCACCCTTTAGACCCACGGCAGGTTCGCTCGCTCCGACCAGTAATGCTCGCGCTCTTCGCATAACGAGAGGAGGTGCCGGTCCGTCTCCCGATCGTACGAGGGCGTTTCGAGCGCCGAGAGGTTGCTGTGCAGTGCCTCGACGGTGGCAGCGCCGCTCAACACGACGTCCGCCCAAGGTTGGGAGAGCGCGGCGGAGAGTGCCAAAGTATCTGGGCTCTGGCCGCGCTCACGTGCGAGGGCGAGAAAGCCTTCGTCGACCCCGCCTTCCCGCGCGGTCAGCCGACCGTTTGCCAATGCCTCCTTCACGATTACGCCAAGCCCCGCTTCGTGGGCCCTCGCGAGCGTCTCAGAGGCGGAACGCTCAAGCAGATTCCACGTCGCCTGAACGGCATCGAACACGCCGATTTCGAGCGCCCGCGTGATAGTCTCAGCCTGACGCGGACCGGTGATGGTCAGCCCGACGGCTACGCCGGTCTCTTTGAGGTCCTTCAGTTCACCGAGCACTGCCTCGTCCTCTAATACCCCGCTCTCCAGCGTGGCGGAGTGTATTTGATAGAGGTCGAGGTGCTCGCCGAGCAACCCACGGGTCTCGTAGAGCTGGCGGCGCAGCGCGGATACTCCTAAGTCCTTAACCTCGTGCTTCTCTGCGTCGACTCGCCAGCCACCAGTGTACTCGTAACCCCACTTTGATCCTACCGTCACCTCGCCGGGGCCGAGCCCACGCTCCGCCAGCCACGAGGCCAGGAACTCCTCAGCGCGACCGTAGGATCGGGCGGCATCGAAGTAGCGCACCCCCCACGCGTACGCCGCGTCGAGCACGGCGTGCGTTCTACGTCTCAAGGCGCCGACGCTACGGTCCGGGCCGAGATCTTCGGCGTGGCCCAAATTGATGTACGCAGGCCTCCCGAGCGCAGCGAGGCCCAGCCCAATGGGGCTGACCGACAGCCCCGTACGTCCGAGCTTCCTCGCCCCGTCGAACCGTGATCGGTCTGCTTGAGGCCGCATTTCTGCATGATAACCCAATAGGCCACGAGGGCGACGTGTACGGTGGCGGCACCTCGACCAGAGCCCCTGCCGACATTGCTCAACCGCTTTCTTTAGACTCCTTAGACACTAGGGGCCTGACCTACAGATTTATCGAACCTTGTTAGGCTCCTTTAGATCAATATTCATAAGGGGTTCCCGAAAGTTAGGGATATAGTCGTGTTATAGTGCCTTCCTTGCATGCGGGTCAGGTACGGGAGAGTGGAAGGAGCAGACGCTGATGGCACGAGTTGAGCAGGTAGGCGACGGGATCTACCGGATCAGTACTGTGAATCCGGAGAGTCCCCTAACTTTTAACCAATTTCTCATCGAGGATGAGCGCCCTACGCTGATCCACACCGGCATGTTCCCGATGTACGAGGACGTGCGAAAGGCCGTGGCCGAAGTACTCGACCCTGCAAGCCTGGCCTACGTCGTTTGCCCACACTTCGAGGCGGACGAGTGCGGCGGTATGGGACGCTTCGTCGCAGAGGCTCCCGAAGCAGTGTTGGCGTGTAGCGACGCGGGAGCGATGCTCAACCTGACGCAGTGGGACTACTCAGGTCCCGTGCAAGGGTTCCGGGACGGCGAGGTGATAGACCTAGGAGAGCACAAGCTGCGTTTTATAGAAACACCGCACGTGCACCACTGGGATTCGATGATGGTGTTTGAGGAAACGACTGCTAGCCTCTTTCCCGCCGATCTCTACATGCAATGGGGGGACCAACCGCCCATCGTGCGAGAGAACTTAGGCAAGGAGATGTGCCAGGGCTATCGCGAGGCTGGCATCTTCGCCGCGGAGGAGCCCGTGCTAAGGGTGGTGGATCGTATCGAGAAACTGGACCCGCAGTGGGTCCACCCGATGCACGGTGGAAGCTTACCCAAAGAGGTAGTGCCGAGCTACACGCATGCGCTTCGGAACGAACCGTTTGCCTTCGAAGGGAAGGTATTCGGACGGATGATACCCAGATGACTGGCGCTACTCAGGCGTTCTTAATACAGTTTCGCTGGCCTAGAGTCCCTGGCGTAGCCTCCATCGTGCTTGCTGTGCGCTTCGTCTAGTTCGATGCGCTCGCAGCTTCTCCCTAAACTCGCGCGACGGTCGCGCTCATCCGGTTTCCCTTCGGTCCCTACCTTACGGGTCGCGCCCTGAAGTGCTCGATGTCCCAGTTGGCGCTCTTCGCTCCGGCCTCGTATGCGCTCTGCAGGAACTCCAGCAAGGTGTCCTTTGGCGAGGCGCTGTTGCGCACCTCCTCGTAGGTTAGGAGCGCCATTCCTCCCTCCGGCAGCCAGCGAGCGGCCTCCGGTCTTAGCGGCTGATCCGTGAGCCCCATCGGTTCTGGAGCAGTGTAAGAGTAGAAGGCGGGCTCGCGGACGTTTTGATCACCCACCCAGAAACCAGAAGAGATGACCTCATGGGAGTAGGCCTCGCGCGTGACAGGGTCGGCACCCTCCCGCTCCGGGGCGCGCCTGCCAGAGAAGCGGGTAACCGCGAGATCGAAGCTGTGCCAGTAGAGGTGTACGGGGCTCTGCTTGCCGTTGAAGCGCCCAGCGTACTCCTTGAAGATCTGGTCCACCCACGCCAGAACCCGGTGGTAGCGCCGCACATAGGAGCGGTTGCAGACGCAGTGGTAGGTGTTCTCATCCAGCGTGTGCTCGTCGTCTAGCTCGAAAGGCTTGGTGTTTATGGAGACGTCTATCCCCAAAGACTCGAGCCCCCCCATGAGATGGCCGTAGAAATCCGCCACGGGTAGGTCGTCCAGCGCGAACCCGAACTCCCCCTCCTCACTGGTGAGGACTTCTAGACGATTCTCCAGCAGGTCAAAGGAGATCTCGAAGACCCCTGCGCCATAAGGGATGGGACTAGTGGTGAGCCCCCGAGAGGTGACGTAGAGGGTGACGTGCCACCAGTGGTTCCTGTGCGGGGAACGCTCCATCCGGACCTTGCCCACTATCTGGCAGTAGCGGTGCAGCGTCTCCTTGGTGTCCTCCCACTCCTCCAATGGCAGCGGTGGCAGCTCCATCTCCGAAAGCGCTGCGGTTTCTCTCGTAGCCATCTCTTTAGCTCCTCCTTTGTTCCTCGCATACCCTTCAGCCTGGGCATTCACGAACCCCGGCGGGCGTCGTAGGCTCTTCTTGCGGCCTAGACCTCCTCGATGTGCTCCTCGGCCCACGCGCACAGCTCCGCGAGTATCCTGATCAGAGTCTCCCCGAGCGGCGTCAGCGAGTA
>DASQSI010000297.1:0-11059 GCA_035642415.1 Rubrobacteraceae bacterium
ATTAGTTCTACGGGCTTCGTTCGCTGCATCAGAACCCAACCGTACCACTACAACAAGGGGAATTATGTATCCCAGAGTACCAAGACCGTGGGCGCCCAAAGAAAGGACCGGGCGAAAGCCCACCGAAGGTGAAGCCTTCTACACAGACCTAGCATGAGCAACCAAGGGAGAATAAAGAAGAGCCGGGCTGGCAGACTCCGTATCCCTCTAGTAGCATCCCTCCCAAGCCAGGGTTCGTCCGGTAGCCCCGGTCCTATATAGGCCTACAGCGCCTTGCAGTGATGTTGCACCACACGATATGGCCAGCACCTATAGGTGCATAGGTTTTAGAAGATCCAGGTGGGATGATAGTGGATGCCATCAAGTGTGGCATTCCGCCAAAGAACAAGCTGGCTGGGTCGATATCACTGCAGCACGCTGTTGGAGGAATTTACAGAAAACTTCAGGACCTCGCCAAGAGTATTGGCCTGCTGATCTAAGCAGCAGGTAAAGTAGACAGCACAATGGTGTGGTTTATCACTGTAGTAGTAGTTGCCTTAGCGCTCCTAGCACACCTAGGAACAAAGAACCGAGTAGCTCAGGTTAGTCTACTGGTGCTGCTGCTTGTGGGTTCCCTTTTTGTGCTGGGCTTCGGAGTGCTTCTTGGAGTACTAGGCCCTAGCTTCCTCGTGCCCACTGCGGAGCTCTCTATCTCTACCCTCCATATAATGGGCCTCCTGGCTATAGTCGCAGGACTCGCCGGGATTGCTATATGTGTAGCACCGCTACTTCGGATGAGGAGCCGACGAGCTGAGGACCAGAAGTGGACGCAACCACCGGTGGTTTTAGCGCTGTGGTTATTCGTCATGGTTCTGGCTTCCAACGTTATGGATCTTGCCTCTTTCACAGAAACGCAAGGTACATTCACCAAAGGGCTCCACAGACTCTCACTATCGGATATGCTCACCAGTGAGCTACCACTTCTGGTGGTAGCCGTTGTCGGTATAGGAGTAGGCATCCGCCGGAATCCACGGCAGGCGCTAGCGCGTCTGGGCTACGGTTCTATAAGCGTGCGGCAGCTTGGGGTAATTGCTCTGTTCGTAGTGGTTTGGATAGTACTAGGGTTCGTCAATGATGAGCTTTTCCGCTACCTTCAGCCTGACATCTACAACCAAGTTGGGAGTAATACAGAGAAGCTATTTGTCCCACAGGATTTGCACCCTCTAGCAGCGGTGCTTTTCGCTCTTGTTTTAGCTTTTAGTGCAGGTATTGGAGAGGAGACCCTTTTCCGAGGTGCTCTGCAGCCAGTCTTTGGTATAGCTTTGACCTCTGTACTGTTCGCTTCCATGCACAAACAATATGGACCATCAGTAGCACTAGCCTATATATTCCTGCTGTCCGTAGCGTTAGGTGTTCTGCGCCGGCGGCTGAATACGACGGCCACCCTCCTCGCACACGCGGGCTATGACTTTCTGCTAACGATTCTTGCCTATTTCGGGTCTGGGGGCTGATAGTCCACCGCTACCGGGGTTAAGGGTAGTAGAAAGAGTGTTTGCATCTTCGTGCCCCGCCTTGGAGTTCTCTTCCCAAAACGAAGAGGCAACCCCCCTCTAGATACTCGACAACGCTCATACCTACGCAGCTTTACATGCGGTGGGTGCTGTCGGTCCAACGAATACTGTTGTGGCCTTGATTTATGCTGCAGGCACGGTGAGACTTATTGCCCCACCGGCGTAAATTTCTGTGAGCCTGGCGCGTCGGTTTGTTGCAATCAATCGGGATTAGGGGTTGGTAGCAGGAAACCTCCGCAACTGTTGCGGAAGTTCTGTGGTGACTAAACTCTCGCATCGAATCGGATCGAGCTTGTAACTTAGTCACCACACAAGGCATGCTGCGGTAGAAGACCCGTCGAGCCTCGACGCATACTATGGCAGCGGACCGGGGCTATGGGCAGAAAGAGATGGGCCAGGTTTGGAGCTGAGAGGGAAGTAGCAGGGGAATGCGCGGCCCATATATAAGTCCGTGACGGCCGAGGGAGGACGCTGTGCGGTGTTCGTCACGGACCCCCTATCCTTTCCCTTTCTATAGGGTAGGCACATAGCACCTACCCTGAGTTAAATAGCCGTAAAAGGTTGGCTAAATCTGCGTTACACAAATCTGGTGATAGTAGCAGGGCCGGAGCCCCTGATATAGGACCCCGGCCTAGGACGAAGAAGCCGGGCTGGGCTTGTGGCAGTCAGAGGAGGCCAGCCCGGTCTATATAGATACTCTACGCAACGTGAAGGGCTGGTGGCATGGTCCAAATAGACTATTTTTCGAAAGCAGCGGACCGGGGCCCTCAATCCACCTCTCGCACCCTCTCCTTCGCCCTAACAAGGGCTTGTCGGGCTCGCTCCCGAGCGTCTAGCACGGCTTGTAATGTAGCCTCGTTGATATGAGCCGCCAGGTTCGCAAAGGACTCCAGAGCAACATAAGCCTTGGTCCATTGCTCTACCGCTTCTTCAGGCTCGAAGCCGTATAGGAGCTCGGGGTCCTGTATCCAGAGATCGGCGTCGACCATCCGGAGCTCTGCGTTACGTCGCGAGTACTCGATCTCCTCTTCTCACTCGTCGTTCACTTCCCCTCCTCTCCTTAGCTCCAGTACCCTGCCCGGACGCAGTCGGCACAGATCATATCCCCCAAGCACCAGCCCAACAGCTCGTTATCCTAGGTTACCTCGTCGAATTACACCCTCTCGACCCCAATATCCCCACTTTCGGTCTCTCGGACGCGCATGCCAAGCTGGCGCTCCTTCAAGATGCGTAGCTTCTCAAGCTCCAAAGCGACGTTCTCGATGGCCTCGGTTTGCCTTCGCTGCTGTACACGCGTTGCCTCCAACCACTTCCAGGCACCGCGCGGTAGGTCAATTAGTCCCATACTCTGACCTCCTCTCTTATGTTGCCAACCAGCCGTAAAACCAGGTCACACCGATACCTCGGCCCCTACCCCCAGGCCACACATTACGGATGCCACGGGCCTCGACCGCTGTGACGTCGTCGCCGACGATGCCGTACTTGCCGTCGGCGAAGCACTCGCTTGACAGTCACGTAGAGCACTACCACCACTAACGCCATAAAAAGCGCGGCGGCTACAGTGTCCACCACGGTACGTAGTAGAGCCATTAAGCTGCATCATGCCCGATATCCGGCCCTCACACAGTCGGAGCAGATGCGCTGGCCTGGATACCATGAGAGGCTGTTCGGGGCCACGCTACTGGCGGCACTCGTCTTCTCATCCACAAGGATCACAAGCCGCGCCCCCGGCCGGCGCGCTGCGGCGCCAAATGCTGCGCCAACCAGGGGCAAGGCCCATGCGATCGACCAGCAGGTTCGATTTTTCGTAGCCACCCGAACGTTCATATCGGCCCGAGGAGGAGCCAAACGTCATCAGCCCGTGCAACAAGCAACAAAGCGACGTTCAGACGTTTCCATGGAGCGAGGCAGCCTCCCCTATAGACCACCCTCACGTTGCCGATTGGTAGCCGCTTGTACATTATAAGTACTTGAATGTTACTGATTGTGTGATATAGTGACTCCTTGTAATCAAGATGTGGCAATGCGGTGTGTCCGCCGCCATTTAACAAGGAGGAAGTACATTGCAACGTATATTATTGGTTCTTTCGTTGGTAGCGATATTGGCGCTTTCTGCTGTACCTGCCATGGCGCAGGACTTTGGTCAGGAGTTCTCTGAGAGAAGGATCACTAGTGGTGCTGCTAACCCGACTACCACCATCAGAAACACCGGTGATAACGCTAACCTGTGCCCCACGGTCCAGCAGGTTGCTAACACTGGCAACGTGGCCAACGAGCAGGGTGTAACCCAGATCGGTGGCCCGGGGACAACGACGACGCCCCAGTTATCGCTTCCGTTTGGCTTCTTCGTGGGGAGCGACGGCCTAGTTCACGATAATAATGGCTTCATCGTGGGTACAGTAGATGACTTCCTTGTGCCTGTGGTGGACGGCTTCTTTGTGGAGCCAACCTCTGGGGACATAGACCTCACGGGCAGCGAAATCACAATAGAGCCCACTGAGACCGCCTCGTGTGATCAGACGATCAACCAGGCTGCTGCAGCTTAGTAGGGGTAAGCAAAGAAAACAACGTTCAAGGAAGGAGCCGGGGGCTTAAAGCCCCCGGCTCTTTTCATGCCTTCTTCTTTAGGCGGATAGGTTATCAGAATAGGTTAATCTCACCAACACGCCCAGACCAACTGCTGCCACCAAGGGTTCCAGACCCACCCACAACCACTCCAAGAGCTGGGGGAGTTGGTACCCGTGTCGGGGTTCCAGTACGTGCAGAAGCCGCTGTCGTCACAGTAGCCCACCACTTGAGCCATGGCGGGGACAGCACTCACCATCAACATCGCTATAGCGGCAACTACCGCAAGGATCAACTTGATGCGTCTCATTAGATGCTAGACCTCCTTTGTCTATAAAGCGATGTGTTTTTCTTTGTCATAGGGCACTACTACACCCTTTGAGGGGACTCAAAGCCTACTTAAAGGCTTCTAAAAGAAAAACGGGCCAAAAGGCGTGTTTAGCCTACATACGTTGAGACTTCTACCTGTTGCTGCTGCGAGCCGAACCTGAGCGATTGCTCCCTCAAGATGCGCAAGCTCCTTGTGTTCTTGACACGAGCGTGACTACTCGACAATAATTGAAGTAACAGTCATTGCTTAGTAAAGGAGTGTCAATATGGCAACAGCCTCGACACCCGACTGGCGCCTTCACGGTGTTCGGATAGTTCGTAGTGACGAACTAGACCTTAATACTCCCCAGACGTCAGGTATGATACGTGCGGCGGCTATTACCCATGCCACAGTTGGAGCAAACAAGCTGTGGGCGGGTACCGTCACGATAACCCCTAACGCTAAAACCGGTCCTCATCACCACGGAAAACTGGAGAGCGTGATCTATGTGATAAGTGGCCGGGCGCGGATGAGGTGGGGAGAACGCTTGGAATTCGTTGCCGAGGCTGGGCCGGGCGACTTCATCTACGTACCACCGTTCGTTCCTCACCAGGAGATTAATGCCAGCCGTGACGAACCGCTTGCCTGCGTCGTCGTGCGTAATGATCAGGAGCCGATCGTCGTCAACCTCGATATACAGCCGGCGGAGTCGCCGGAGGATACACCCTGGATCGACCCCGTCCATCCGCCTCCCTGAGGCCGTTGTTACTATTACGCCCTTAGCTGCTAGCGGGTTTCCAAGAACGTTGGATGCCGGAAGCTCATGTCCACGGTCCTGTATAGATGCGGTCTGATAGCACCCGTACCCTCCACGCGTTTGTCGCCGAGGTCGAAGTGCCGCTCACCGGATGTTGGAGGTTGCATAAACGTTCTCTGTGGTGCATATGCAGGCCTTATTAGAGCCAACAGCAGTATCTCCTAGCTATGACGAGCGCAAACCCTTCAGGGATGCACGAGATCTTGACTAGGTACATCGCGCAACTGGGTGTCTCTGCCTGTCTCTAAGTGTCGGCTCCTATCTCTGAGGGTAGAGGACTCAAAATCCGGTTCTCTCCGGGGAATGTGGGTTCGAGTCCCACCTCCGGCGTTCGTTCAGGCAGGGGCTTCTTCTTGATCGAAGGTGATCTTCCCTGCGGAACCGTCGACGGTGATCCTCTGTGCGGAAGCGATGCGCCCGGTGGCGTTTGGCACGCCGACGACGGCCGGGATGCCGTACTCGCGGGCGACCACGGCGCCGTGCGACATAGCTCCTCCCATCTCCATCACCAGGCCGCCGGCCGTGAGAAAGAGGGGCGTCCAGCCCGGGTCCGTCGAGGGCGCGACCAGGATCTCACCCGGCTCCAGGTGGGCGCCGGCCGGGTCGAGGATCACGCGTGCACGCGCGCTCACTACGCCCCCGGAGGCCGGCGTACCACGGAGTCCATCGTGCGTCGCCGTACCGGTCTCGGCAGCCGGCTCAGTGCCGTCGGAGAGCAGGATGCGCGGTAAATGTCTGCGCTGCACCTCCCGGTCGTAGACGGTGCGACGCTCGCGCACGACGGGACGGAGATCCTGCCCTGCCAGGGCGGTGTGGGCCTCGGGCAGGGAGATGAAGAAGATATCCCCGGCGTTCTCCAGGCGCCCTGCTCTGGCGAGTTTCTCCCCGACCGGCCACAACAGCGCTCTAGCCCGAGCTAGCATCAAGACGAGACAGAACTTGGGCATCTCCCGCAAGCCAAGCAAGGCGCGCGTCCGGCTCAGGAAGAAACCGACCAGCGCCCCGTGCAGACGGCCTCTGCGAGAAGCGCGGTGGGTGAGCTCGGCAACCATCTCCCGAGCTTCACGCTCCGCCCGACGGAACTGGACGCCCGGGGCCAGCTCCGGGTCGTCGAGGCGAAGATAGTTCGCAAGCACCCCGAGGATGTACATCGGGTCTTCCGACCAGCGCGGCAGGCCAAGGTCGATCTCGGCCACCCCGCGATGGCCGTAGACGCGCAAGAAATCTGCCAGGCTCGTATGGAGCTTGGGCGGAAGCGTGCCGCTGCGGTAGTCCCGCGCCAGCCGCTCCGGCGGCGTTTCGCGCACCAATCGCGAGAGAATCGGGTCCTCCCTCATCTTCTGGGCGAGCGCCCACAGCGCTAGATCCATCTCGGTCGTGGTGTTGTGCGCAAGCCCGCGCAACACCGTCCTCCGCTCATCGGCGGTGGCCAGGTTCCCCAAGAGCCTGCCGGCGATGGCGTTTGCTCCCAGAGCGGTGGCAAAGACCGGTACGACGCCTGGTAAGATTTTTGGCGGGAGGCCGAGCAGCAAGCGCTCGATCACGCGCAGGAGTTGGGCGGCGTCCGCCTCTTGTGGCACATCGCCCGATGCGCGCAGCTCCGCTTCCAGATGGGCTACCCGGGCTCGGGCTGCCTCCGGGCGGACGAGCGCCTGCGCGGCGTAGAGCGGGATGCGGCCCCGGATCAGGACCGAGAGAATGGCGCGCAGGACGGGCGCCCGCCGCGTCGGCAGAGGTGCAAATCGGGGATCAGTGGCGAGTTGCCAGAGGATGGGAGCGGTGAGCGCCTCCATGTGCCGCGCCACGAAGTCCAGCACCCGGCGCCCGAACGTGCTGCGCAACGCTGGCGTAATGTCGAAGAAGAGGCGCCCGGCCGCTTCGGTTATGTAAGCTGGACCGGCGTACCGGTCGGACGGCGGGTGTCCGGCGAGGGTGACCATCGCCGAGGCCACGAGCCGGAGCGCCTGCAAGCCCATAGGCGTCAGCGGGCGATACACGCCCTGAGCGACGCTGAATGAGAAGTAGACGCGCGGGTTATCGTCCGCCGCGGAGACTCCGGCGGGCAGCGGAAACAGCGTCGTGATCGGGCGCGCCTGGAGGAGCCAGGTCCGTCCGGCTGGATCTATGGCCCACTCCATGTCCTGCGGGCTCCCGTAGTGCGCTTCGACTCGCACCCCCAGATCCGCCAGAGCACGGATCTGGCCGTCATCGAGGCTGGCTTCGTTCGCGCTACCGGCTAGCTCGACCCGTTGCGTCCCCCCGCCCGCGACAGCCCTGATGGCCACCCGTTTGTCGCCCAGGCGGCGCTCGACGATCTCTCCGGTGGCGGTGTTCACGACGAAGTGGTCGGGGTTGACCGCGCCAGAGACCACAGCCTCACCGAGGCCGGGACTGGCGTCTATGACGGCCTGGCGGCGCCGTCCCGTCAACGGGTTGGCGGTGAAGAGGACGCCGGACACCGTGGCCTCGACCATCCGCTGCACGACGATGGCGAGGCGCACGCTGCGATGGTCGATGCCGTTGGACACGCGGTATGCGACAGCGCGGTCGGTCCAGAGCGAGGCCCAGCAGCTCCGTACCGCTTCGAGCACGGAATGGTCGCTGACTACGTTGAGGTACGTGTCCTGCTGACCCGCGAAGCTTGCATAGGGTAGATCCTCTGCGGTTGCAGAAGAGCGCACCGCTACCGGGACGGATGTACCGTTCCCTAACTCATGGTACGCTGCGATGATGGACTGGGTTACGGCGTCCGGGACGTGTGCTGCCGACAAGCTGGCGCGCGCTACTGCGGCGAGTTCTGCCAGGCGCTCCGTGCCGTCGGAAGGCGCCTCAGCCAGCGCGTCCAAGATCGGGTCCATGCCGGCGCCCTCGGCCACCAGCTCGTAGGCCGCCGTGGTCACGCAGAAACCCGGGGGCACCGGCAGTCCCGCACGCACAAGTTCGCCCAGGTTTGCCGCCTTCCCGCCAACGACAGGGAGCGCGGCGCGATCTACGTCGCCGAAGGGGAGCGTTAGCCCCGTATTTCCGGAGCCCGGTTGACTTGTGCCCATGGCAACTCCTTTGCGCCCGCTAGATCACGTTTAGGCGGAAGTACGGATCGCGCGCTCATAACCCTCCGGCACCAATAGGAACTCCATGGAGCCGCCGACGATTAGTACGTCCCTCTACCCTTCGGGGATCTGCCCATGCTCGCCCCGTTTCATGCTCTTAGGCCATTCAGAAAGATCCCAGCCCCCTCTTTTACGTACTCTAGCACTCGTCGACCGCACAAGCGTAAAACAGGTCGCGGAACACGCGCGGCGGCTTCATGGAGTTCGCACCATCGATCATTTCGTTGTCTCCCCTCGTCGTAAACACCGCAACGACGGTTTAAGGTGCCGATCCTCCTCGCGACGTCTCGGTTCTTGGGGACCGTGCGCTCTCTACGTTACCGAGCCGCAGGATAAGGACGTTCGGATCGCGGGAGACGTAGCCCCAGCCCTCCTGTTCATACCTTCGTAGCTTAATAAATAGTAGCTTTTGAGAATCTTCGTTCCCAAAAGCTACGCGCTCTGCAGCGTTACAAAAGGGTAGCCGAGAGAGGCCGGACAGTTAGGGCATTCTCCCTACTACTTAACCCCTGTGCTTGCGTGCTCGAGGCCCTTTATCACCCTTATAAAACGCTTGCGTAGTTCAAGGCCTCGCTCGTTGACCTTGGAGCTACGAATCTGCGCCGCTGCCTTCTCGGGCTCTATGGCGTCTACTCTGGTTACACCGTCCTTCTCGTATACGGCGACCTTGAGCAGTGCCAGCGTAGCGGCACCTAAGTTTGCACCAGCAGCAAGTTGCAGAAACTCTCTATCTACGGCGAGCAGCACCTTGTAGACCCTTTCTCCGTCCAAAAGAGAGGAGAGATCGAGCTCGTCTATTATCTCAACATCTGCCTCCTGCAGCGCCTCGCGTAGCCGCGCTAGCGTTTCATCGATGGCGAAAGGGGACACGCCATAGATGGTGGGTGAGAGCTCCCGCTGGTGCAACTCGAGCTCCCCATGGTTAGTCTCGTACTCCTCTTCCAGGTAGGAGAGGATCTCGCTCGAATCCGAGAAGATCTTCTCCCCGTATGCTAGCACCGGGATGACGCTGTTGCCGGTGATCTCCTTTAATTCCGCCCGCTTCTCAGCGGAGGCTGAAACGTTCACGGCTTCATAGTCGATTCCAAGCTCCGTAAGCTTGGCACGAACTCGGTGGGAGAACGGACACCATTCGGCTTGGTAGAGCTTTATCATCTTCACCTCCTTAAGAGCTAGTTACCTACCCGATACTTCTTTTCGGCAACCCAAGGTTTCACGGACTTATCAGGCGACCCTGATTTTGATGTTTCTCTCTGAGGTGAAGGTTCGATGGAGCGGGCACTTCTTGCGATCTCCAGCAGCTTCGACCGTTGCTCGCTGCTTAACGGCCCAGCGAACTCAATACCTAGCTCGATCTGGTCGATCTTCCCTTCCTTGGTCTCGCACTCCGCGCAGTCCTCTGCATGGATCCTCGAATGCCGAAGCCGAACAGTGACGTCTTGAAGTGGCCAGCTTTTACGCTGGGCATGCATCATGGCGGTTATCGAAGTGCACGTCAGGCGCGGGCGATGCGCAGGATGACCCGCTTCTCTTGGCCAAACTTGATCAGACGCTCGATACCCATGACCACCCGATACCCAAGCCCGTACTTTCTACAGATAATCCCGGTCGCGCACTCTCGGCTGTCTTCATCCGCCAGTACTTCTGCCATACCGGCAACGGGTTCGACGCCGTCTTTCACACGCCCGAACCGGTCACAAGGACGCAGTTCGACGCGCGGGCTGTTGCGGAGCCGCTTTACCTTGCCGCTCGCTTGCGGGGTGAACATGATCAGAGCATCGCCGTCCCACGCGACCCACATCGGGGTCGACACACGCTCACCGGAGCTGCGAAACGTCGTGAGGGAAAGAAACTGCTCGTTGCCCAGGGCAGCGAAGGCAGAGTCGCTAGACTTCACAGATCTCCTTCGAACTCGGCTTCTTGTAGCGGCATGGGCCGGCTGGTGAGCACTGGCAGCCGCTTCTTAGGACGTAAAAGGTTGCGTGTAAGATCTCTCGCAAGCTGTGGATCCTGGGCCGCCCTTGTCCTTTGAGCCTGAGCACGTGAGGTTCGATGTAGTTCCATTCCTCATCGGAGAGATTAGTTGGGTAAGGTTTTCTCATACGTGCTAGAGTACCGAACCACTCTCCAACGCCCTCTTTTCATACGGTCTCTAAGGTTTTTACAGAACCTTTCCCGGCTCAAACTTACAAGACCAACTATCGCCTCGCCGCCAAGCTCGGGCAGCGGGTCGAGTGCTACCCGCCCTACACCCGCGCAAGGTCGTCCGTAAAGCATCGAGACGAGTTCTCCGGGCGTGGTCTCCATGATCCCCCAGTGCGTCCCCAGCGTACCGAGGATAAGGAACGCTTCGGCCTCTTCTTCGAAGCTGAAGACCGGCAAGGCTTTCTCAGCGCCGGCATCGATAGTAATTACCTCTAGCTGGGCATTGTCGTGCCTTGCGATCAGCCAAAACATTGGATCCAAGCATCTTCTTAACTGAGGTCCTGACCCATTCCTCGCCACCCGTCTTATCCCTCTACCCCCCACCTTGTTTTACCTTTGCATCCCCACCAGCCCCCCTTTCGTGTACTTAAAGAGGCCAGGTGCAGCTTATCACCTGGCCTCTTTAGCGGTGACGCTATAAATTCTAGCTCTGTTCTCTTAGCGGGAACCCGAAAGGGCAACTACAGCCTGAGCTATACGCACAAACTTGTTCTCGGCCAAG
>DASQSI010000298.1:0-14663 GCA_035642415.1 Rubrobacteraceae bacterium
CGGTCTCCCTGCCCGACCTACCGCGCATCCGGAACATCCTCCAGCAAGAGAGCCTCTTTTTGGTCGTGCAGGACATCTTTATGACCGAGACGGCGCGCTACGCCGACATCGTGTTGCCCGCCGCCACCTGGGGCGAGAAGCTCGGCACGTTCACCAACGCCGACCGGACGGTGCATATCTCTGAGAAGGCCGTCGAGCCCCCAGGTGAGGCCAAGGCTGACCTAGACATCTTCCTGGACTACGCAAGGCGCATGGACTTTAGGGACAAGGATGGCCAACAATTGATCAAGTGGGACGACCCCGAGTCGTGCTTTGAAGCCTGGAAGGAATGCTCGCGAGGACGCCCCAGCGACTATACCGGTATAACCTACGACAAGCTTAGGGGCGGGAGCGGCATTCAGTGGCCCTGCAACGACGAGTACCCCGAAGGCAAAGAGCGCCTCTACACGGACGGAGTCTTCAACACGCAGTCGTACTATTGCGAGTGGTACGGGCAGGACCTGGTCACGGGTGCGTTCAATACTGAGATGGAGCACATGGCGATGAGCCCTGGCGGGCGTGCCATCATCCTCCCCGCGGGGTACCTGCCGACGCACGAGGAGCCGGGCGGCGAGTACCCCTTCCGGTACATAAACGGTCGCACGATCTACCACTTCCACACCCGCACAAAGACCGCCCGGGCGCCACAGCTGCACGACGCTGCGCCCGAGTCCTGGGTCGAGATCTCGCCGGCGGATGCCGAAGATCTAGACATCAAAGAAGGTGACATGTTGCGCGTCGAGTCGCCGCGCGGAAGCATAGAGGCCAAGGCGCGGATCAGCGACATCAGGGAGGGTATAGTCTTCGCACCGTTCCATTACGGTTACTGGGACACTCCGGGGAAGGACGGCCCAAACGGTCACCCGCGGGCGGCGAACGAGCTTACGATAACCGATTGGGACCCCGTCTCAAAGCAACCCCTCTTTAAGGTCGGAGCCGTCAAGGTAACCAAGGTCGCCGACGCCGACGGCGAGCCAGCCCCGGCCCCCACAACCACCGCGTCTGCGCCTGCCTCCGACGCTTCGGTGCCCGAGACCGTGGGCGGCGCCCAAGCCGAGGTCAAAGAGACCGTGGGGAAGCAGGAGAAAGAGGAAAAGGGCCTGATAGGCAGGGCCAAAGACGCGCTGGTAGGCCAGGAAGAGTCGTACTAGACAAAGAGGTCGGTAGAGTTACCGCCGGCTGATCGGGACGGGGTTACTAAACCCCGTCCCAGAACATAGGAAAGGAGGACCAAAGATGCACCTGGCGAACTACCTGGGCTACCTGCACAGGGCCGAGCAGGATCTGGCTGACGGGTTCCGGAGGGTCGGCGAGGCTCACGCTGAGGAGGTCGACGTCTACCACCTTTGCAAGGCTCTTCTGGCCAAGCAGTGCGAGACCCACGCCGAGCAGCTCAAGCCCTTTGTGGACCGCTACGGCGAGCAGAAGCCTGAGGAACCCGAGCAGCTCTACCATCAGTTCTTCGACCAGACCAGGAGCGGCAGCCTGGGGCTCTTACGCGACCTGCACGACTTGTACCTGATGGCGAACGCGTGTGACATCGCCTGGACTATGATTGGGCAGGCCGCCCAAGGCATAGGCGATCAGGAGCTCTTAGAGGTCGTTAACTCTTGCGAAAAGGAGACCACAAACCAGGCCAAGTGGATCCGTAGCCGCATGAAGGTAGCGGCCCCCCAGACGCTCATAGTAGCGTCTTAATGGCTGAGCAAGGGTACCACGGCCTCCGCAAAGCGCTCGTCGAGCGCCTCGGTACCCAGGGAGGAGAAGCGCTTTATAACTTCATCGGTTGTCTGCTCGCCCTCGCGGTGAGCGGGCTGGCAGCGTACCTCTTTAAGCAGCCCTGCTCTTTCCGAGCCTAGGGCCAACGGCATTTTTGTTCTTTGAGTATCCGCTGGGATCTGGGTCGAGTCCTCGTAACACCCTGATCGGGCACCTCGTAGCAGTTTTGGCTGGAGCCCTCTCGCTGGCGATCTTCGGTTTGCTTGGCCACCCGAGCGTCCTTCAGGAAGGTGTGACGCCGATGCGCATCGGGGCGGCGGCGTTCTCGATGGCGCTAACAGGGGCGTTTTTACTCCTCTTGAGATCCTCGCACCCGCCGGCGGGAGCTTCGGTACTCATAGTTAGCCTGGGCTTCTTTCAGAGGCCGCTTGAGCGGCTAACGCTGATCTTTGGCGTTTTGCTGCTCACCGTCGTCGCGTGGGTCGTTAACCGCGCGGCTGGAGTCCCCGTACCAGTATGGTCCGTCGAGGACGGATAGAGCTCCATGTATCGACGGGGAGCTTCGGCTACAAGCTCCCCAAGCTTTAGGGGCGAGCACGGGGCGGACCGTCCCGCAAATACCTAGCGGCCAAGACGCTGAGAGCACCTACCACCAGGCATGTTATCTCGATGGGACCACGAAGAAGAGTCTCGCCCCACAGAAGGGGGGCCACGATCGTGGCTCCCTTGACCAGCAAGAGCAGCAGACCCATCCCGCCGACCGCCTGGCGAACCACCTCCGTGTCCCGCTGCAAAAAGCCAATATAGGCGAAGATGGCGCCCACAGTAGCGTGAAAGAAGTCCACCGGCCAAGCCGTGTTTATGACGTTCGCGCCTCCCACCAGAGCACTCAAGAGCAGCACAATCCCCACGATCCGCGCGTACGCTCGTAACACTCTCCACCTTCCTGAGGACCTTTAGCAAGGGTTCGTCTGCCGACAAAGCCCGTCCGCGTGTTCTATCCTCCGTACGTAGTGTGTCACTGCAGCGGTCTCTTTGCGAGGCTCCTCCCCCATCGAACGTGCCTTTAAGTTGTTCTAAGCGCGTCTAGAAAGCTGATTTTGCCTTACTGGTGGCGCAGCAACGTCGCTACTACACCGAAACGTAAAAAGCTATCCCCAAGATGTGGAGGATTAGGATGATCAGCCACCCCAACACCCCACCGATAGCGCAGATCAGTACGGTGATGAGATTGATAGGGATGGGCGGTGAAAGAACGAGGTTTGTGAGGAAGAGAAGGACTACTCCAACGATAGCATTAACAGCGAGCCCCGCCAACGAAGCTCCACCCCGTCCCAGCAGAAGCAGGATCAACACTATTAGTATGATGAGGACGATTAATTCCATACGGAGCCACTCCTCTCTGCCCTAAACGTCTCGACCGCCTGAAAGCATAGCGTAACTGGTTCGCCGGAGCAGCACCGAGACGGAATGCTAACTAACTAGTGTTCGCTAGGTTGGCCACGTCCTCCGGTCCTTCGGGAACGCGAGGAGTAACTTGCTCAGCATGGCGCCCTGCTTTACAAACGTTATCCTGAGGGCAATTTAGGTGAAAACTACGTATGCTCACTTGTAAAAGGCTCGCGTTTAAGCCCTATCCGATGGGGATTGCTTCCTCACGCTTACGAAATAAACTCTGGTCGAAGACGCCTATTGAGGAGCGTCACGCCCACTGGCATCGAGGGGGCGAGAAAGCCTGGCGCCCGCGAAGGAGGCAAGGAGGAGAGAAAACGGGCGCCGGGGCTGTAACTGGTTACCTTTATATATAGCGTGGATAACGACACGATAACAAGAAGGCAACAAAAAGGAAACTGGGTCTTCCTCTGGTGGGCTCGGATCTAGGCGAGCCGGTCGACGCAAGCGATAAAACGAGCCGCCCAGTTAGGCCCCAAAGTGGGAAAATTGTCGGGTGTTTCAAGCACGTCTGCAACGAGACCACCTGCTTTCCCGGCACCGGCGATGTGCTTCAGGTCGAGTCTTTGGAGGGATTCAGGCTTTTCCTTATATCTAATATTGACCCCTTGGGAAACACTTCTTCAGATCAAACAGTCTTACGTCGGCAGGGGACGACCAGCAAGGATACAATGGTTAAGGTACCCAGCGTCCATATGGATGATAAAAACGGCGAGAGAGCAACCAGGGGGTAACCGATGGGACAAAAAACAGGGACGAAGGAATCGATCTTAGAAGGTTGGATAGGGAACTGGGTCGAACTTCATTACGTGGCCAGTTCCGCTGAAGCTACCCCGCACGGAATACTTGCAGGACCGCAGGAAACCAGAGTAGGGATGTTCCTTTTAGAAGCGATCGATGACAAGGGTATCGAAGCCTTCATTCTTGAGCCGGACGAAAGAAGGACGCTCTTCGTTCCGTGGAATTCGGTCCTCTTGGTTCGGGGCCCTTCCCGCGAAGAGCTAGAACAAGCAGAACAAACCGAAGAAGGAGAACCGTCGCGTAACCGCCAGGAGATCATGGAGCAGGTGGCTGCAGCCCGAACCCCATCTGAGATAGACGAAGCCAAGGCTGCTGCGGACGAGTGGTTAGCTACCCACCCCGAAGACGGCGATGTGCGCGTAGCCCGTGATCGTCTGGACCTCGATCACCCAGAAGAGATGGACCTAGAAGAAGGCAACCCTACATAGCCGACATAGCCCAGACGCGGTGGTATAAGAGGAGCGCGAAGACCGGTGTCCGCAGGAGTAACTTCGCGACTGTTTAAGGCATCTACAACATGCGTGTAAAGACGTCCGCCTACAATGAGATTAGTACTTGGCCTTCAGCCGCGGGGCCAAGGATGTACTCTCGGTACTGCTCCCTTGGCACCCTCGGCCTTCGTTTAGACATTTCATAGATGTAGGAGGTTTGTATGCGAGATGAGGAGGCGCAGCGGCGGCGTTTCCGGGAGAAGCTTAGGAGGTTGATAGAACGAAAGGAACGTCAGCCGCAGGGTACAGCCGAGATCCTGAGGTCCGAGGTGGAAGTGGTCGGGGCTTCCTTGGGCATGTTGGAGGATGAGGCGTGTGAGGAATTTCTTGGCCTTCGAGGCAGTTTGTGGGATCTTCGTACTGCCAGCGTGTTCAACAGTATGATCCCGTCAGCCAAAGGCGGAGCTCCGCCCAGGAACTGGTTCGCTTTCACCGACGTGTATCTCATCAGGCAGCCCTGAGGTAGCACCCGCACCGCCCGCCCATTTTTAGCAGCATCTATTTTGCTACGCCCCGGTAGCGCTTGGGCGAGCTGCAGTAGGTTTCATAATTATTGGAGCGATAAGATGGTGGTACGCGTCAATGGCCCTCTCACACGAGTACTGTAAGTAAGCTCCTATCAGCTGGTAAACCAATGTCCTTGCCCTATGAACGAAGATTAACGTTTATGACGTACGCTGTGGGAGGCTGGTTTTCGGGTATGGGCTGCTCTCAGAAGGGGTATAAACGAAGCCATGCACGGTACGCTCGCGGACAGCCGCTACACTATCGGTGGTCTCCTGGGCAGCGGGGGCATGGGTGAGGTGTACCTGGCCCGCGATAAGGCGTTGGGCCGGGACGTGGCCTTAAAAGTCTTAAGAGAGCAGTACTCGGGCTCGGAGGAGTTCAAGGTGCGCTTCAGGCACGAGGCCGAGAACGCCGCTTCCCTCTGCCACCCCAACGTCATCACGGTCTACGACAGGGGGGAGGACCCGCTCGACGGGACCCCCTACATTGCCATGGAGTACCTTAAAGGGGGGACACTCGCGGACCGCCTGGCACGTAAGGGGCCGCTCGATCCTTACGAGGCCACCAGGATAGCGCGCCAGATCGCCCTGGCCTTGGGACACGCCCACGCTCACGGCGTCGTTCATCGCGACGTGAAGCCGCACAACGTCTTCATGACGGGGGAGTACTTCGACACCGCAGGGGCGGTGAAGGTGGGGGACTTTGGCATAGCTCGTGCCACCGAGGCGACCGCCATGACCGAAACGAACTTTATCATGGGTAGCGTGCGTTACCTCTCGCCGGAGCAGGCGATGGGCGAGCCCGTAGGTCCCCAAAGCGACCTCTACTCCTTGGGGGTGGTTCTCTACCAAATGCTTACCGGGAGGGTGCCCTTCGATGCAGAGGGACCCATAACCATAGCGATAAAGCACATCACGGAGGAGCCTGCGCCACCAAAAGAGTCGGACCCCAGGATACCGGAGGGCCTCGAGGCCGTAACGCTTAAGCTCCTCTCTAAAGACCCAGCTTCCCGCTACGCCGACGCCTCTTCGCTGATAGAAGACCTCGAGCGGGTGAGCCGAGGCCTTCGGCCGAGAGCAGCGGTGTCGTCCCGCGCCCCTCGAGAGGCGCCCACGAAGCGGCTCAAACCTACTATAACGCCGCCGAAGCCAGAGAGGACCGAAAGAGACCTGCCGTTCGTCACAGGGTCTCGACGCCTCAGGCGATGGGGCCTCAAAAGGCGCGTGGCAGGCGCCACCATGATCAGCGTTTCGACCCTCGTCTTAGCCGCCGGTGGGGCGAGCGCCGGCCTGTACGAGGTTCCTCCTTGGCTCCCCGATGAGGTCACGGTGTGGTTGGAGAAGGGCCTAGTAACCCCTTCCCCAGAAGAAGAGGCGGTGATACCAAACGCTTCAGAGGAGCAACCTGAGGAGGCCCCGAGCGAGCAGCAACGGGTGGTGGGGACCGAAGAGACGACGGTAGCCCCCGTCGTCTCGACACCCAGCCCTCAGAGCCCCATGCCCAAACCCTTAACCAACCCCACGTCTGAACCCTTAACCGATACGTCCACTGCCCCTCAAGCACAAGACGGCATCGGGGCTTTAGTCACGATAGCCGCCAAAGAAGATGTTCCAACTGATACCCCCACCGCCGCTTCGGTCGAAGGAGCGAAAGGCGGGTCTTCCTCGCGCGAGGCCGACTGGGGACAGAGCAGACGAGAAGGAGAGCGAGACCCCCTGGAGAGTGCCTCGACGAATGTTGCGCCGCGCTCTACCGAGGACGCCGTCGAGGAGGCCAAAGAAGCAGGAGAAGAGCGAGCGGCGGAAGCTCGAGAAAAGGTGGAAGAGCGAGCAGAGGAAGCACATGACCGGGCAGACAGAGCGTAGATGCTGAGAATGCCTTGAAACGATACCGAGTTCGCGGAGGTGAGCAGGCTTTCTGGTCGTGTGTTCGTTGACCTGCTCAGCTGACCTTACTCAACCAGAGCCCTACGAGCATCAGGTGCTCGGCGAGCCTTATCTGTGACAGATTACCCAGCCTGAAGCAGGATATGGATCCGGCCAGTCTAACGGCCAGTTATAGGCTACCTCTTTATAGACGCTTGGGCCACCTTGGTCATGGTGGTGCTGGTAGTACCCCCCCCACAACCCGGAATGGAAGGGATAGCCCCAGGGCTTGGACTGGAGATACCAATCCTCGTCGCTGGTAAAGTCGTTAACGAGGAACTCAACGTAGTGATGGCCGTGACCTGTAGCATCATGCCAGATGCCCTTATCGATTCCCTTATAACATTGGTGACCAGCCGCATTAGAAGTAGGCTGCGGAGTGGGAGTGGGTGCTAGAGGCGATGTGCCCCGAGCGAACGGCGGCAAGCCGCTGGCCGCCAACAGCGCCGCCACCGCCAAAACCGCGATTATGAGCCTTATGATGGGCTACCTCCTTCCCGCCCGTTGAATCGGAGAACTGAAAATCGAAAAAGGTGAAGAACTGTTTACCTCTGGAGACGATTGAAAAGAAGGTTTACGTACCTAAGGAGCTGGCGTGCAGAGGCGCGGGATGCGATCATGGTGCTCCTGTAGGGATCTGGAACTTCTTCGTGGCAGAAACCGCAGTTTGCGTACCTGGGCAGGATGCGGGCCTCAAAGGAATACCCAAAGACTCGACGAAGTTCTCGGCGTACCGCGGTCCCATCGCGAGCACTGGGATGGTCCCTTCAAGCATTGTTTCGCTCGCTTGTCTTGTACGATGGTCTTCGACATAAATGCCAACCTCTTCTAGCGCAGCACTCGCGAGAGCCACAGGCTCACCTTTCAGTACCTTTACTCCTGCACTCTCGCCCTGGAAACCGAAGTCTCTATCTTCTGCAAGGGCGTGGCCAGCGCTTTGGCCATCGGGCTGCGGCATACGTTTGCCGTATAGATAAAGAGTACCTTCTTCAGGTAGTCCCCAATAGCTTTGCCTTCGGTCAACTATCACCCTACCCATCCACCCGGCGGCATTTAGACGCTCCCCTCAACCGTTTTATTTTGGTTTGAACCGTCTCTTTTCGCGCACCGGCATTATAGGAACACAGCAGCTCATTTCAAACTATTAGCCCTCCAACGACACTTAGGACTATAGGGGCTTCGGTTGAAAGTCAACTCTATCATTCTTCCTCGAGCCTGGCTGGTGCCTTGAGAAGGGTCTACTTGGGCCCCAGCTGACCCTGGCTACAATCACTTCGATGCTCTTGACACGAAAACACGGAAAGGTTCGATCATAACAAGCTCCAAGCCCAGGCTAACAAAAGAACCGCCCTCAAGAGCACGGGGCCCAAGACGGCCCAGGGAAAAGATGTCGCCCGCCTGAACTCTAGGAAGCACGGTATCCTCTCGCGAGAGGCCCTTCTTCCGGGAGAAGACGCACATGCCTTCGCAGCTCGGCGAGCGCTTGAGGGGCGAACTGCAGCCGGTGGGAGAGTTCGAGAGCTTCTCCGTGAGCGGATCAGCGGCAACTCAACCGGGAGATACCAGACGAAGGCAAACAGAAGCATCAGGAAGCACTCTCTAGAGCCCAGGAGATGAAGGCCAAGCAAGACACACAGACTGCCCCATGCTTGGCAGAACCTTCATCCGGGGTGCCGAGAAGGCGAACGCCTTCTCGAAGCTCTCCCGCTACGAAACAGCGATAGAGCGAAGCCTCTATAAGGCGTTGCACGAGCTCCAACGCCTACAAGCCGCCCGAATTGCCGGAAGGTAGCGTTCAGCCCCCTGCAGCGATAGGCGTAAACGCCTCAGGGAACCCCAGGGAAGATCTCTAATAAATGGGTTCGTTTCGTAAAATGAAGCATATGGTACAATATCCCTTGCGTCGCCAAGTGTCATGACCCAGTACTGTGCAATCTAGTAGCTCTTCAAAACGTTCACATAACTTGCACGGACACAGCTCAAAGACCTCCTTGAATATCCTACGGATCGCCTCGGAGAAGAAGCAATGCACCCAGCGTGATGTCGGTACACCACGCGAGCAGAAGGGGTATAGCGAGCAGTGACGAGCTATGAATACCTCCCGACGTCGGATAGGTCCAAAGCACGCCTGGCTCGCTGGGCCCAGGTGTCAACGAGGTCGCGCTTGATCTCTACTCCATAGGTACCTGCAAGCTCTCTAGCTACTACCGCTGAGGAAGTAACTCTCGTTAGGTCAGGCAGGTCCGCTATAACGATAATGTTTTGGAAGTAGCCGCTTGCCCGCTCGACGAACATGGTTAGGTCGGCGTGATGCGCGCCGGGCATAGCAAAAATGGCGGTATCAGCCTCCTGATCATGAGCCACATCTAATACATCGGTGAGGGTTTCTAGCAGGGGAGCACCCTTAAATGCTTCCCTCACAAAAAATAAATGGTTATCAAAGACGGCGACGGGCCTGTACCCGAGGCTCCACTCTTTCTGCAGCATCGTCAACAACCGCACTCCAGCCTCACCGGCTCCCAAAATTACCACCGGCTTACCCCACAACCCGATCCTCCTGAGGCCCTGTTTCACCCAATGCCGCAACATCGGGGCTAAGAATAGGAGACCCAAAAAACCTACACCTAGTAACAGGCGCGAGAACGAGATTCCCACCTGAAAAGCTAAAGCGAAGATAGAAATTGTAGCCAAGGTAGCCCCAACAGCATAGATCTGGCGCCGCAGCTCCTCGGCCTCGTCCAGGCCATAGCCTGGATACAGCCCAAACAACTTACGCATGCCAACCCATAATATGGTGTCGATCAGGATGCTGTTTGCCGCAAGTTCCGAGAGCGGCACACGTCCCAAAATGGTTCGAAAGACAAATGCTACCTCCCAAACCAAAAACGCAAGCAAGGTATCCGATAGGACCAGTGCTAGGACAACCAAACCCTGTCTCCTAGACTGTTCCTGGAGTCCTAAGCGTGTGCCAACTTCGGATATAAGCTCGGCTAACGTTTCTCGCGAAGGTGTAGCCCAGTAGCTTGTTTCGCTCAGCCTCTTCACAAAGCCCCCCTCCGTTCTTCAGGCTGATTCAACTTTAAACTATATCTTACCGGATCTGATGCGGGTATGCAGAAAACGCGCTTCGATCTCCTCTAGCCAACGAGAGTAACTAGAGCCTGTCTGTACTAGCGTTCATTTTCTAAGGACTGGCAAGCGCTTTAAGACCGGGGTCCAACCGGTAAAGGAATTGAAGACACTGCTTTTGGGGTGGATCAACACCACGAGCAACTTCTCCAGGTCTTGTTCGTGCTGCCGAGGATGATTCAAGTTGCTGCAGGCTTCCTCGAGTGCGTAGAAGCGAGGTAATAATTCGTGCTTTCGAGAACCTCCGGAAACCCGCATCAGGACGGTAGGCAAAAAACGTGGCGGCAGCATCCAAAAAGACAAGGCTCATGGAGGATCTCAATCGACCTTAGGGCTGTAGCGTGGAAAGGCCGCGGGGCCGAGCTCCAAAACGAATAGATAAGAACCAGAAGTAACCTGTCAGCGACCGGAGAGTCGGATGCACTTGTAAACCAAGCCGACCCCTACCCTCGCGTATAGGATCAGGAGCTACCTCAGTTGCGCAGGCCAAGGCCGCTCGCTCAAAACATCAAATCATTGCTGACAGAGAGCTAAATGATGAACCGCCGGAACGAAAGATGGTTCGCCCATTGCGGGCATCAGCCACTGCTAGGTCAGCACCTACAGACGCCGCTGTTCGAGGAGTACCGATGCCTCTTCGCTTGGGAGTGGCTCGGAGAAATAGTACCCTTGAACCAAATCGCATTTCATCTTCCGCAACTCCCTCAGTTGCTCAGCAGTCTCTACTCCCTCAGCAATCACCTTTAAGCCTAGAGCCTGGGCCAGGGTAATTATTGCCGACACGATGTTCGTATCTTTAGGGTCTTTTGCGATCTCCCTAACGAAGGAGCGGTCGATCTTCAACAGTTCCACAGGGAAGCGCCTGAGGTAGGAAAGCGACGAGTAGCCAGTACCGAAGTCGTCGATAGCCCTGTGCACGCCTATGTCCTCAAGCTCTCGGAGCGATGCGTAGGTAGCCTGCGCATCCTCCATCGCAACGCCTTCCGTGATTTCAAGGCCTAGCCCGGAAGGATGCAGCCCCGTCTCTTGCAACACTTCAGCTACTTCATCATTCAGGTCCGGCCACCTAAACTGCTTGGCCGAGAGGTTCACCCACACCACCAAACCCGAGGTACTCTGGCTCTGCTCCCGCCACATCCTAGCTTGCCAGCAGGCTGCCTCAAGCACCAGCTTCCCCAGCTGGAAAATGAGACCAGTTTCCTCGGCAGCGCCGATGAATTCGGAAGGGAGTACCAACCCACGCTCCGGATGCTCCCAGCGCACCAATGCCTCCATGCCAACGATACTGCTATCCTCCAGCGCAATCATGGGTTGGTAGTAGACTCTGAACTCCCGGCGATCGATCGCCCGTCTGAGATCCCCCGCCAGCTCCAGACGCTTCAGAGCGTGGTTGCTTATTACGCCCAAGCCGGATCCTACGGAGTAAGTCCACCCGTTGCTCTTGGCCCGATACATCTCCATGTCCGCAAGGCGTAGCAGATCTTCGGCTCGGCGCCTATTAGAAGAAGTACCTCCCAAAACGATCCCTATGCTGGACGTGCTGAACACCTCACGTTCTCCCAACACAAAAGGTGTTTGCAGCTCCTTCGCGATACACACCGCTATATCAACCGCATCGCTCTCGGCCTTAATGTCCTCAAGCAGGATAGCGAACTCATCCCCGCCAAGACGGGCGATTGTATCCTCAGGGCCCAAGCAGGTCTTCAAGCGCTCGGCCACCGCGATCAGTAGCTGGTCTCCCACCTCGTGACCTAAGCTATCGTTTACGAGCTTGAAGTTGTCCAGATCCATGAAGAGCACAGCGACATAGTGCTCGCCCTGCCTTGTGTGAGCCAAAGCGTGTTTGAGACGATCCATGAACAATGCTCGGTTCGACAGCCCCGTAAGGTGATCGTGGAACGCCTGATGCTGCAGCTGCTCCTCCAAGGCCTTGCGTTCGGTGATGTCGTTGAAGGTAACCACCGCACCTAATATTTTGTCGTCCTCAAGTATTGGGGTGCTCATATACTCAACGGGAAAACTCGTGCCGTCCTTTCTCCAGAATACTTCATCGTCGCTACTATGGGTAGCCCCATCCCTGAGCGCCGCATAGACCGGGCACTCATCCTTGGGGTAGGGAGCCCCGTCTGGTTTAGTGTGGTGCAGGACGTCATGTAGGGATCGGCCTAGGAGTTCTTCGATTTCCCATCCCGTTATACGCGCTGCAGCTGGGTTACCAAACGTGGCGTTCCCCTGCATGTCCAAACCGTAAATCCCTTGACCTGCCGAGTTCAAAACCAGTTCGTTCTGACGCTTGAGCCGTTCAAGCGTCTGCTCGTACTGCTTGCGCTCGGTGACGTCGTGGGCCGTTCCTAACGCTGTGGTGACCGCTCTACCGGCTTCGTCGAGTATGATATCAGCCTGAGATTGCACAGTACGCTCTGAACCGTCAGGGTGGAGCACGCGGAACTCGATATCATATGGCTTGCCTTCAAATAAGGCTTCGCGAACCGCCCTTTCTACAAGCTCCTTATCTTCGGGATGAACAGAGCTGGTGAAACTTTCGTACGTCGGCACGAACTCCTGGGGCCTGAAGCCGAAGATGCGATAAAGCTCGTCCGACCAATGTAGTTCGCCCGTCTCTCGGTTCCATTCCCAGCTCCCCAGGTGGGTCATCTCTTGGGCGTTGGCGAGGTTGACCTTGCTTCTTTCGAGCGCTTCCTCCGTCTGGATACGTTCGGTTATGTCCTGGACATTAGCGATGAAGTAGAGTGGGTGGCCCTCTGAATCGTCAATGAGTATAAAGCTCTGCCAAACCCAAATCGCATGACCGTCGGCGCGGAGGTAGCGGTTCTCTAGATGGTACCTGGGGTTTTCGCCTTGTTTGATGCGCCGCACGTAATCTAAACTGGAATCTAGATCGTCGGGGTGGCAAATCGCCTGCCACGTGGTGGCTTGCAACTCCTCGGCAGAGTAGCCAAGCATCTCGCATAGTGCCAGGTTTACCTGCAAGTATCGGCCTTCGAGGCTGACTAAGGCCAGGCCGATGGGCGCGTAATCAAATACGTTTCTTAAGTAGTCCTGTGCCTCGGGCAGCGTATTGTAGGCCTGCTTGCGCTCGGAAATGTCGCGTATAACAGCCCTAAACAACCGGCTCTCAAGCTCGTGCGTTTCCTCTAAATATAACTCGATTAGAAACTCGCTACCGTCCTTGCGCAACCCTATAAGCTCAGTTGTGCCTCCTATAATGCGGGCCTCACGTGTTTCTAGGTAACGTCGCAAACCATCTGTGCAGAGATCTCGGAACCGTTCTGGCATTAAAAGCGTAACTGGTTGTCCAATGACCTCCTCCGCTCTATAGCCGAAGATACGTTCCCCTTCGCGGTCGAACGAGTAGACAATCCCATCGGGTGTAATAGTTATGACCGCACCGGAGGCTGTATCTACGATGTTGTGGTAGGGCGCTTCGCTTTTTCGCGGCTCACCATTAGCTTTCCCATGGCTAGTAGCGGCTTTAAAAAGAGCTTTTAGCCTATGTAGCGAGAGAGCCTTTGAACTCATACTAGTTACGACCTATCTGTAGCAGCATCTCTAACGAGGGAATTAAGCTCAAACCCCTAAGGAGATTGTAAGACCTTATCCTGGATTAGACCACCTGTGGCAAGCTCTTTACTCAGCTTTGCCTAGAAGTATCTGAAAAGTGCCTGCCAGGCTAAGCCAAGTATGGTTGGGTCCGCGGTTCATAACACAATAAGAGTGTAAGAAGCCTCCTCTTTCGTGTCTCGGCAAAGCATTTTCGTAGAGGTCATTCTCTTGCTTTAGCCTCCTAGCTTCCTCCTCGGCCGTGCTGTGCGTCCTCTGGGTGAGGTTGATATCTATACCACTACTGTATAAACAGTTATACCGTTACTGTATAAGATTTCTGTGTACTCTCGGTGAGTTTTAGACGCTTGCACATCTCAACAGCCGTCCTTCGCTCCAGCCTTATGGACATCTCTTGTAGCACCGCTGCGGTGCTGGCCGAAACCTCTCCTGCTTCATCGCGGATATCATATGGGCTGGTGTCCTCGCCTGGCCGCGAGGCTCTAAGTCTATAGAGGCTATCTATAGAGACGAGCCAGGTGCGTTTGACTCCTTAGAGCTAAACTTTAAATGCCGCAACCTTCTAAGGCTCTGTCCTTTTTGCCTGCCGCGCACAGTCGCCGGGCGAAGCCTCAAACTCTATGAGAGACTTCCAGACATATGGAGCCAAGGCGAAGACGGAGGCTGACCGGGTTCATAGTAGCGCTGCGCCGCATCATGGAAGCCCGCGCCCTGTATAGCTGGGACGACCTCTTTTATGCCTTGGAGCGCGTGGGGTATCCGCGTGACTATGAAACGGTAATGCAATATGTGTATGGGGAGCAATTCGTCGAAGAGACGTTCATGAGGTATATCGCGCGGGCTCTCTCCTTGAGAAAGGATGAGAGGGAGAGGCTCGCCTACGCCTGGGCTTACCTACAAGGGCAAGACGACGAACCGAAAACCCACCTGCACGAAGTAGCCAAAACCTTGGGATGGGACGAGGAAAAGAAGCGTGAAGCAGCCTACCATTACCTGTTCGGACCCGTCCCTACCTAGG
>DASQSI010000299.1:0-15360 GCA_035642415.1 Rubrobacteraceae bacterium
CGGGCCGGCACGTAGAACATACTCTGTGACGGAAGCCGGAGAAGCTTACCTTGAGTTCTGGGTGAAGTCCCTAGAGCAATACCAGCGCAGCGTAGACGCTTTCTTAAGGCTTTACACCAACGGCTCCAAGCGGCGAAAAAGGCCTTAAAGAAAGACGGTTAGCACGGTTGCGACAGATGGCAAGAAGATCATCCAAACGGCCTGTTCTCCGAAAAATAGCTCGCACGCAGATTCACTAGCAGCCAAATAGCTTTGTTGGCACATCCTTCGCCGGGATCAAGGTGAGCTGGTGGCTAGAAGAAGGCAGTCTGCGCCTAAATTGATCTGGGGTTGGTCTGAGGTGTCGTGGAGGGATTAACGCTGAGGTCTTCTAAATAAGGCGAGACCAGACAGCAAGAGAGGCTATCTGGAGCAACATCGTCTCAAAACCGCTGTAAGTCGGCATCAGCTCGAGCTTGGAGACGCTCTCTACGCTTCCGCGCTCTAACCCGACGCTCGCTTGAAACACACCTCCAGCGCACCTTCTCTACCCACAACGGCGGTGAACCGCAGCCCCGCATTGGCTGTAAACTGCAAAAACGTTGTAGGCGAAACGTTGTGATAGACTTTCTTAAGAATGGTTATTAATTCGGTAAGGCGCGAGGTATGGTAGGCACGCTGGAAAGCGACGTTAGGGAGAAGTTCCGCCGGTCAGGCTATACCCTTACCTCCCAACGCCGTGCCGTACTCGAGGCGCTCAAGGACTACAATGGGCACCCATCTGCCGAGGAGGTCTATCTCCTCGTCAAGAAGAGGAACCCCAAGGTGGCGCTCGGAACGGTTTATCAGGCGCTCTCGGTACTGGAGGAGATCGGCCTGATCGAAGCCAAGCGCTGGTCAGAGTCGCCGGTCCGCTATGATCTTAATACGGAGCCCCATTACGATATTCGGTGCACGAAGTGTGATGAGGTTGCGGAGATATCAGACATAACGTTCGGGGACTTCATCACACGCATCCAGGAGAATACTCCCTACGAGGTCACAAACGCGGCCCTCGTTATCGAGGGTGTATGTCCCCTCTGTCGGGCGGAGGGCTAGGCCAGAAGCTTCCGAGGAACCCCAGGCTAGACCAGTGGCGGGGGTTCGCTTGGGTTCGGTAGAACGCCTCCCGTTCTCGGCGGCTGCTCCCCGCCCGGCGAAGCAGGGGTGTCAGGCGGGGAAATCTCCTCGGGCGAGGTGGTTGGCGCAACATCAATGCCTAGCATCCCTTTCGTTTGCTCGGCCAGCCGCGCCTGCATCCTCCCCGCCTCCCGGAAGAAGTTGGCGAGTTGCTGGTCTCCGGCCGCCTCGGCGTCCAGGGCGTACGTGTTGCAATTCTCGGTGCCATGCAGGGCGTGGTAGAGCACGCTTATGAGGTTGTAGTGCTCGTCGCGGGTGCCAGTGGCTCGTTGACCGGGATTCATCCTCTCCATTGCCGGCCTACTCAGGTAGACATCTGGCCCTGACTTCCGGCCTCGAAGAGCGGGCTGTACTCCGCCGGCAGCTGCGAGCGCACGTGGGCGATCTCGCCTTCGGTGACCGCGTCTTGCAACACCCCTATCACCACTCGGGCATGGTAGACGGCCCTAGGAAGATCCACGCCCTCGTCCCTCTCGTTAACCCGCTCGAAGAACTCGTCCAGAGATATGGGATTGCTGGTCTCCTCCTTTTCGTACCGAAGGTGCTGAGCCAGCTCCGGCGGCAGCTGGGAGGCGAGGTCATGGGGCTCGCCCCCGGCCAGACGTTCGGCGAGGGCCTCTAAGGTAGCACGGGTGGCCTTTTCTGCCTCTTCACGCGAATCCATATGACCACGGTCCTGGACCTCTTTGATGAACTCGTCGTACTTCATTTTCTCCTCTCGGTTACTAACGAGTCATATGCATCCGTAGCGTTCTTGGTAAGAGGTTACCCGCAGCGGGAGCCGTATAAACGGGGCCAGCCGTCGCTCGAAGCTAAGTATTCGCAGCGAGGCAGATGAGTAAAGCTCGCCTCTGGTTACCTTTTTAAGCGGGGGGAGGAGCGGACAGCGGGGGCCCGCCGCCTGCAACGTCCGCCTGTACGGAACTTACCCTGAAAACCCAGCGGGTGCCTGACTGCGGATGCTCTCGAACCTCAAAGCGACCTTCGACGCTTATCGGCAGGCCTTCCAAGTTTTCGTCCAAGGGACCGGCCTCTGATACGTCGAGTTCTATGGTCACGTGGTTGAGGTGATAGCCAGAAGTTTCGTCGGCAGCAGCGGATATGTTCTTTTCGAGTATGCCCCTCAAGGTAGCGCTTGGATCGGCCATACGGTGTCTCCTTGCATGGTAGCTGATAGGCAAACATCTACTACCCCGTTTTGTCGATAGCCGAAACGTACCTATAAAGACGAGCTTCACGAAGAGAACAAGCGTCTGCACCCAGAAGAGCAGCAAAACGGCCACAAGACTTTACCAACTACCGTCCAGGGTATACCCTAGTTGCAAGTGCATCTACGTAGTAAACAGCGAAGATTTAGAGGCAGCTAAATCACAGCGGACAGATCGGCATGAACGAGGAGTACCTGAACCCGATACGGGAGTTAGAGGACCAGATGCAGGCCGCAGATGCCCTCATCGAGAGCCTGGAGAGCGAGGTTATGAACCTGCGTCGGGACCTCGAACGAGCCAGCGAAGCCTTACGAGCAGCCCAGGAGGAGGTGACGACACGGGGGCGAACTCTCGAGGATCTCGAGGAGAGCAGGCGCTTGCGGGCTGCCGCCGAAGAAGAGGCGCGGGTCCTCCGGACTGAACTCAAGCGTCGCACCGGGGCCGCAGCTGTTGAGCCTGAGGAGAGCAAGATCAGCGCGCTAAGGGAGGAGTTCCGCAAGGAGCGAACGACCCTAGAGGAGCGCCACAAGGCCGAGATCGAAGACCTCAAACGGGCAGCCGAGCACTGGGAAGAGAAGCTCCGGGACAGCTACCGGGACCTCGAAGAGAGCCACAAAACCGAGATCGAAGAGCTCCGTAGAAGCTACATCAGAGAGATCGAAACGCTGAAGAAGGAGCATCGCGAGGAGGTTAGGTCTCTGCGCACGAAGGGCGAGGGGCGAAATATAGCGCTCGAGCGGAGGCAAGAGGAGGAGCGACACGCAGAGCGGGAACGCCACGCATCAGAGCTCCAAGCTCTGAGAAGCACCGCGGCGAGTCGGGAGCTCGAGCTCCAGAAAGAGCTGAAGACGACAGTCGAGCGCCATCGGGTTGAGGTTGAGGAGTTACGACTCAAACTAGAGTCGAGCACCACTGTAGCCGAGGAGCAACGCAAAAAAGATCTCGAGGAGAGCAAACGCCTTGCAGAGGGACGCGAGCGGGAGCTCAGGCGAACACAAGCAGCACGCCTCGCGGAGGAGAAGGAGGCGGCAGAGCGCCGCATCGCGGCTCTAAAGGCCCAGAGGGAGGCGGATAATAATACTCTACAGGAGCAGCATGCCAGACAACTGGCGAAGGTTCGACAAGATCTGAAGGATCGCGTGGTTGCTGAAGAGAAGCGCCGCAGGTCGGAGGTCGCGGGCCTCAAAAAGCGCCACAAACGGGAGGTCGTGGCTCTTGAGGAGCGCATCGAACACCTCCAGATAAGACAGGAATCCACGGTCCGCCTCTACGAGGAGCGGTTGGCGGAGCTCGAGCGTGAAAAGGTCGCGAACAAAAAGGCTATCGAGGAGGAACTGGAGCGGAGGCTCGCGCAAGGGGAAGAAGAGAAGGAGCATCTTAAGGATCGTGTTGCGGAGCTTCAGGACGCCTTGGAGGAGTCGGGGGCTGTGGAAGCCGAGCTGCGAGAGGCCCTCGAAGCAGCCAGGTTACGTAACGAAGATCTGCAGCAAGAGGATGAGCAGGCAAAACAGGCGATAAAGGATCTCGAGAGACGCCTTGAGGAATCGGAGGCGGCACGCCTGGTTACCGAAGAGCGGGCCGCAGATCTAAACTCGCGTTTGCAGAAGGTTGGCGAGGAGAACCTACTGCTTTCTAACGAGCTGCAAAAGGTCCGGGAGGGCTTAAGAAGAACCTCAGAGCCCGAGCGACGCCTCCGAGCTAGCATTTCCTTGTTCAACGCAAGCGAGCACACGCGTACCGTTGCCTCCATCTCGAAAGCCCTGGGGTTACCGAAAGTGCACATAGACTCCAGCAGCGATTCCGGCTCCTCGGTCAAGCCCCTCATCACGTTCGTCTGGAGCGACATGGCCTGGCGCCGCTACGTCTCCGATCCTACCGCAGGTGTCAAAGAACCGCGGGTGTACCTGGTCGGGGCCGGCGATGACACCTCTAGCATCAACCGTGAGCCTAACGCTCGTATAGACGCCCAAGGCCGCCTAATGCTCGGTATCCCAGCCCGCTAACGTGGGGGCCTTTACTCCCGATCTGGGTGGCTGTCGGTCTTCTCGTGTTTCTGCCTACGAATAAAGGCCTGGTTGTAAACATAGAGCGCCTCGCCCCGACGCGCACCTACGTAGGAGGCTGTGAGAACCGTAAGGAAGAGCACTCCCGTGAACAGCAAAGCCCCAGGGGTGCGCAGGTTGGCGAACGGGTCGTTGCCGCCCTCGGCAACGATAGAGGCGGCGAGGTTGAGGAAGGGCGAGACCGCGAAGGACGCCACGCCCACCATCACGCCGTGAAGCCGACGATGTGAAGGTGCCTTGTACGAAGCGAACATGCCGCCAAAATAAAAGGCAAAGGCCGCCGCGAAGATCATGACGACCGTCGGGAGGGCCGTTGGGAGGAGCTCCGGTCCGAGAAAACGCGTGAAAACGGGAGCCGCAATGCCAAAAACTTCCAGTGCTCCGATCCCGAGCGCAAGAAGGATGCCGGCCAGCACGATGCCGACGCTCTTCATCATACCCCTATGATACCAAGCCTTCACCGGCAAGCACGTGTCGTCGGTGGCTTCGCCATGGCCTGTTCTCCAAGGCGATGAGGCTCAGAACTGGTGCGCCGCCTGGTGTGTCGAGCATGCCCCTACTGTTCGGCCAGCGCCGCGACCAGCTCGCGGCAGAAGGCGGGAATGTCGGGGACCACGCAGCCCCAGACGAGATTGCCTTCCCGGAACGCGGGCTTATCCACCCACATTGCTCCGGCGTTGACGAGATCGTCCTTTATGCCGAGAGAGCCCGTCGCTCGGGCGCCATCAACGATGCCAGCAGAGATCGCGACGAGCCCACCATGGCAGATGATGCCTACCGTCTTGCCTCTCTCGTGGACGGCCTTGACGAGGTTCGTGACCTGAGGGTAGCGCCGGAGCTTATCCGGCGCCCAACCGCCAGGGATTACGACCCCGTCAAGCTCCAAAGGATCCACCTCGTCTGCCGTAACGTCCGCTCGAGCCTCGAGGAAATTCTTGCCGGAGACCGGCTCCGTACTCGGTCCGCGGAGATCACCTCCGCCCCCTCCTCCCTAAGACGCATAACCGTCACCCAGTACTCGAGGTCCTCGAACCCCTCGGCAACGAGCACCACGATCTTCTTACCCCTGAGCTTCACGTGTGGGACCCTTTCTTTCACCCGCTAGACGTCAGCTTTCAGCTTTCCGGCCTTCTATTTCGAGGTTCGGTGCACGGATTATAGATCGCCAGCTCGAAGCGTGGCGTCGGGAGTTAGCATCTTGTCTATAGTCCGCCGGGCCTCCTCGCCACCCACTTCTAAGGCGCGCGCCAACTCGGGAACGGCAGCCGCGCCACGTCCGGATTGTAGGAGGCGTTCGGCAGCCTCAAGGTGCCGGCGATAATCAGGAGCCAGGCCGTCGCCAGGCTCCCCCCTGGCAGGCGCTGGCTCCTCCCCACGCACCAGGGCCAGAATCTCTTCGCCGTAGCGGGCGGCGCGGCGCAGGCCGATGCCTTTTATAGAACCGAGCTCGTGGACGCTTCCCGGCTTGCAGCGGGCTATCTCCTCGAGGTGGGAATTGTGCAGGACAACATAGGCGGGAACCTGCTGGCGCCGCGCCTGCTCCCCACGCCATGCTCGCAAACGCTCGAAGACCGTCGCATCAAAAGCAGCAAGGGGCGTCCCGGAGTCCCGCGGAGCCTCCTGTTCAAATCTCCCCGGGACCGCGTCGTAGGAAAGTAGGAGGCTGGGCGTGGCGCTCGCGGTTTCGTTGGCTTCTCCGAGGCACACATCGCAGCCGTCGCAGGGAGCGACCTTCTCTTCGTCGCCGAAGTGCCTGAGAAGGTACTCGCGGCGGCAGGTCTGGAGAGTAGCGTAAGTTTCAACGATCCGGACCTGGTCATAGGCAGTCCGTGTGCGGCTTTTGAGCCGGGCGGAGATCCTACGCCGGCTACCCTCGTCGAGGCTTTCCTTTTTGAGCCGAATGTCAACGAGGGAGCCGCCGGGTACAGCTTCTACGATCCCCTCGGCCATGAGGTGGAAGAGGGCGGTCTGTGCGACGACAGGGCGCACATCCGCCCGTGTAGCGAGCTCCGGCAGCGTGATGACGCCTTCTCCGGGTAGGGCAGCATGCACGCGGGCGACCTCTTCACGCAAGTCTTCAGGCTCCTCGTCTACCCGGCGCACCTCGACCTGGCCCCATAGGTCATAGCCGCGCGAGATGAGCCCCGCCTCCTCGAGCCCTCCGAGGAGGGAGCCCGCGAGGTCTGGCTCTACACCGCTGAGAGCGCTTAAAGAAGCTGGCGGCGTGTTTACCCTTCCTGCGTTCGCCGCTCCGAAGAGAGCGCGGAAGAACGATCCGACCTCCTCAGTGCCTGCAGTGTTAAGGGTAATCAGACGCTTGCGCCGCCCGATATCGGCTCCCCGATACAAAATAACGCATTCGCCTGGCTCCCCGTCGCGCCCCGCGCGACCGGCTTCCTGGATGTAAGCTGGGAGGCTCCCGGGGACGCTCGCGTGGACCACGAAGCGCACGTTTGGCTTGTCTACCCCCATCCCGAAAGCTACCGTGGCGACCACCACGGAGAGCTCGTCGGTCATGAAGCGTTCTTGCACACTTGAGCGTTCTGCCGCATCCATTCCCGCGTGGTAATGGGCGGCATCCACCCCGGAGCGCTTAAGGCTTGCTGCCAGTTCCTCGCACTCCTTACGGGTGGTACCGTAAATTATCCCGGGCGGTGGGGAGTTTCGGATGATGCTCAAGATCAGGGGCAGCTTGTCTTTCTTCTCTTTAACGGGTAGGACGCGGTAGGTAAGGTTCGGCCGGTTAAAGCTCGTCACCACGACTTTGGGCTTGCGCATACCCAGCGAGCGTAGGATATCGTGTCGGACGTGTGGAGTCGCGGTCGCCGTGAGGGCCAGGACCGGCGGGCTGCCAAGGTCCCGTACAGCACGGGGTAAAAACAGGTAGTCCGGGCGGAAGTCGTGGCCCCACTCGGAGATACAGTGAGCCTCATCTACCACGAAGAGGCCCACTCCGATCCTGCGGAGGGTCAGGACGAACTCCAAAGATCGGAGGCGCTCGGGGGCGACATAGAGCATACGGATCTCGCCGGTACGGACCTTGCGTTCGACCTCCCACCGCTCCTCCGACGAAAGCCCAGAGTGTAGCGTCGCCGCTCCTTCGACCGAGCTCTGGAGGAGCGAATCCACTTGGTCCTTCATGAGCGAGATAAGCGGCGAGACGATCACGGTGAGGCCCTCCTTCATGAGGGCCGGCACCTGATAGCAGAGGCTCTTGCCTCCCCCTGTAGGCATCACGGCCAGGGTGTCCCGCCCGTCGAGTACGTTCCGGATCACCTCTTCCTGCCCAGGCCGGAACGAGTCGAAGCCGAAGATTTCCTTTAGGACTGTGAGCGGCACGAAAGTAATGATAAGCCCTCAGCTATCAGCTTTCAGCCATCGCCTTCTTTGCTAAGAAGCTGTCAGCTTCCGTCCGTGAGAGGTGCAGACCCCCTAAACTGTCAAGGGTGGCTCTGGAGAGGATGCCCGAGAGCCGACGTTACTTTTCCTCGGATCGAAGCGTAAACTTGGGAATGGGCTCGAGATGCTGTATCTGGCCGGGCTGGCGGTCGCGAGGCTGTTCAGACGGCTCTTCTTCCTTGGGTGGGCCCTCTTCAGCGATATCGAGGATGCCTTCCATAGCCCGCCGCACGTCGGCGCAGGTCTTTTCGTAGGCGAGCCGGAAGCCGAAACCAGGGCCGACGAAGGCGGGTATGACCCCGAGGAAGTAGAGACCGTCGTAAACCCCGGCTATCGCCAGTGGAAGAGCGAGCGTGGCGCCGAGAATGCTGCCAAGAGAGAGGTACTCGCCGCGCTGATTGGCAACGTCGGCGGTGAGGTTGACCGCCGAGCGTCCATAGCCAACATCTTCGACCCTGAGCTCCACAGAACGAGCCTTCAGCAATGAGCGATGTTGCGAGAGATCCAGGACGCGACGTATGGCGTCTACAAAGTTTCCTGCATCCCAAAGGGAGCTTGCCTCGGTCTTACGGCGAAGCTTGAGGCCCTGTTCCTGCCGCAGCAGATCCTCCAGGTGTACACGGGTAGTCTCTGCTGGCCTCTCCACCTCTCTTACCGTCCTCAACCGAGCGGCACCATAGAGCTTGCGCGCCAGGGTGTAGGGCTCGACGGTCTCTTCATGAAACAGTTCGAAGAGCGCCCGTCGCACATCGTGCTCTACTATACCGACGGTAGCAGCCACCTGTACCAGAACCTCGGGAGAGATAGAGTATGCGGAGCTGGAGGCGCGGCGGCGGGCGCTGAGCTCGGCGGCACGCCGGAGCACCATCTCAGCCTCGGCGGGGGTAAGCCGCTTCTCGATCTTCGGGTGAACAGTCAAGGGCCGGTCACCTACGACCTTCACCGGCGCTTGCGGCCAGGATCTTCGGTGTGTACTTCAAATACGACCAACCTGACAGGAGTGTGAGCACCGTCGCGACGAGCATGGCCCAGTAGCCTACCTGCGTATAGCCGAACAGAAGGATGAGAACAGCGATGCTCTGGGAGACCATCTTGGCCTTACCCCAGTTGTTCGCAGCTATCACCTCACCGGCTTCGATTGCCACCATACGAAAGCCCGTCACGATAAACTCGCGCGCCGCCATAATTGCCGCCATCCACGGCACCATCGAGCCTTCGGCGACGAAGGCGAAGAACAGCGTAACCATGATCACCTTATCGGCGATCGAGTCCATAAGCTTTCCGAAGGCCGTCACTTTGCCGCTCCTGCGAGCCAGGATACCATCGAAATAGTCGGTCAGGATCGCCACTATATAGAGTACCGTAGCCACGGCGCGGTTGCCGGGGAACTGCACGTAAAGCGCCCCCATCACCGGCACCACGGCCGCCAAGCGACCCAGGGTAAGCAGATTGGCAAAGCTCATCGCACTCTTCTCCTATGGTTTCCGCCAACGGGAGCGTTGATCATGGCCTCCCGCCCGTTCACGAGCCTGCGAATGTTCTCCCGGTGGGCGAAAAAAACCAACAGCGACCATAGGACTGCGGCCAAGAAGACCATGTTCTCATGAGCTCCTGCGGCATCGAGTGCGGCGAGCGCGAGCGGCGAGACCACCACCGTAACCAATGCCGCCAGGGAAGCGTACCGCCACGCAGCGAGCGTCGCCGTCCTTACCATCCCGAGGATTATCACCACCAGCGGATAGATCGCGAGCAAAACCCCAAGCAGTGGCGCCAGCGACTTGGACCCCCGCCAGCGGGCGAACAGCGGAGAGTTGTGTCCGACAAGCGCTGCCGACCCAGCGCTAACCGCCCCGGGCCTCCCGAGTGCGAGGTAGCCTGTGAACGTCGGCAAAAACCCCTTGAAAAGCTCAAGCACAAAGGTGACCGCAGCGATCTTTCGGCCGGGATCAGGGCGATAGTACAGGTCCAAAGGAGCAAGGTTGTTGGAGGCGGCGGAACCGGTGAGGCGGCTATGGCGACCATAGCGAGCAGCGTAGAGGCCCAAGGGTACGGAACCCGTTAGATAGCCAACAGCAGCCACCAAAGCGTACCTTTCAATCACCGTTTGGAGCCCACCCTCTCCGACGTGGCTGTCCTTCAGATCCCGGCTAACCTAGCACCTTTCGTGTCCGGGCACAAGGGGTAGACAAACCCTAGGGCTACTCCGCCGTGTCACGTAACTGGGTGACAGCGGGCCGCATGAAGAAGCCGACGATCCAGTCGGTAACTATCCGGGCCTTGCTCTGGGGGCTATCGAGCCTTGTCAGGTAAGCTAGGCGCCAGAAGATCGAGGCCAGGCGCCCGGTAAAGCGCACCCCCATCACCTCGTTGACCGCGAAGTCGCTCCCGAGCTCGACAAGCTGTCCGTGCGGCTTGTACTCGAACGCCGTGAGTTCCTTGCCGTCTAAGGTGGCGAGAACGTTCCTGGCCACCGTCTTGCCCTCCTGGACGGCTGCCTGGGCGTTCGGCGGGATAATACCACCGTTCTCTTCGCGGATGTCCGGGATGGCGGCGCAGTCCCCAATGGCCCAAATGCCGGGATGGTCTTCCACCTGCAGGTACTCGTCGACCTTTATGCCATTCTTCTCGTCGATGGGTAGGCCCAGGTCGTAAATCGCTGCGTTCGGGCGGTTTCCAGCGGTCCAAATCACGTTCTCCGTCATTATCTCGTCGCCATCCTTGAGCTTGACGCGATCGGCGGTGATCTCCTCGGCAAGGGCCTCGGTTCTTACCTCGATGCGCTGATTAGCAAGCCGGCTGCGGGCAGCCCTCCTAAGCGCGGGATCGAGCTCGGGCAGGATGTGGTCTAAAGCCTCAAGAAGGAAGATCCTGACTCGGTGCGGGTCTATGTTCGGGTAATCGGGTGCCAGAACCTCGTGGACCAGGGTGTAGAGCTCCGACGCCGTCTCGACCCCCGTCGCACCCCCGCCGATGACCACGAAGGTTAGTTTAGACTCGGGGATGTCACCCATCAGAGTGACCTCCTCGAAACGTTCGATCACGCGGTTGCGGATGCGCTCGGCGTCGTTGACGCCCCTCATGGTGAGGCTGTGCTCCTCAACGCCAGGAATGCCGAAGAAGTTCGGCTCGCCGCCCAGGGCGATCACAAGTTGATCGTAGGAAAACTTCAACTCACCGTCGGGTCTGCCGCCGGCCGTCACGACTTTGTTATCGTGATCTATCTCCTTGAGCTCTGCCCGCCTGAAGCTCGCCCCAGCCGTGATCAAAGCGCGCCGCAAGGGTTGGGCGACGTTCTGAGCTTCGGTGTCATTGCTGACGATCGACGCCACCATCGGCCAGAAGGTGAAGAAGTTGGTGCGGGCCATCACCAGGATACCAATGTCTTCGCGATCCTTTATGAGTTCGGTGAGGTTTTTGGCGGTGGTAAAACCACCGAATCCACCACCCACGATGAGGATCTTTTTATCGAACTTGTCGTAGCCGGGCTTCTCCCAAGCAGCATACCGCGGCTCGGGGTTGAGCGCCCGCCGCAACGCACCCAAAGCCAAAACGGTTCCACCGAGCGCGAGACCGCCCTTTAGCAACCTGCTCATAAATCCTCCTGAGAATCGTCTTCCCCAAACACGGCTCGTCGTAACGCGCCTGGTGCCGCATATTATCAAACGACGGAGCAATATAAACTTAAACGGCGACCAAACACGAGAACCGTTGCGCCGTCAGGGACGTTCAGGCCGGGTAAACAGCAACCCGGACGGTTCTTCTGCGAGGGCCATCGAACTCCGCCAGAAACACCCCTTGCCAGCGCCCGAGGTCTGGCGCCCCATCTCGTACCAGGAGGTGCTGCGACTGCCCGAAGAGGCTAGTGAGAAAGTGCGAGTCGCTGTTGCCCTCGGCATGCTCGAAACGCACGTCTAAACCTCCTGCGAGCGTCCGGCAAGCGACGGCAAGGTCGCGTGGTACGTCCCGATCGTAGTCCTCGTTGACGGTGACCGCGGCCGTGGTGTGGGTTGAGGAAACTATGCAGATGCCCTCGGAGACTCCTGATTCCCGCACGACCCTTTTTAACTCTCCAGTGATGGAGACGAACTCGTAGCGCTCGTTCGTCTCCACCCAGATATCGCTGATATTCAACCTTTACCCCCCGCTTGCACGTCGAGCGCCTCCGCCAGCCCGGCGATGCTGTCGAGAACGAGGTCAGGCTCAGCATCGAGTATCGAGATTCCCGCCCGGTATTTCCCGGTTTTGACCTGCACGCCACGTAACCCTGCTTTTTTGGCGCCACCTACGTCGGCATGGGCGTCGTCGCCGACCATCGCGACCTCCCAGGGACTCAGCCCCAGATCTGCGAGGGCGGCCCCAAAAAAGGGTGCTTCCGGCTTACCAACCACGGTGGCCACTTTTCCGCTCGCATACTCGAGTGCGGCCACGAAAGGCCCGGCGTCCAAGGAGAGCCCGTCTTCTTTTTCCCAGTAGCGGTTCTTTTGCAAGGCGACGAGCTCTGCTCCGCCCATCAGCCGCCGGAATGCAGCGTCGAGTCGCACGTAGGTGAACTCCTCGCCGAGATCACCCACCAACACGTATTCGGGAGACACCGAAGCGAACTGTAGACCGGCGAGGTCTTCAAGGAGCGTTTCGGACACCAGCGGATAACATGAATGTCCGCGCAGCTTGATGTTCGCGGCCGTAGCGGGGGTAAATACCAGCTCCTCCAGAACAGGGAATCCCATCTCGCTAAGCCGAGCAACAATTTCCCGACGCGGCTGGCGAGTGGTGTTGGTAACGTAGCGATAGGGGATGCCGGCATCTTTCAGGCGTGCGAGGGTCTCACGAGCGCCCTCTACCGGTTCGTTTCCGGTATAGAGCGTCCCGTCAAGGTCCAAGAGTAAGCCCTTCACGTTCATCACAGCGGGGATAAAAAGGCGCCGGATGAAGATCCGAGGCCTGGTCCTTATTTTCGGCGGCTAGCGCCCGAAGAAGAGCTTTGCCGCCGGGCTCATCATCTCCGGAGACCACATCGGCTCGAAGGTGAGTTGGGCGTTAACGGTCTCGACACCTTCGATGCTCAAGGTTTCGGCCTCGACCTGCTCCTGGATCAAATCCCCTACCGGGCACATAGGGCTGGTCAAGCTGAAGGTGACGTCCACGTGGCGTCCCTCCTCGTGTATGCCCACGTCGTAGATAAGCCCGAGCTCCACGAGATCCATCCCGATCTCCGGATCGATCACGTTCCTTAACTGGTCTCGTACACGCTCCTCGGTTAACACTCTTTCACCTCTTTATATATTACCCATATAGCATCTGCTCCTCCTCATTGTAAAGGCGCTCAACAACTTTTCCACTTCGGGCAATCACCCTGAACCCCTCACACGAGCGCGCACGCAAATGTGTGAAGCTTGTTACCTATATGTTTGGCGGTTGTCACACATATTCCACTTTATCCACTGTTCTTGTTGCCTTATCCACAATATATTGTGGATAACCGCTCGGTGTGCGGCTCGAGGAGTAGGTCCAGCTAGCCCAGAGGGCTCTGCCGGTTAGCGACTTAGAATGAGCACGAGGTAGCCTCGAGGCCCTCGTAATGGCTCCGGTTACTTTCCCCGGTGAAGGTTTGGGCCAACCTAGGTCCTGGGTTGCAGTAGGTTTACTTTTTCTTATGCATGCGCAACATCTTGTGGTATGTCATCTGGGCAGCCTCGATATTTTGCTCGCACGGCTACGCTCGCAGCTTTCATGCTAGCCTCCCCGGGCGCCTCCGGAGGTTCGGATGGGAGTAAGATACTTTTGGTGTCACAGCTTGAGGGTTAGGATGTGGCTAAAGACAGGATTGCAGCATATAAAGCGGCCCCAGACGGAAGCACAGCGGCACCCGTAGTGACGGCGTATGTTCGGCGGCAGAGTTAGCACGAGTGCTGGGCTACCACCGTAAGCGCCGTGACGAAAGAGAGATGGTGCACGATCTACCTTCGTCCTTGAGGGGTCCCCACACGCTTTATCCCCTTTGTCAGGAAAGCCCCGAGGCGGCTTCACAGTTGGTCCGAAAAACCGAGACGAGGCTGAGTGATGACTTCGAGAGACTTCCCAACGAGTCCAAAGCTTTGTGGTCTATTCGAGAGATGCACGAAGATTACCTGGGGTTTTCGAGCCAGATCGACCCATTGACCCAAACCGGTTCTTGTGGAGAGACGGAACTCCTGTTGGACACGCGGGCGGACGACGGTTACCAGCGGGTTCTCGAGGACGCTCTGGTTCGGTTGAGGGAGACCGTTAACTCTCATGGACGAACTTTAGGAGCAACGCAGTTTTGAGAAGTCGCCCTCGAGTAAAAACCCTAAGAATGACCAGAAGCAAAGACAGCCCTTTGGCGCAAACCTTAAGACGTCGCATATAGAAAAAGGGACAAGAAAGGAGGAACTTGTGTCTTCAAACGTTATCCAGTGGGGAGCGCTAGGAGCGATACTGGCTGGTGTAGTGTGGCTAGCGTCGGGCGTCGTCGACATCACGTTTATGAGGGGGCAGGGTTACGAACCCCCTGGCTTCATCTTTCTAGTAGAGGTGATGTACATCGTTGCCCTGGCAGGTACCCTGGGAGGACTTGTAGGGCTCCATGCGCGGCAAGCAACGCGCTATGGGCGGTTAGGAACGGCAGGTTTCTTAGCAGCGTTTATCGGAAGCGCGCTTTTGCTCATAGGTCTCGTGCTCACCTTTCTGATCAGGGACAGTGCTCTTGCGCGTATGTTTGCTGACTCAGTACTGGGGCTGGGACTCTTATGTACATTCGTTGGGTTCGTGCTTTTAGGCGTTGCCACTCTGATGTTGGGAGTGTTACCACAGTGGTGTGGCTTACTGCTCATCGTCTGTCTTCCTCTTGCGGTCGTCTTGGGAGATCACGGCGGAGGGATAACGCTAGGTCTGGTCTGGCTGGCGTTGGGTTACGTGCTTTTGTCGCAACGCGACGTATCCGCTTTGGTCGGAGGTTCCGAGAAGCGGTAGAAGCAACCGTCATTTAGTACTCTACTGCGTTTCGATGAAATGGTGGCCGCCACCGGGACGGACCGTCGGGAAGCGGCACACAACAGGCGACGCGGATTCTCCCGCCCTACCCGGTGTTTTCCCTCCAGCCCAGACGGGCGAGGAGTCCGGCCGTCATCGCGGCGGTAGCGCCCCAGATCTCGTACCCCGCAACCGCGAAGACCGGAACCTGATAACGGCGACCGTCGCGCTTCCAAACTACCTCCCTAAACGACTCCGGGGACATCAACTCTTCGAGCGGGACACTGAAGATCTCCTCAACCTCCTCGGGTGCTAGAGTCATCTCTGCCTCGCCGGGTAACAAGCCCACAAAAGGCTTGACCAAGAACTTGCTCGGCGGGATGTACAACTCTTCGAGCTCTCCGATCGTCTCGACGATGTCCGGCTGGAGGTCTATCTCCTCCTCCGCCTCCCGCAAGGCCGTCTCCAAGAGCGACCCGTCCTGTGGCTCCGGGACACCACCTGGGAAAGAGACCTGTCCCGCATGGTCCGGCAGCTCGTTG
>DASQSI010000300.1:0-9370 GCA_035642415.1 Rubrobacteraceae bacterium
TTTCCGACCTCGTGCGTGAGGCCCGCGAGGAGGATATCAGCCGGCGCTCTCTTTTCTTGGTTAGGGTCTTCACCCGGTAGGAGATCTTCTGCCCCTCCCGTATGTGGATCCGGCCCGTATCCTCGTACTGAGGCTTGGAAACCCATCGTGAGAGAACCCGAGAGGACAAGGTTGGAAGCCCCTTACTCGGGCGATACTGGTTGATGAGCTCCAGAAGCATAAGCTCCTCTTGATCGTACGCTTTATCGGCCCGGTCGCTACCCTCCCCAAAGATCGACCGCAAAAAGGACCGTAAGCACCGCGACGACAAACCACCGGTAGCGCAACCTCACCTCTACTCGCCTCCCCCGTATCTTCCATCGACCTTCTTACCGGCACAAACGTGCCCGACGTTAATCTTGTATCCTGTGCCGGTCAATTGCGGGAGGATAGGCATGGCGCAAAACTTTTTGGATATAGGCAGCGTGAAGGTTCACGTGCTCGACGACGGCATCTTCGTGACCGACGCCGGCAACCTCTTCGGGCCGAACACCAGGAGCGCCAAGATCCGCGGCGGTATGCACCCGGTCCTCATGGTCACAGATGACGCCCTCGTCCTCCTAGATGCCGGCTTCGGTCCCGAACTGCCCGCAGCTTTGAGGGGCCGCTACGAGCTAAACCGCGAGAAGAGCCTTATAGATCGCCTGGCGGAAGTAGGATACGAACCCGAACATGTAACGCACGTTGTGCTCTCGCATCTTGACGCGGACCACGTCGGCTGGGCTCTCGAGCCGCCCAGCTTCCCGAACGCCACCGTTTACGTGCAGAAGGCCGCGCTAGACGAAGCACGCGAGATGTCCGAAGGGGACAGCCGCAGAGAGGCGGTATCAGCGGTCGAAACCGGCGTCGAGGAGGGGTGGTGCAAGCTTCTAGACGGTGACACCGAGATCGTCGCGGGCTTACGGGTTGAGGTGCGCTCCGGACACTCAGAGGGACACCAGATCTCTTGGGTAGAATCGAACGGAGACGCGGCACTCTTTACGGCGGATCTGGCGCCGGCCAAGCTCTGGCTGGACCCTGACCTCATAAGCGGCGTGGACACTGACCCTGAGGCCGCCCGCAAAAACCGTATCGAGGTGCTGACCGAGGCTGAGGAGCGGAACGTGCCCGTGATCCTTTACCATGAGCCTCGCGACTTCCTGGTCACCGTTCGTAAGACCGAAGATGGCTTCGAAGGCGTATCATGGGATGAGTAAAGAACGCCACTCACCCTTCATGCCAGATGGTCTTGGATGAGGCTGGTTGGCGTTTGCGAGGTCTATCGGTCATATCCGGGTAGCCTAGATACAGGTAGGCGACGATCCTATCGTTCTCCTCCAGACCGAAGAAGTCGCGCATATACGGATGATATGCCATAGGGCCTGTACGCCAGATAGTAGCGAGGCCCAGGGCGTGGGCGGTCAGCTGCATGTTCTGGACGGCCGCAGCACAAGCAGCGTAATTTTCGAGCGTTTCCACCGCGTCCCGGCCGCTCTCGGAGATTACAGCTATCACCACCGGAGCGCGGAAGGCTTTTTTACGTTCGCGGCTCACGCGTCCGGCGACGTACTCCTCTTCCTCATTTTCAGACTCGGACAGGATGCGAGCAAGCTCGGCGCGGGCGCGGGCGAACTCGCCGCGGCCCTTGCCCATAAAGACGTGAAAGCGCCACGGTTCGGTGATCTTGTGGTTCGGCGCGTGGACGGCGCTCTCCAGAATCTCCTCGACGATCTCTTTAGGCACCGGGGTTGCCCTGACCCGTCCGATGCTCCGGCGGGACTTTATCGCCTCCCTGACCTCCAACAATGCTCCTCTCTACTCGTGCGAGCAAATTCTAATGCAGGGCGCGGAGGCAGGACCGAAAGAATTCGCTTATCATTGATGTAGGTAAGGAACGAGAGGAGGATCTGTATGGCAGGGAAGTCCAAGGTAACGGTCGTCGGGGCGGGCAACATCGGGGGTACAGTCGCCCTGCACCTTGCCCTGCGCAACTACACCGACGTGGTGCTTGTGGACATCGTCGAGGGCCTGCCGCAGGGCAAGGCGCTCGACATCCTCGAGTCCGGTCCCATCGAGCGCTTCGACGCGAGCGTTATCGGCACGAACAGCTACGAGGAGTCCGAGGGCTCAGACATCGCGGTTATAACGAGCGGCAAACCCCGCCAGCCGGGGATGGACCGTAGCGAACTGCTCAACGACAACCAGGAGATCGTTTCCAGCGTAACCGAGCAGTTGGTGGAGCACTCCCCGGAGTGCATCATCATAGTCGTGGCGAACCCGCTGGACGCGATGTGCCACGTGGCGATAGAGACGAGCGGCTTCCCGCGCGAGCGCGTGGTCGGGATGGCCGGCATCCTCGACACCGCCCGCTACCGCACCTTCATCGCCCAGGAACTAGGGGTATCGGTGCGCGACGTCTTCGCCTTAGTGTTGGGCGGGCACGGCGATACCATGGTGCCGCTTCCCAGCATGGCGACCGTGAGCGGGGTGCCAATCACACAGATGTTGAGCCCAGAGAAGGTGGATGAGATCGTACAGCGCACCCGACAGGGTGGTGCAGAAATCGTCGATCTACTGGGGAGCGGGAGCGCCTTCTACGCGCCTGCTGCCGCTATCGTCGAGATGATCGATGCTATTTTGCTCGACCAGAAACGCATCCTCCCCTGCGCCGCTTACCTGCAAGGCGAGTATGGTCTCAACGACCTTTTCGTTGGCGTCCCGGTGAAGCTCGGCGCGGGGGGCGTTGAGGAGGTCATAGAGCTCGACCTTACGGATGAGGAGCGCGAAGACCTCGAGCACAGCGCGGACGACGTGCGCCAGATGGTAGAGGTGTTGCACAGCTGAGAGCTGTCGGGCGTCTCGGATGGCCGGGGATGTACAGGAAATCGAAGTCCTTAGACCTCGTTCATTAACGTCCCCGAATCTGAGTTACCGAAGGGTGGAAGAAGAGGTCCAGGAACCAGTCCGCCGCGATCCGCGCCCGGTTCTCGGGGCTCTCCAGCTTGAATAGATAGGTCGCCCGCCAGAACAAGGCAGCCGGAAGACCCCTGAACCTCACGCCCTTGACCTCGTTTACGGCGAACTGGCTGCCCAGCTCCACCAGCTGGCCGCTGGGCTCGTATTCGAAGTGGGTAAGCTCTTCCCCATCGATGACGGCCAGGATGTTCTTGGCCAGGGTCTTGCCCTCCTGGACCGCCGCTTGGGCGTTGGGAGGGACCGGTTCTCCGTCTTTGTCCACGTTGGCCGCGCAGTCGCCGATGGCCCACACGTTTTCCAGACCGGGCACCCGCATGTATTCGTCGGTCTCGACACCTTGTTCGCCCTGCAATGGAAGGTCCAGATCTTCTAGCTTGGCGCTCGCGCGGTTGCCGGCGGTCCAGATAACGTTCTCAGCCTCTATCTCCTGGCCGTCGTCGAGGACCACCCGATCAGCGGCAACCTCCTGGGCTCGGGCGTTGTTGATCACCTCGATCTCGAGATTCTCGAGGTGCAACCGGGCCGATCGCTGGAGCGACGGGGGCAGCTCCTTCAGGATTTCCTCGTTTGCGTCCACCAGCACGATCCGGACGTGCTTCAGGTTGATGTTCGGGTAGTCCGGAGCTAGGGTCTTGTGGGCCAGGGAGTGAAGCTCCGCAGCTATCTCCACCCCTGTGGCGTTACCCCCTACTACGACAAAGGTCAACTTTCGCCTCAAGTCCTCGTCGCTTAGCTCCTCCTCTTCGTCGCGAGCCAGGACGATCTCCTCGAAGCGTTCGATCACCCGGTTGCGGATACGCTCGGCGTCTGTGAGAGTCTTCATGCTGATGCTGTGCTCATCGACCCCAGGTATACCGAAGAAGGCCGGGTCTGCGCCCAACGCCAGCACCAGCTGGTCGTAGGGGAACTCTAACCCACTTATTGATTTCACCACCTTCCGCTCGAAATCTACATCCTCCAACTCCGCTCGCCGGAAGCTGATGCCGTACTGTATTAAGGCCCGGCGCAGAGGCTGCGCGACGTTCTTGGTCTCTACATCGCTGCTTATGATCCCCGCCACCATAGGCCAGTAGGTAAAGAAGTTCTCTTTGTTGATGACCATCACCCCGACGTCGTCGCGGTCCTCGACCAGCTCGCCGAGGGTCTTGGCCACCGTAAATCCTGCGAACCCGCCGCCTACGATGAGCACTTTGTTGGGGAACTCTGTATAAGGAGGCCGCTCCCATGGATAGTACTTGGGTTCCGGTTCGTAGTATACGATTCGTCGCAAAGCCTCTGTGGCAACAGCACCGCAACCCACCGCGAGACCTGTCTTAAGCAGTTTGTTCATAGCACTCTCCAGAAACTCGCCCTTCCCGTAACGATAGCACTATACCAACAGGATACTTATTACAAAAGAAGGGAGGAGTGAGACGCTCTAGAGTACCTTGATCCGCCTGCGGGCTTTGGTTCGGATGATCGCCTGGGCGACCTCGTCGAAGGCAAGAGCAGGAGCCGAGCCTTCCGCAAACAGAGAGCGGCCGGGCTCGCCGGAAGCATCGGGGATGATGGGTATATGCCCGAGTACAGGGGTTTCAAGCTCGCCTGCCACGCGGTCGCCGCCGTCGCCCCCGAAGATCCTAAGCTCCTTGCCGCAGTCCGGGCATTGTGCATAGCCCATGTTCTCGACGACCCCGACGAGCTTGAGGTGGGCTTGCACGGCCATCTTACCGGCCTTGACCGCCACCCGGGCTGCGTCGGCCTGCGGGGTGGTGACCACGAGAGCCTCGGCCTTGGGGATCATCTGCGCTATGGTGAGGGCTACGTCGCCGGTACCGGGGGGCATGTCGACGATGATGAAGTCCGGCTCGTCCCAGTACACATCACGCATGAGCTGTGTCAAGGCCTTATTGACGATCGGGGCGCGCCAGATGATGGCCTGTCCCTCGTCGACGAAGTTGCCCATCGAGATGAACTTCAGGCCCTGCGGAGACTCTATCGGGAAGATGACGCCGCCGACAACGTTGGGTTTGTCTAGCGAGCCGAGCATCACGGGAATTGAGGAGCCATGTACATCGGCGTCGAGGATCTCTACCGAATGTCCGGCCCGGCCGAGGGCTGCTGCAAGGTTCACAGCCACCGTGGACTTGCCAACGCCGCCCTTACCGGAGACGACGGCGATAATACGGGTCTTGGACTCGTCCTTGAAGGCGGGTGCGAGTTCAGAGGGGCCGCCATGTAGCGAGGTGAGTAGATTCTGGCGGTCAGCGTCGGTCATCACGCCGAAGTCCACCTCTACATTTTCCACACCTTCGATCATCATCAAGCGGTCGCGAACGTCGGTGGTGATCCGATGCTTCAACGGACATCCGGCCGTCGTGAGAGCGATGCCTACGGTGACGCTTGGACCCTCTATGCGCACTTCCCGCACCATGTTCAGGGAGACGAGGTCACGCCCAATCTCGGGGTCTCGAACGTCTCTCAGTGCCTCACGAATCCCGGCTTCGGAGAACCCGTCGGCGGGTTCCTCCTCCTTCGGCACCCGGGCCTCAACCTCGGAGGGTGCGGTCTCTTGAGGCGTCTCATTATAGAGCTCCCCAGCACTCATAACCCCTGACGTCTGCTCAAGCTCCCCTTGCGGGGTACCGTTTTTATGTCTGCGAAACCAGCCGATCATGCTTTTCAAGAACCTCCTCCGGAGCCCGGCTCCGGTTTACCGTGTGTACGAAAGGTAAGGTCATCTTAACACAGCGGTATCCCGCTCCCGACGCGTTCTAGCGGAGACAAGGCGTCAGAGCCGGTGCCTGCAGGAGAGCTAGCCTTCTCTACGGCCGATACTGGCCGTAGACCTTACGTAAAACGTCGGAGACCTCGCCCAAGGTGGCGAGGTTCGCGAGCGCCTCCTTCATCGGGTACAGTAGGTTGTCGGTGCCCTGGGCGGCGTGCTCGAGGTCAGCGAGGGCCTTCTCGACAGCACTGTTATTGCGGCTGTCTTTGAGCTTTTCGAGGCGTTGGGTCTGTCGGTCGCGGATGGCCTCGTCGACGGAGTGCAGCTCTATGTCGGCTTCTTCGTCGGTTACGTAGCGGTTCACGCCGACAATGATACGCTCTTCTTTCTCGACCTCACGCTGGTAGCGGAAGGCAGCTTCCTCCATCTCGCGCTGCATAAAACGGTTCTCTATCGCTCTTACGGCACCACCCATCTCATCTATTCGCTTTATGTACTCCCAGGCACCCTCCTCGACAGCGTCGGTAAGGGATTCGACGTAATAGGAGCCTCCGAGCGGGTCGGCAGTATCAGTCAACCCAGCTTCGTTCGCCAGTATCTGCTGGGTCCGCAACGCTATTCTCGCGCTCTTCTCCGTCGGCAAAGCCAGCGCCTCGTCAAAACCGTTCGTGTGTAGGCTTTGGGTGCCGCCGAGGATCGCGGAGAGCGCCTGAACGGTGGTGCGGACAATGTTGTTCTCGGCCTGCTGGGCGGTGAGCGAAGAGCCTGCGGTCTGAGTGTGGAAGCGCAGTTTCAAGCTCCGCTCGTCAGTAGCGCCGAAACGCTCCTTCATGATCCGGGCCCACATTCTACGGGCTGCCCGGTACTTAGCGACCTCTTGGAAGAGGTCATTGTGGGCGTTAAAGAAGAACGAGAGCCTCGGGGCGAACTCGTCGACCTCTAGGCCCGCGTGGCTAGCCGCCTCGACGTAGGCGATGGCGTCGGACAGGGTAAAGGCAAGCTCCTGAACAGCGGTGCTACCGGCCTCGCGGATGTGATAGCCAGAGATGGAGATCGTGTTCCAGCGCGGTAGCTCGTGGGCGCAGTAGGCGAATATGTCGGTCGTGATTCTCATGGAAGGAGCCGGTGGGTAGATGTAGGTCCCACGCGCCAGATACTCCTTGAGGATGTCGTTCTGCGTCGTGCCGGTAATGTTATCCTTCTCGACCCCCTGTTCCTCGGCTACTAGGGAGTAGAGGAGCAAGAGGATCGAAGCGGTAGCATTGATCGTCATGGAGGTCGAAACGTCCTTTAAGGGGATACCGTCAAATAGGTCTCGCATGTCGAAGAGGGAGTCTATGGCGACCCCGACCTTTCCGACCTCGCCCAAAGCGAGCGGGTGGTCCGAGTCGCGGCCCATCTGGGTAGGGAGATCGAAGGCGACCGAGAGACCGGTCTGGCCGTTGTCTACCAGATACTTAAAGCGGGCGTTGGTCTCTCCGGCGGTGCCAAAACCTGCGTACTGGCGCATGGTCCAGGGCCGGCCACGATACATCGTGGGATAGACACCCCTCGCGTACGGGTACTCGCCAGGGTCGCCGAGCTTCTCAGAATAATCAAAGCCGCTCAGGTCTTCAGGCTTATAGAAGGGCTTAACTCGGATCTCAGACTCCGTCCGACGCACGTCCTGGCGTTTCTCGACGTCCACGCTATACCTCTCTTATCCTTTGTTTGGCAGCTCTACGAGCTCGGTGAGGACGCCTAATATACCCTTCGGATGCAGGAACGCCACCCGCGCTCCTCCCGCCCCGATACGGGGCACGTCGTCTATCAGCTCGACGCCGTTCTCCTTTAGCCCCTTCAAGATCGTTTCGAGGTCTTCGACCTGAAAGGCGACGTGATGGAAGCCTTCACCCTTCTCGGCAAGGAACTTGCCCACGGGCGAATCGGGACGGGTGGGTTGGACGAGTTCGATTTTGGACTCCCCCACATCGAACATCGTGGCGATTACGCCCTGTTCCTCGACCTCCTCCGGCTCGCCTGTGACAGCGCCGAAGTACTCTCTGTAGAAACGGGCCGCCGCATCGAGGTCCTCTACTGCGTAACCTAGGTGGTAGATCTTCTTGAGCAAAGCTCTCCCTTCTATTAGTCTCAATTGTAGAGCACGCAACCCTACCTATACAGCGGTTCTATGGAAGCTTTCCGCTAGAATGGTATGGGTCGCTGCACACAAGTAGGGAGGTAAACGGTGGACGGGAGCGTCGTGTTGCGAAAGATCCAGGAACTCTCCGAAGAACGCGAAAGGCTTGTGTACGAAGAATCGCGACACGGTTTGGCTCCCGAGGGACACGAACGCCTCCGCCAGCTAGATCACGATTTACAGGTCCTCTGGGACCTAAGGCGCCGCGAGCTCGCCGGAGAAAGAATCACGCTTGACGAGGATTATTACGACCGCTACGACCGATATACCGATGAAGGCGACCTTCCGGGCCGCTAAAGGCCCGTCCTAGCTCCTATAGCGGCCACAGGGGCAGAGCAACGAGCAGGGGAGCTATCAGAAGCGCCGGGAGCATGTTCGCCACCCGCACCTCTTTCAGCTCCAGCAAGACGAGCCCGAGACCGAAGATCAGGACCCCGCCCGTCGCCGTCATCGCCGAGATCATAGGCTCTGTCACAACCCCCTGCAGGAGCCCCGCCGAGAGCGTGAGCGTCCCTTGCACCACGAGCACCGTAACCGCCGACAGCAACACTCCCCAACCTAAAACCGAGGCGAAAGACAGCGAGGCGATAAAATCCAGCGCGCTCTTGAGAGCAAGCAGATGGTAATCGCCTGTAAGCCCGTCTTGCAGAGAGCCAAGAACGGTTAGCGGGCCCACACAGAAGAGCAGGCTCGTGGTTACGAATGCCCTGCTCACGGGGCTCTCTCCCTTCGAGAACCGCTTCTGCAAGGAGTCGCCGAAGCGCTTAAGAGCGCCGTCTATGCCGAGCGCCTCTCCAATTACAAGCCCACCGATCACGCTGACGAGCGGCACAAGCGGGTTGTCCAGCCTAAGGAAGTTCGAAACGCCGACGAGCAGCGTTATGAGTCCTATGGCCCGCATTGCGGTCTCCCGCATCCTCTCAGGCAAACGAGCACCCACGAGCGTACCTACACCTCCGCCCACCAGCACCGCCACGACGTTCATTGCAGTTCCGAGCCCCATCAGGAAAGAAGTATAGGCCACAATGGTATAGGCGGTCCCTGTATAATCGTGACCGTCATTAAAAGCGTCGCGGGGAGTCTTGGGTTTGGATCTCTACGAGTATCAGGGCAAGGAGCTGCTCCGGCAGTACGGCATAGAGACGCTGGAGGGTATCGTCGCCGCGTCTCCCGAAGAAGCGCGCGCTGCGGCCGAAAAGCTCGGCGGCCCGGTGGCGGTCAAAGCGCAGATCCTGACCGGCGGTCGCGGCAAGGCCGGGGGGATCAAGGTCGTAGAAGAGCCGGAGGACGTCGAAGAGGTGGCCCGCCAGATACTCGGGATGGAGATCAGAGGCCACAAGGTGCGGCGTGTGCTCGTCGAGGCAGGGGCCGAGATAGAAAGCGAGATGTACCTTTCGATCATGGTGGACCGCGCGGCGAAGAAGTCTCTGATCCTGTTCTCCACCGAGGGTGGCGTGGACATCGAGGAGGTTGCCGAGCGGAACCCGGAC
>DASQSI010000301.1:0-4705 GCA_035642415.1 Rubrobacteraceae bacterium
AATGCCCCTAGGGCGTTTAGAATAAACAAGAGCCCAAGGTATGTTGCGAACCCGAAGTACTCGGGAACCACAAGTAGGTGGATTAGGCCTACGAGGGCGATTAGGGCGCTGCCCCATAAGGTTCGTTTGCTCGATGCTTTAGTCAGAGCCATAGTCACTATCCCTTCTTCTCTATCGTGGATACTCCGGAATGCCTCCCACGTCTGCTAGCCGCGAGGAGTGCCTTCTCTCGGAGGCCTGTCCGTCTTCGTCCTCGCCCAGCAGCATTCGCACAAAGTGCTCCCAGCTCATGCTTACCAGCTTAAGCGTTACACCGCCGTCCTCACATATAGGGAGCGGGTCCAGCGCAACCCTCGCCACATCGCTGTAATACCCTAAGAGTACAGAGATCAGCTCCCCGGGTGTGGTTTGTTTGGGTTGCCAGCCCCAGCCGTCCTCTATCCCGTCTAGAAAATCCACAAAGATTTCGACTTCCTCGCGGAAGCTGAAGATTGGCAGGGTTCTGCTACCGTACCTGGAGCCTACGCAGAATACGTTTACCCAATTGTTTGTACTCTGTCCTATGACCCAAAGGGGCCTTCGTCCTAATCTTCTACTGTTGCGCTGAATCCCTGCAAGTTCCTGCACGCTTTGCACCTTTTTCTCGGAAGCTGCCATTTCTTTTGACTTTGCTACCAATTAGTCCTGCGACCTGGTTTCGGCGCGTTTTCTGCATTGGCACACGGTATATAGTGGACTTCCAGGCTGTGAATGGCCTTTGTTGAAGTTATGAGTTTTCATAGTTCATACACGAGGTTCTCAGCCTCTATGATTCCGAGCACCCCGTACGCCCGACCTTACGGCAATTCCATTTTGTCGGTAGCCATTAACATGTAAGCTTTTTGAGGTGAGGGCCAATTCCTGGATCATGTTCCTCTCATATCGAAGAAATCTCTTCCTCGTAGGATCATCGAAAAGTTCATTATCTTTAGAACTCTTCTCCTTTCAGAACGGGCCTATCCGACGCCGGAAGTCTGTAGCCTTTCCCTCAAGCCAGGCTTTAGCTAAGGTCAAGATTCGATCAAAATTTCGGATCTGTCGGTACTATGTTTCTTGCCTCAGAGAGGGTGGATTAGGAGCCTACGAAGGGTATTTGACCTCCATAGGGGTTTTCATAGGAGCGACTCTGAGTCTGAAAAGGTTCCTTTTCGGTACTCTGCGTACGGTGTTCCCCTATATATGTATGGGTTGATGAGTCTTTGGGACAGTTAGTCGAGGATTTCCTTTCATTATCAATGCCTAAGCAACCGGGGAAACCGTCGCGTAAAACGCCCCATAAAGTGTTGTTCTGCGTGTAGAAGAAGCAGACTCTGAACAGCTGTATCAAAAGGGAGGTTTTTGATACACGCTGCTTGTACCAAAAAGGACCGTTTATGGAACAGGCTAAAAGCTTATGTTAGGAGAACGAGTTGCCGATTGCTCTCTTTGCCCTTCAACCAACCTATGAAAATTCTTACTCAATTCAAATAGCTCTCTTAGGGCGGCCCTCCATACTCCTTGGCTAGTAACTCGGGCGATTGACACTAGCTACATTCTGCGCAGGAAGGGTTGATGCATGAACAAGATTCCTAAGGTCAATACCTACTTTTGGATAATGAAACTAGCTGCAACCACGCTCGGTGAGACCGGTGGAGACCTTGTGTCGATGACATTAGGTCTGGATTACACCGGCAGCGCCATTATTTTCTTTGTCCTTTTCCTGATTTCACTTTTTGCTCAACTTGCTTCTCGTCGTTTGCACCCAGCGATTTTCTGGTCGGTCATCCTCACCACCACCTTAACTGGTACTGCAGTTGCCGATAAGCTAGCTCGTGGAACTGATGAAGATCGCACCTTGGGGCTTGGCTACCCCCTAGCAACGGCGATTCTACTGGGCATTTTGTTGGCGGTTCTTGGGATCTGGTACCTAAGCGAAAGATCATTAGCGGTTGAGAGAATCAGCTCGTTGAGAGCCGAAACGTTCTACTGGGTTGCGATTCTAGCCTCGAATACTTTGGGTACGGCACTAGGCGATTTTCTAGCTGATAGCGAGCGTATTGGGTTCTTAGGAGCAAACATTCTGATTACGGCGATACTAGTGTTGGTGCTGCTTGCCACGCTGTTTACCAACATTCCAAGAGTACCCTTGTTCTGGATTGCGTTCGTCTTAACTCGCCCATACGGGGCGACCTTTGGGGACGTGCTTACGAAGTCACCCTCTGAAGGCGGCACTGGTTTTGGCACCGTTGGAGCTTCGTTGATCATGGCTGCAATACTGGCGATCTTCATCATTTACACCACGTGGAATAGAGATAAGGTGGTGGAAGCAGAAGCGGTGGAGCCAGGGGCGGTAGAACAAGAGACCGAGGAAATCAAGGCGAGGTAATGATCATAAGTAGTAGGGCTTTTCGGGTGGTCGCAGGACGAAGCGGATATCTCGGTTGCCTCTGACAACGCTGACAACGTGTTGATAAGATCAAAGCCAAAGTAGGATATAGACGACGTGAGTATCTTCCCAACTAAGGTCTTGCTGGCAACCGATGGCTCCAAAGAGGCAGCTTTGGCTGGTCAAACCGCGGCAGACATAGCCCAAAAGACTGGCTCGGAATTGTATGTAGTATATGTTGAAGAATACGCATCTAACCTAAGATCTGCCTACGGGCCATATATGTTTTTAAGTCCCGAAAAAGTAGAAGCACTAATAAAGGAGGCTGATAGTGCAGCCAAAAAGACCCTCGATGAGCAAGTGGCTCATGTTAAAGGTGCTGAAGGGACTGTAACCGGATCTTATTTGAGGCACGGAGAGGCGGACCAAGAGATCGTCAAGCTTGCCGACGAGATAGGTGCTGGGCTTATAGTAATAGGAAGCCGAGGACTTGGCGGTATGAGGAGAGCGCTTATGGGCAGCGTCTCCGATTCGGTGGTTCGGCACGCTCATTGCCCGGTCCTAATAGTGCGTAAAGAGGAGTAGGAAGAAGAAGAAGTAGCACCTGCAGAGAGGTAGGGCTTGTCTCTAGAGCTTTCAGAGTTGTCTAGAGCAGGGTTTTATTCGCACTATGGGCGTTCAGTAAGCGTCTCATAAACGACCGTTTATGAAACACGCTAATTGAACGTCTGCACGGCACAGCAGAACTTGGAGCGGACAAGCGGGAAGGTGGCTGGCTAGAGGCCGCTTATCCAGAGTTATTGCTCTCGCCGCCACTTTCCGCTCCGCTAGGAGCCCCAGCGATGAAATGAGAGATTACTGGTGGTGCGTCGCTAACGAGGAAGGAGTGCACACGCTCTTGAAGTTCTTTCTCCGCCACGCTCACGCGCTCGTGTTGCCTGAGGTGCTCAACCCAGGAGCCAACAATGAAAGCTTCCAGGTAGCGGCTCGGGTCGGCGGCGTCGTGGAACACCCCCCATCTGGTTGCTCCGCTGCGGCGGCGGGACCTACCTAACCTATCCATCACCCGCACAAACTCCTGGCCCCTGCCAGGATCGATCCTGTACTCGATCGTTACCAGCACAGGTCCCTCTTCGGGGCCGGGTTCTATCGCCACCGCTGGCTCGGCCCAGTGTGCCGAAGGAGTGAGATCGAGGTGCTCGCCTGAGAACAGGCGCCACCTCAAGGCGCTCGTAAGGCCAAGAAGAAGCCCCAAGGCAGCCAAACCCAAAGCCCCAAGCGTACCAACCCATTCGGCCACCATCCCGAAGAAGACGCTGCCAATCGCTACCCCACCTTGGAAGATAAGCTGATACACCGACAGCGCCCGCGCTCTCACCCAGGGAGGGGAGAAGGTTTGGACCGAGACGTTTAAGCTCGAGAGCACCACGATCCATGCCACTCCACTAACCAGCATAGCGATGCCTGCTAAGCCTATGTTCACAACATAGGCGAGAGCCCCGATCGCTACCGCGAGCAGGGCAGTGGCGGATGCTACCGCCGTATCTTGTGAGAACTTGCGGCGAAGGCCCGGCAGCACCGTAGCCCCAAGCACCGATCCTACCCCCACGCAGCCTAGCAGGAGCCCATATCCACCCGATCCAAGGCCCAGCTGATCCCTGGCTAGCAGCGGCAAGAGCGCCCACAAAGCGCTAGCGAAGAAGATGAAAACGCTTGCCCGGATTAGCACCGCGCGCATCGGAGGAGCGTGGCGCACGTAGCATATCCCGCTCCAGACTGCCGCCGTGATGTGCTCGGGGGGCAAAGCGCTCTCATCGGCGGGCCTATGCCAGCGATAGATCGGTATGGCTACGGCCAAAAAAGAGGCAGCGTTTGCCAAGAAAACTGCTCCGGGGCCCGCGATTGCCACCAGCAGACCGCCTAGGGCAGGTCCTACCGCCCGGGCCAGGTTAAACGACACCGCCCCCAAAGAGACGGCTTGAGGGAACTCCTCGCGGGGCACGAGTTCGGGCTGGATCGCCTGCCAGGTGGGAAGCATCATGGCAGCGCCCAAGCCCAGGGCGAAGGTGAGGAACAGGAGTACCCAAGGCGTGGTCGCCCCCAGGAGCGTGAGAATCCCCAATACCCCAGCAACGGCCAGCATCCAGCCCTGGGCTACTAACAGCAGCTTGCGACGGTCCACCACGTCGCCGATTGCCCCGGAGGGGAGAGCTACAAGGAATATGGGGAGCGAGGTAGCCGTCTGCACGAGGGCGACTAGGGTGGCAGAGGTGGTCAGGGAGGTCATAAGCCAAGCGGCGG
>DASQSI010000302.1:0-48752 GCA_035642415.1 Rubrobacteraceae bacterium
AGCTCTTCTAGAGGTTGCTGCAGTCATCAGGTTTATCCACTATAAGGCTTCCATAAGCAAAGGAACTTTCACTTCGGCCATTCTGGTTTATCTTCTAGTTGCTCTTGGCTTAGTCCTCCTGAGCGCCGCTTACATTATCTATGTAGTTTCAAACTAACGAACCGGTGTCCAAACTGGTTGTCGCAAAGTTGATAGGCACATACAGTGTCCGACCCGCAAGGATGAAGTTTGGGTCCTCAAGGCTATTAGCTTGTGCGATACCCTCTACCGATGTGCCGAAGCGTTCCGCGATCTGGCTGAGCGTATCCCCAGGTTGTACCATCTAGAGTTGTGCGGAATTGGCCTGTGGCGATCCTCCAGAGAAGGCTGAAGTGGCCAGCATGCCTCCGGTGGAGGGTAGAGCCTGAGTAGAGCTCGTGGGCGTCGGAGACGCTACAGGCACTGAGCCAGCAGGTAGGTACAGTATCTGATCCGCGAAGATGACGTTAGGGTCTTCGATGCCATTGCTCTGAGCGATAGTCTCCACCGAAGTACCGAAGCGCTCCGCAATCTCGCTTAGCGTGTCTCCAGGCTGCACAGTGTAGAGGTGCGCTTGGTTACTCTGTGCCGGTCCTCCAGAGGAGGGTAGATTAGCGGGAGGCTGTGCGCCGGAGGGAGGCAGTACCAGCGGAGGTCGTGGTGGCTGGGAGAAATCGAAGTCCTCTAGCAAATCGCCAAGCTGAGGAGCGTTCTCCCGCACATCCGGACGGGGGTCGGGGCGCCCGTCCGTCTGAGGATCGATACGCTGGCCGCCAAGGAAAAGGTCCTCGATGAGTTTCAGATAGGCATCGAAGCTCAAGGTCTGATGGTCTATGTAGCCCTGCTTGGCATAAGGACTGATCACTAGTCCTGGAACCCTCAGGCCGTAGCCATTCTCATCTACCTTCGGTGGGACGACATGATCGTAGAAACCGCCCCAGTCATCCCAGGAGAGGAAGATCGCCGTGCTGTCCCACTCAGGCCCTTGCATGACGGCGTTGATGAGGCTGGTGACGTACGCCTGGCCATCGCTGACCAGTCCCGGCGGGTGCTCACTGTCGTGCCCGTTAGGTACTACCCATGAGATCGCTGGGAGAGTGCCATTTTTGGCAGCCTCGTAGAAGTTTGAGTAGTCCTGGATGTTGTCGAGCTGGCCATCGTCCTTGACGGTGTCAAAGTAAGGAAGTGGGTTCCAGATCTGCGGTACTTTTCTGCTCTGAGGCTTGGGCGGACAGGTCATCTCATCGTCGTCGCAGTCCGGCTGGGTTCCTTGCTCTAGGTAATAAGTCCAGCTTATGTCATTTTTGTGGAGTAGGTAGGTAAGGTCGGTCCACGCATAGTCCGGCTGTGAGCTACCGGATGCGGTTTTAGTCTTGCCCTTCTGAGGTATACGGTCAGCGTTTTGCAGCTCGTTTTGGCAGCTCATAGGATCACCAACCTTGCTGCACTTTGCTGACCACCCGGATACCATAAACAGATGCTCCGGCAAGCTCCAGGAGGCGTTGGGCTCGAACATATGATCCTGTAGCACGAACTGCTGAGCGTAGGTCCAGTAGTTGGGGATTTCGCGGGCATCGTGGTATCCCATAGCATCGGGCTCTTGTCCCTCTGAGCCCCCGCAGTTAGGATCGTTGGGGTCTTGGCAGGTCTTCTTGCGCCCTTTCTGCGCTTCTCCTATGAAGCCGTCCATCTTGCCGTGGTCGATGTCGGCTGTGGCGTTTGAGGCACCGTGGGGACCACCACGGTTAAGGTCGTTTGAGTCATGGAAGGGCTGTACACACTGGCCGGTTTGAGAGCCTGGTATACAGACAGTAGGGACACCGTTCTGCATTGGTATTCCATCTGCGCCTGGATAAGTGCCAAAGTAGTGATCAAAGGAGCGGTTCTCCTGCATGATCACCACCACGTGTTTTATCTTCTTTCGAGCATCGTCGAGCGTGGCAGTACTAGGTGAAGCGTCGCCCCATTCGGTTGTATTCTGTGTGGAAGGCTGGTTCGCGTTCGGAGCTACATCCCCCCCTGCTTGCTCAGCACGGGCGCTGTAGAGGGCAAACGACGTCGTAAGGAAAACCCCTAGCAAAACGACGACATAGCTCTTGTAGCGTTCGATCGAACGCCTGTGCAAAAGGGCGAGGCTTTTTGAGACCCTGGCTCCTCTATACATCTAGAGTGCGTCCTACATTTTAGTTAGTACAGAGGGTCTCATAGCAGCAGCAGTATAGAGCTGCAACCTTAAAGGCCCCTGAGAACAGCTTAAGAAAAAAGTTAAGACATTCTCACAGATGTATTTTTGGGATCAGCCCCTTGCTTACACCTTCTTCCCCAAGGGTTCGAGTTTCGCCGCTCGGCCTGTGCGGTGCCCCTCGCCATGGCTCTTGCTATTCACACCCCCTTTCCCCTTCTCCCGCACCCGCTTCTGGATGCCTTGGTCCACTCTTCCAAGCAGCCAGTACAGGATCGGTAGCATGACCGTGCCGACAACGAAGAGGACGCGTAGAGATTCCCTCACTATGTGTGCCATGGTTTTATCCCCTTTCACACGCTAACTTGATCGGTGCCGAGCGATTCTAGCGTCCTTAGTGTCTCAACGCCTCTTGTGAGAACGCTAAGAAGGCTCTAAGAAAAAGGTGAGAGGTTTGGCTTGACTTGGGATTGGTGCACTCATCCGGCCGCCGCTGACGGCGAACCCGCGCAGAACCATGCCGGTGGGCTCGTTGCGCTGCTGCGTTTCCCAGGCCGACATGTCGAGTGGGCCGAACCGCACCTTGTGGTGAGTCGCTAAAGTTAGTGCAACCCGAGTTTGAGACAGATATGGGAGGCCCTTGAGATCGCGGCTTCGTACCGGTGGGTACTAGACCGCCACCGCTGCGAGCGCGTCCAGCCCGGGGGCTTGAGCGACCTCATCCCAGCTGCTCCTCGCGTTAGAGCTATGGAGGATGCTCCCGTCCCCGAACCCGGCGTAGAGGGCACCGGTCGTATCAGGGTCGGCGACAAGGGCGTAGGGGAACTCGGCGAGACGTTCGATGATGGGTTCCCACCGGCTGCTGGCGTCGCGGCGATAGATCGCAGCGTCCGAAAATCCACTGCTATGCGCCCGGCCTGGCCCCTCAGCCGCGGAGACGTAGAGCAAAGCCGGGTCGTCCCGGTCCACGGCCAGCCCCCAAACGTAGCGGTGTGCAATTCCGGCATCGGTGGCGGTCCAGCTTTCCCCAAAGTCCTTACTCTCGGCGAACCCACCCCCGGCGGCCTCGTAAAGCGTCGCTGGAGCCGAGACGTGCGTGGCCAGGGCATGGCAGTCAGCGTATGCTCCGGGCCGCTGGTCTTGCCAGGACTCACCACCATCTGTACTGCGCACCACGCCGCCGAGCTCTATTCCGGCCACGATGAGGTTGGGATCCTCGGGAGATAGGGCGAGCGAACGGACATGGGAGGTCCAGGGCCGGGGTGGAAAGCTCCAGGTGGAAGCCGAAGGGAGGCTCTTGAGCCCCTCCAACTCCCGCCAAGATCCGCCCCTATCCCGGCTCACGAACAGGCTGCTCGGTTCCGTCCCGGCGTAGAGAGCCCCGTCCACCGGCGAAATCGCGATGGCGGTGACCCTGGGATGCGACACCCCCGCGAGCCGGTTCCAACTCCTTCCGCCGTCCGAGCTCCTAAAGAGCCCCTCATCCGACGTACCGATATATACGGTGTCCGGGTCGTTAGGGTCGACCGCCAGACACTGGGCACCGCGTTCTTCCAGGGTTAGCTTCACCCCGCCATTCTCAACGATAGCCACGGCGCTAGCCGCAGCTGTATACAGACGAATCATCCCAAGTCCACCTTTTCCTCTCCAGAGGGGGTAAGCGTCAGCCTTCTGCCCGTTACCTCTCGAACCTTTCCGGAAGAACGGTATCTTACTGCTACAAAATGCGATCGCCCCAACTCAGCCCTCGTATGGCCTGAACCAAGTTCCCACATCAGAAGCATAGCACCATCTGTACCATCAGAAATGCCGCCAGAGACGATCCGCGGACATACCACTGGTGCCACTCCTGAAGCCACTCAGGTGCACAGGAGACTGTGCTCCACGTGCTACCTTGCCCCTGCTGAGTGGTAACCGATGGGGTCCCAATAGTAGTGCGGAAGATCAGCGCCTCGCGCTAGAGCCAGCCGCGGCTTTTGAAGACGAGGTAGAGAGTTAAGGAAACCAGCGCCATAAGCGCCAAGGCGAAGGGATAACCCAAAAGCCAGTGCAGCTCCGGGATGTACTCGAAGTTCATCCCGTAGATGCCTGCTATGAGTGTGGGGGCGAACAAGATCGCCGCCCAGCCGCTGATCTTTTTCACCTCGTCATTCTGGCGTATGCCTACCAAGGTGAGGTTCACGTTCAGGATGTTGTTCAGCAGCTCCCGGAAGCCCTCGGCCCTTTCTATGACGCGCACCACGTGGTCCTGCACGTCGCGCAGGTATCTTCTCACCTCATGGTCGATCTTGAGCCTTTCGTCCTCGAGCAGGCTCCGGAGGATCTCGGCCAGCGGCCCGGTTGCCCTCTGGAATTCGATCACCTCCCGAGAGAGCTTGTATGTACGGCGCGAGACGCCGGGGTTGCCACCGAAGACCTCCGTTTCTATCTCTTCGATGTCGTTCTCCAAGCCCGCGACCACCGGGGTATAGTCGTCCACCACCTGGTCCATGATCGCGTACAGTATCGCTGCTGGGCCCCGGCGCAGCAGCTCAGGGTCGCTTTCCAGCCGATTTCGTACCTCATCCAAAGCAGGGACTTCGCCGTGACGCACCGTGACGACGAAGTCCTTCCCCACGAATACGTGTATCTCGCCGAACTGTAACGCCTCCGACTCGTCCAGGTACCGGGCTGGTCTCAAGACGACGAAGAGCGTCTCACCATAGCGCTCGAGCTTCGCCCTCTGGTGGGCTTTGATGGCGTCTTCGACCGCCAAGGGATGCAGATCGAACTCCTCGGCGACCGATTCGAACTCCTCTGCGGTCGGCTTGTAGAGCCCGATCCAGGCTACGCCACCCTGCTCGCGCGCGGCCTCGCAGGTCTCCTGCAAAGAGTGGGGCTCCGCAGCCCGGCGGCCGTCGACGTAGATGGCGTTGTCCACGATCATGGACCAATCATACGATGTCCTCATAAGGGGTGCCAGAAGCGCCCGGCAGAGACGAAAACCACCACTCGGTCTGTCCAATCAACTTCTTCGGGCAGGTTTAGATAAGGGACAGGCAATGTGCCCCCCTTCCGCGAGGAAGGCTTATTCACGAAGCGCGTCGCTGCAACACGACCCAGCCCAAGGTATCAACGCCTAACCTCCCCAGCTTCGGTGGAACGCTCGCTGCGCCTGCCGATGCTACTCCTCTGGTAGAGGTTACCGCTCGTGGTACCCGAAGGGCGCCGCGTTTTGGAACACGAACGAGATAGGAATGCTTCGGATTGAACTCCGGCACGAAGCGGCCGGTGCTCTTCTTCTCGTATGCACCCTTCTCGTTGAGATCATTGGCACCCCGCTGTGAAGCGCCGAATTCTTCCGCTCTCCCCAAGGAAACTTGGGCTAAACTACCATAAAGCCCATCCAACGGCTGGCTTACCTCGCTATACGCTTTCAGCCTGCCAAACATCAACACCCTCTTCTTATGGCTCCGGGACAAATACCTCTGTTCCGATTGTTCCTGACGATTGCCAGTGCCTCACCTCATACATAAGAGGATGGCAAGAGATAGATGAAGAGACGATCAGAATCGAATGTTCTCGCTAACGAAGGTTCGCAGAAGATTTTTCGGAGTGACGAACATTGGAACTATTAATATGCGGCTCTGCTCCGGGGAATACGCAAGGCGAAGGTAGAACCTTTGCCGGGTTCGCTCTTTGCTTCGATCTCGCCGCCGTGGGCTCTGGCGATCTGACGGGCTATGCTCAAGCCCAGCCCCACGCCGCCTTCGCTGCGGGCTGGGTCCACGCGGTGGAAACGTTCGAACACAAGCGGGAGCTCATCTGCTGGTATCCCGATGCCTGTGTCAGAGACCTCGAGCTGGGCCCAACCGTTCTCCTGCCCCACGCCTATCACAACGGTCCCTCCCTCTGGGGTGTACTTTACCGCGTTGTCCAGAAGGACATCTGCCACCTGGCGGATTCGGATCTTGTCGAAGGAGGCTTCGACCGGCTCCTCTGGAGGAACGTACTCGACCTCGACCTTGCCACCCGCCGCAGCCTGGGCTGCCTTCGTAGCACTGGCGGCGATCGCGCTTAGATCTCCGCGGCCAAGCTCCAGAGGAACGTCCACGTCGCCGCGGGCAAGGCTCAGGAGGCTCTCCACAAGCCCCCCCATTCGTTCCGACTCTTCCTGGATCGCCGCCACGCTTTCCCGCGCGGTTCTTGGGTCCTCAAGGCCCCAATCCCTAAGCATCCGGGCGTAGCCGGCAATGGAGGTGAGAGGGGTCCTGAGCTCGTGGCTGGCGTCAGCGGCGAAGCGCCGTTGGCGCGAGAGGGCCTCCTCCCGACGAGCGAATGCGGCTTCCAGGCGACCAAGGAGGTCGTTTATGGTGGTTGTTAAGCGTCCTATCTCGTCTTTTGGGTAGGCTACGGGTAGACGCTTCGAGAGGTCACTCTCGCCGATCTGCCGGGCGGTTCGGACAACGGCATCTACAGGGGAAAGCGCAGCCCGAGCCAGAAGGTAAGCGCCACCTACGGAGAGTATAAGGGCGGCGAGGATGACGACAACCAAAACGACGGTGAAGGCCTCAAGGGTCTTCGTCGCCGACTCATAGGACTCTCCCGCCTCCACTACCCGGGCCGGGCCGTCCGGTGGGTTCACCGGCACAGCATAGACGTAGTCTGACGTACCCGCCGGCGAGAGATCGGCCGCGTCGCCGACGGGACGCCCGGTCTTGAGTACCTGGGACCAGAGAGGGTCCTCGGTCTCTTCGCGGGGCACCGAACTCAACGTCTGGTATAGGATCCGACCCTGCCCGTCTCGGACGACGACGAACACACCACCCAAGCTTAACCGCTCGGCCTCGGCGGGGTCGAAGCCTTCTCCAGACTCCACGGTCTGGGCAGCGGTCAGGGCTCGGTCGCGGGCAGTGTGCTCGACCTCGGAGAATAAAGTATTGCGCAAAAGCAGAAAGAGTGAGAATCCCAACGCCACGAGAATTGCCCCGATAGATAGTGCGTTGAAGACGGTAAGGCGCCAGCGGATCGGCAAGACTCATCTCCCCCTTTAGGGCTCCCTCAGAGCGTAGCCGACCCCCCGTATGGTCTGGATAAGCCGGGTATCGCCCGAGGCATCTATCTTCTTGCGCAAGTACCCTACGTACACGTCCACCACGTTGGTCTGGACGCCAAACTCTTGCCCCCAGACCCGCGAGAGTAGCATATCCCGAGAAAGGACCCTGCGAGGGTTGCGCGCCATGTACTCAAGGAGCTCGTACTCCCTGGCGGTTAGGCCTTTCACCTTGCGATTGCCACGTTTGACCTCCCGGGTCGCCGTGTTGATCTGCAGGTCCGCTACCCTCAATACCTCATCTCCCTCCACCCTGCGTAGCAGGGCCCTCATACGGGCCATAAGCTCCTCGGTATCGAAAGGCTTAGTGAGGTAGTCATCGGCCCCCACGTCAAGGCTATGGATCTTGTCCGCCGAAGCGTCGCGGGCAGTAAGCATTATGACCGGCACCCTACTACCCTGGCGCCTGAGCTCCTTCAGTACCCCGACGCCATCCATGCCCGGCAACATGATGTCCAGAATAACCACCGAGGGCTCGAACTCCAACGCGGCCTCCAATCCCGAAGGTCCGTCGTGGGAGCACCGCACCACGAAGCCCCGGTGCTCCAGCTCAAGTTGGAGAAGCCGGGCTATGGCGCGGTCATCTTCTACGATGAGAATACGTGTTCCGGGTTTCATATTCCTTCCCGAGCTCTGCTCGATATTCTACCGACCATTTTTTGCGGGGGCAGGTTTAAGCGTCGGGACGCAGATACACCAGCGCCGGGGAGGGGGCTGGCCGGACGAGCGTCGCTAAACGGCCCGTAAGGGCTCATGGAGTTCGCCCGGCTAAGGTGGCTGTGCTTCGGTATTAAGGGTTGCGAAGCCACCGCGACGATTCTGCCGCCCAATTTTAAGAGGGCGCTAAGAAAATGGTAAGCGATCGATGAGAAACCCCTCTCCCTCCCTTTCACGTCGAAGCCTCAGCCGGCGATCTCCGTCTGACTAGCCAGCATCGCCCGGATCTTTCCCGGCGACGCAGCACCATAGTAGAGTACCTCTTCTGAGGTGGCGATGGTCGGTACGCCGTGCACCCCGATACCGCAGGCTTCTTCGCGCACCGCACGCAGGCCCGAGATTCGGGCTGGGTCCCAGGCAGCCGCGATCGCCAAGTCGGCGTCGAGGCCCGCCTCCTGCGTCACTTGGCGCAGCACCTCCTCGTCACCAAGGTTTAGCCCCTTTATGAAGAACGCCCGATGTGCAGCGTCGCGCATCGCCCGGCCTCGACCCTCTTCCTCGGCCCACGAGTGAAGCGCCAGGGCCAGCGTCGAGCGGGGCTGGGTGCAGGGCACGTGGATCTCGACCCCGTGTGAGATGGCGAGCCCGTAGACGTGATCGCGCCAGTGGTCGCGGATATAAGTGCCACGCGGCTCGGGCAGTGCCTCCGGAGCCGGCCTGAGCTCGAATGGCAGCCACTCGATCTTTATCAACCCCTCGTCCTCCGCCTGTTCGACTTCAGGGGTGAGGATGTAGCTGTAGGGGCAAACGAGGTCGAAGTAGTAACGTACAGCTGTCACGCAAGGTCCCTTCTTTGTCGGCATGGTCGGTTTGCTTGAGGTACTCATCCGGAGTCGAGCACAAGGGTTCGCAGGGACCGAGCAGGTCCTCGGCCCAGACCGCGACATCGTTGGTTCCGGGTTATGTATGTTTCTCATAGGCGTCTTTCCTTCTCGAAGAATATCGTCCCAGCGGAGCCGTCTACAGTAATCTGTTGGGCCGTGGTGATGCGCTGCGTGGCGTTCGGCACGCCGACGACAGCCGGGATGCCGTATTCGCGGGCGACGACGGCTCCATGGGACATGGCTCCGCCCATCTCCCTCACCAGAGACCGCCGGGTGTGAGGAAGAGCGGCGTCCCTCCGGGATCGGTCGAAGGCGCCACCAAGATCTCACCTGGCTCCAGGTAGGCACCAGTCGGATTTAGAACAACGCGCGCCTTCGCGTTCACCAGAATAACAACACTGTGGGGAGATTTGAATTCGTTCCTGCTTTCTCCAGCAAGCTCTTTTTTCTCAACAGCTTTCTCTACCCCTCGCGGTAAGCAGCCTCCAGCGCTAAGAGATACTTCTCACGAGCTTCTCTAACATCCTCTGCAAACAGGAACGCGCTCTCCGGGTCTCCCCCCAAGCCAAATTTGCTGTCCAGCTCTTTAGCCTCCAGGTACCTTTTGTCCGCCTCGGCTACGCGCCGAATGTTCTCAGGGTTCACCCCGGTGCCAAACGCAGCAAGTACGTATCCGCCCGGCCTCCTCAGCACCCGGACGTCGTTTCCTACCTCTCCCAGCTGATACCCCTCTGGAAGCTCCACTCGCTTCTACCCCACAGATTAGGCACACCCGATCTTATGCAACTAGCATATCATATTCTCTTTGCCTAAGGAGTTACACCGACGAGGCAGGTTACACCAAGGCTAACTCTTCTCCGTTTCTTCGGATAGCATAGGGGTTGCTTACCTGCTCGTTTCGACTCCTACCCGAGAGCTGCAAAGGTTAATACGTATCTGCTACTCCCTCGATTTAACTTCGGCCTCGCCTGTCGCCCTCTTCTTGTTCCTCCCGACCCGTAAGTTTGTCTATGGCTTTCTCTATAAGTCCCTTGTCTTCCTGCTCTCTCTCTTCCCGTCCCGCCGCCTGCTGCCCCGGCGTAGCACGGCCTGGTTCGCTAGGTGTCTCCTCCACTGGAGAAGACGCGACCGGTATATGGGGTGGGGGCACGTCGGGTGGTACGTCGGCGGCCCGCGTGTCCTCTACCAGTCCCGTCGGCGGGGCTTCCCGCGACGGACGCTCCGGCGAGACGCCCCCCGGTTCCGTGACGATGCCCTCGTCCGGAACAGAAGCACCACCAGGCGGCGTGCGTGCTACACCGGTAGTCGGGGGTGCCTCCTCGGCGAGCACCTCACCTTCCAGCGGGATCTCCGGCGCAACCTCTGGTTCAGGCGGCACCTCGAGGATACCTAGCAGTTCCTTGGCGCGCTCGGCCAAGTGCCGGTGCGTGTCCTGCGCCTCTCTAAAGAAAGAAGCCAGCTGCTCATCTCCGGCTGCCTCGGCATCCAGGGCATACGCTTCCTCCGTTTCGGCCCCTTGCAGAGCGTGGTAGAGCACAGCGATAAGGTCGTAGTGCTCGTCGCGAGTACCGGTGATACGCTCTTCACCAGGATCCATCCTCTTAATCCTCCTCTCTACTCAAACTTCTTCTGACCTCATTCAATTATCTTGCGTACCCTCCCCGAATATCCCGCAAACGTGAGGACTAAGCCGCTTCGAGAGATTGGTTTCCTCATCGGCCGGTGATAAGGACCATGAACAAAAGGGCTATGGGATAGACCTTTACACAGGCAGCTCCTTGAGGTGCTCTTTGTCAGGGTTGCGGCGCCCCGCTCTCGGAAATGGGAAGCATTATGGGGCTCTTCGCCGGTAGATCTATGGCTCTCAGACCGCTTTATGAGCGTTGGCTCGAAGAACATAATCATCCTTTTAACTACGAGCATCTGTGCTACAAGGGTGCTGGGCACCTGTCGTGCCCGGCTTCGCACCGGACGCGGATACTAGATCATCACGCCGCGTAAAGCCGGGAGAAGCAGGGACGCTAGCGAGTTAGCAGGTGCCGATTCGTGGCCGAACGTTCTCGGTTTCTTGGAACGAGATGCCTTCCAGCGGCCATGAGTACCTGGGACGGCGGACCGACTGAAGGTCGAAGAACGGTCTCTGCCAGACCACACCACTCGGTATATAGTCCACGACCGCCCGATGTCTTCTGGATAGGCTGCCCCCAGTAAGAGCGCCACCTCGCCATCGATCCACCTCGTGTCGCTGTCATAGGCAACTCCGAAGGCGGCGAGTAGAGCCAGCAATCAGGTGATGGCTTTGGAGAAGTACTCCAGCGGTATCTCGACCAACTTTGGAGGCAGGGGGCCGAGACCGAAGTAGCAAAGCGCCAGCGCCGTAAATCCCTCTGAGGACAGCGCTGCCACGCCGCCTTCCTTCAGGCCGCCACCCGAGCCACCAAGAACGGTCACCGTCGGATGTGTACCGAGAGCGCTTGGATAGGATAGCCTGTCCACCAGGCCCTCTTTCTCGATCGTCTTCCGGGTTGGCTCCGCCGACATGGCACGTTCTCCTTGCTGGCTGATTCTCGACAGGCAGCACTCACCCATCCAGGTGATGTATTTAGCGAAGACTGGTGTATCATCGTACTCACCGTTTTATTATCCTTTTAGGATGGGATAGCGGATGGGCACCTACATTTTCGTAAAGTCTTATAGAATTTTCTGTACTTTGTCGTTCCAAGAAACAAAGAGCCGATAGGTTTGCGCTTCTTACGGAGGCTTCTGGGCTGCTGGGAGCAGGTTTACTCGCTCAGCCTCATTGTCCCTTTCGTCGTCTACAACCTTGTCCTAAAAGCCGTCAGCGTATTTTCTCAACCCAGAGGCGACCATGGGCTTGCTCGGACCCTCAGGCTGATGCGGTCGGATGCGTTCTTCAACCTGGGATACGCGTTGCTCTGGAGCGGGCTCTTCGCAGTGGTGAGGAGAGGACCTTTGCGCTGGACATTAGTCTTTTTATTCCATGCTGTAACGATACTTATGGCGATCTTGAGAGCGTGCGCCCATCAGTACTTTCGGCAGACCGGCACCACACTCGACTACGATATCGTCGCCCTATGGGGTCCCAGGTTTGAGGAGGTCAAGCCGATGATCAAAATCGTTCCGCCGTTGGCCCGGGTGCTTATTGCGGCTTCTTTTCTGTACGCAACTCTGGGTCCTTGGCTTGTGACGCGTGCCCTCGGTCGTTGGCAAAGATGGCCGGGAAGCCTCCCGGCAGGGACGCCCGCGGTCTCCTTTTCGGGCCCCATTGGACTATTGCTTTTGGCCTTGGGTTTCGGCTCGCTCTCGCTATCGACCGGCTCCGGCCCGGCAGGTGCCAGCAGATCGTTCGCGAGGGATCCGTTCGTTAACCTGGTCCTGACGGGGATTAAGGGGGCGAGGAGGACCAGGGATGATGAGCCGTATGCCAAAGCTGCCGACCGAGCCGTCAAACATCCAGCAGCGAGTGCTCGTCTCGTACGCACGCCCCAGACTGAGGAGCGCAAGGTCGTCCTGATCCACTTGGAGTCTACCCGTGCGCAGAGCGTGACCCCTTACCACAAGGATATAAGGACAACGCCTTTCCTGGACGAACTGGCGAAGAACAGCCTCCTGGCCAAGCGCGCCTATACAACCGTCCCGAATACCCTAAAGGCGAGCGTCTCCGTCAACTGCGGGATCGAACCACACCTTGTTCAGCGGGCCACCGAAGCGAAACCGGGCGGCATCCTCGTGCCCTGTCTTGCAGACCTCTTGAAGGGGCAGGGCTACCGTACCGTTCTCTTCCAGTCCTCTACCCAAAACTTCGAGAGCTTTGGGGATCTGGCAAAGAACCTCGGTTATGATGAGTATTATCCGATCGAATCTATGGACACGGAGGGCTTCGAGCGGTCGAACTACTTCGGTTATGAGGACGACGTCATGCTCAAACCGAGCGAGCAGTGGCTCAAAGAGCACAAGGACGAACCTTTCTTGGCTAAATACCTCACGGGCACAGGACACCATGACTACCAGCCCCCCACTCGTTACGGGCTAAAGGATTTCGCAGGAGATGACCGGCTCAACCGCTACCTCAACTGTATCCGCTATCAGGATATCTTCTTGAAGAACCTCTTCGATCAGTACAAAGAGTTGGGACTTTACGACAAAACGATCTTCGTACTTTACGGAGACCACGGCGAGGGCTTCGGTGAGCATGGTCGCTATGTGCATGAAGATAACCCTTACGAAGAGAGCCTTAGGGTTCCACTGATCATTCATGCCCCAGGGTGGTTCGAGGATAGCAAGCGGGTCGAAGGACCGGCGAACTTAACCGACATCCTACCCACCGTGCTGGAGATGCTAGGCTACGAGGTGAAGGATGGGGAATACCCGGGCTATTCGCTGCTCCATTCGCCACCCGAAGGGCGTACCCTCATGTTTAGCTGCTTCAACAAGGATAAGTGTCTAGCGAGCATCAGGGGTCATGAGAAGTACATCCACCACTACGGCAACCAGCCCGATGAGCTCTTCGATCTGTCGAAAGATCCATTGGAGGAGCACAACCTCGCGAACGAACGTGGCAAAGAGGCTGAGAAGCGACGCGGCGAGCTTTTCATATGGCGTTCAAGGATCAATGCTATGTATGGGGAGTAAACGGCGTGACCGCAGTAAGACGCATTCGCCAACCGCCCCAAGAACTGTTTCCGTCACATCCCGTCACTTACCGCGACAAGCCCAAATCTCGCCTACAAAGCCAAAATTTCGCCTTCCTAAGTCCGGTGCATTTCCGTCAATTACTGCCACCGTGTGCAACGGTTGCAGTAAGTTTTCGTTGGCTCTGTGTGAAGAGAACAGTGAGCATATCTATGCTGCCATGAATGCTTACCGGTCGGCACGGATGATCAACAAGGACGCTGGTATAGTAGAGGACGCCCTGCACTTGTTCGATTGCTTGGACAAGTAGATCCAGCCGGAACGTTGGCAGAGGTACGAGCGGCCGCTGGCGAATAAGCCCACGGCTGGTTCTCGAAACACTCCCCAGTGCCTACAAGTCTGCTGGACACTAACTCTTAGATTCTTCGGCTCCCAGAGCCTTGCGCAGCATCCCTTTCGATACCCACCAAGTAGTCGAGCGACAGCCTCCCTGGGCCCGCCAGCAGAATAGCCAAGAACCCCGCAATGAGCGCCAGGTCAAGCTCCGCCCCAGCACCACTGCCCTGAGGGGCTATGAGTCCTACGTTGATCTTCACCAGAAAGATCGCAACGAGTAGGTCTATCGTGAGCGCGAGGGCAGCCAGCCGTGATAGCAGCCCCACGATGAGCAGGATGCCACCTAGAACCTCTGTGAAGGTCACTAGGTAGCCCATGAATATCGCTAAGGGCACGCCATTTTGTGCCAAGCCCTGACCAAAGTTTGCTGGGCCGAAGACGGTAAGCTTCTGCCAGCCGTGGGCGAGCATGATTATGCCCGCTATTAGACGCACAACGAGCAGAGCGGCATCTGTGAGCTGGGTTGGTAGTGAAAGACCGAGTACCCTCATTTTGAAGCTCCTTCCGGTTAGCCTATTTACAACTGGGTAGCAAAAGGTTCGGGAAAGTAGGTAAAGGTGGTTCTCCCCGACCCCTGCTAGCATTGTAGCGCACGTGTACCACAACCTATAGACAAAGAGAGGGGCCGGATACGCTAAGAATTACAGGAGGTAGTACGCTCGCGACCCGGCCCCCCACACGATAAGGGATCGCCACGACCGCTGCGGTGACGGTCACCGATACGGGATACAACACTAAAGCTTCCTTTTAAGATTTTACTTGTGAGAGCTAGATCACCTCTTGGTTCAAGTAGTAAGCATAGAGAGCGTCAGAGACGGCGCCGGTATGATGGATCAGCTTCAGGCCGTTTGCTAGGGCGAGCTGTATGCCCCAACCCGAAGAGGACGCCGAGGCAACTACGTCCGCCAGCGCTGATATGTTTACTACCTCTACTAACCTACCAATTTGTTTTTGACTTTGTTTATCAGGCCCTTCCCCTGTTCTTCCTCTGCTTCGTTATGCTCTCGGACGAAGACGGGCACGCGCTGGACAGTGTTGATACCGTAGGTACCCACATTCCAGGCCTCGTTAGGATCCGTGGGCTGAGTGTTTCCTGCCGCGTCGGTAGCCCGGGCGCAAAGCTCGTATTCGCCAGGCTCTCTCGCGTCCCACTCGTATGACCACGACCTCCAGCCGTAGCGCCCCACTGGCTCCTCGAGCTCAGCATCGTCCCAGGTGCGTCCGCCATCAGAGCTAAACTCTACCCGTTCTACTAACCCGAAACCCGACCACGTGCGGCCTTCGATCGAGATAGATCCTGCTTGAACGTAGCGGCTGCGGCCCAGCTGAGAAGGTATTCCCGGCGGAGTCATCAGGGCGCGAGGCTTCTGGCGGGTCACCGGCGTACCCTTCTCGTCCTCAGACTGCTTATAGCGGTACTTGTTCCCTTGCTGGAAGCCCTCGAAAGGCTCGCCGATGGCGGTGATCTGCTTCAGCCACTTAACCGAGGCCATCCCGTACCAGGCGGGCACTATCAGCCTAAGCGGGGCGCCGTGCTGGGGAGGAAGAGGCTGCCCGTTTATCTCGTAGACAAGCATAACCCCCTCGTCCAGGGCCTCTTCGAGCGGCAGGCTTCGCTCGAAGTTTTGCTCAACGCCCTCTTCGATGCCGCGGTCGTAACCCGTAAAGAGGATCTCGACCGCCTCGTCAAGCAGGCCAGCCTCCTCGAGAATGGGCCGCAGTGGTGTGCCTGTCCATTCGGCGCACCCGATTGCCGCGTCGAACCAAGGTACGAAGACCGTCCGGGGCGAGGCGTGTGAGCGACCCGTGCCAGCACACTCCATCATTACAGGCTCGGTGACCTTCGGACGGGCCTTTATGTCCTCGAGCGTCAGCCTAAGCGGCTCGCGGACGAGGCCTTCAATGGGAAGTTCGTAGGTAACCGGATCGATGAAGGGAATATCGTAGTGGATCAAGAGGTAGTGCATTCCTATCGGAGTAACCGGGTAGCGAAGCCCCTCCATGTGCATGCTGTGGCACCTTTGGGCCTGTAGTACTTCCTCGCGGGTGAACTCTGGGCTTTCGGTGGTTCTACTTATGGTGATCTCCTCCTTTCTGCCGCCGCGCTCAGCGGTGCAACAAGCAGCTTGATACTAGGATCTTGCTCTTCTTATGCATAAGAAGAGGCTTGTTATACGTGCGATTTCTTAAGGTGGATTTGCCTTTGAAGAGATATTTTTGGTAAATCATTAGGAGGTTTTCAGACCGAGCAAGCGCTACCTTCGCCTAAAACTAACCCAAGAAAAAGGACGTATAACGGCTGTGGTGATGTATCCAGATGAAATAGAGTCCAGTACGCCGAGTGGTGCGTATAGTAATGTTAGTACTGTCACTGAGACTGCTTCTGGCTATAGAGCAGTTACGGATGTTTTGCCAGGAGGTGCTCTTATCGCCTCTAAGCGAGGAGCAAGGAATCAGAGCTTGGCAACGGTGCGCCAGGCAGATAAGTTATCCGATGAAGAGCTCATGGCTAGTATGGCCGAGCCAGAAGTTGAGGCGGCTCTCTCCATGCTTTACGATCGATACAAACGTACGGTTTTTGGGGTAGGGATAAAACTCCTGGGAGACCGATCTCTGGCTGAAGAGCTGGTTCAGGAAGTGTTTTTAAAGGTGTGGCGTTTATCGGAGAGCTTTGACTCTTCGCGGGCGAGCTTCTCCACCTGGCTTTATCGGGTCACACGCACAACCGCCCTGGACCTGCACCGCAAACGCGCTCGAAGGGTTCGCTCTGTGCCCGATGAGGACCAGCAGCACATCGCAACTGCTAGAGATACATCTGCTAGTCCTCACGAGAGCGTAGAAGACTCGTGGTTGTCCTGGCAGGTATCGAGATCCCTCGAAGAACTTGATGGAGTATACCGAGAAGTAATAGACCTTGCTTATTTTCAGGGGCTCTCTCAGAGAGAGATATCCCAACAGACCGGCATGCCCCTGGGTACGGTCAAGACCAGAACTACACGCGCTCTAAAGCGTTTGCGCGAAAGGCTTATGGTCCAAGATGTCTCGCGAGAGGCCTTGCGATGAGGTGCGCAGAGGTTCGCTCTAACCTAGGAGCTTACGTCTTAGGCGGGCTAGAGCCAGAGGAGGCTGCTGAGGTCCGGCGTCACCTAGCTTTCTGCTCTAGCTGCCAAAACGAGCTTGAGGAGCTTGAGGGGATAAACCAGCCGCTTACGGCTGCACCACCACTTGCGGATCCTCCCGACAACCTTAAAGACGAGATTCTCTCTCGCATGCGTGAGGAGATGAGGTTATCCTCTTTAAAGAAGGAGCAGACTTCTTCGAAGAGTTTACCTCTTATCTTCCCCGGTATAGCAGCCGCGGCTCTCGTTTGCATAGTTGGTCTTGGAACTCTCTTTGGCCTGCAGGTGCAATCTTCAGTGACTACTGTAGGACTGATTGCCACTCCTGAGGTGCTCAGCGAAGGGTATTGGGGGGTAGCCAAAGTTCACCCTCAGCCCTCAGGCAACCAGCAGATAGAGCTCAGGCTTAATAACCTAGACAAACCTGAGCCTAACAGTTTCTATGAGGCGTGGTTCTCTTCAGGAGACAAATACATTAGCGCTGGCACCTTCACAGCTGAGGGCGCTGGAGAGACCAGAGTGTGGCTTACTGCTCCACCTGAAATTAGGGACTACCACACTCTACTTATTACTGAGCAGAGCGCACAAGATGATACTACTCCCAGCAAAGAGATATATCTCAAGGGAGATCTGCCGTAGCCTTACGGTTATGTAGTCTTAGCGCTTACGTATATAGCCTAGGGCTGCCCCGCTGCCTCTACAACTGTTTTCTTAGAGCTCTAACCGATCATAACCTGCTCGAAGTGCACCTCTGGCACACCGTCGGTCAGCAGGGGCGGAACCTTAGCTCAGGTTGCTCTGTACTTTTCGACCATCGTGTGGTCCTAGGGACTAGTCCCTAGGACGGTAGCCGTAAGAATTTGTAAAAAGATAGTCCATTTGGGTCATGCGCCAGCGTCGCGGCCACGTCATGCTGTTGATGTGTAGCTACAAAGGCGGGGCTTGAGGAGTCCCGCCCCACAGAGAAGAAAAGGAGGCCGTAAATAGATGTCGGTACAAGCAACAACAGGACCCCATAGTACTACCCGGAGTAGTACTTGGGTCGCAGTGGTGGTGCTTACCTTGATCATTGCGGTTCCAGCCTTTTTGCTGAACCCCATTATCTGGCCTCCCGCTCCCGGCGGACCCGCACCAACCGCTGCCCAGATCCCCTACTTGCTCGCCCTCGATGTGATGCAGGCCGTATTCCTGGGGCTAGGCATTTCATTCCTTATCTTCGGGTTCCCCATTATACGCAGGATCTCCCCTGACTCGAAGACGAGGGCGTGGGCTATGTATCTAAGCATTGGCTATCTGATGGTCTCCTGGTGGCCGCACATCGGCCTGCATGTCTCCAATGCCCCCGATGACCTACAAGGGCTAATCTACATCGACTATCTCTTCCACGTGCCCTTGATGATCGCCGGGGCTATCCTGGCCTACTGCTTCTACTCGCTGGTGCGACAACAACGGGCCCAGGGGCCAGTGCCTCCGACGAGATAAACACAGATAAACGAGGGGTGGCGCGCTGCTACCCCTCTCTAATTGGCGAACTAGCAAGCGGCAAGCCAGGGATACACATTATAGGCCCGCCTCGCTAGGGGATACCGAGTACGTGGCCAGTAACGAGCGTAACCAAAAAGGGGGTACGTACCACAGATGACCGAACAGGATACCAGCTTCGATTTCGAGGCCCTACGCCATGGTATCGAGCAGCTCGATGCCGAACTGCTCATCAACCTCTACGCTGATGATGCCGAGTTGCGCATAGTCAACCGTCATACCACCCCGAGTTCACCTCGTGAACTGCACGGCAAGGAGCAGATCACCGAGTACCTACGCGATGTCTGCGGCCGGGCAATGACGCACCGCATCGAGCGGGAGGTCGTCGGCGAGGACCGTGTAGCGTTCAACGAAGCTTGTGAATACCCGGACGGGACCCGCGTTCTAGCGGCAACCACCCTTGAGTTGCAAGACGGCAAGATCGTCCAGCAGGTAAACGTTGAGGCTTGGGACGAGTAAGCTTATGAAGCCCTTCTTGGGAGGGGGCATTTGTGAGACGAAGCGAGCCTGAAGACATCATCCGAGAGCTTGCCGAGCAGTTCCGACCCGTTATGGAGCAGAGCCCCGATGGAGTGTACCTGTGGTTGGATGAGACGCACAAGGTGTGTAACGAGCGGCTGGCCAAGCTCTTCGGCTTCACGGTAGAGCAGTGGTCGGCTACACAGCCGTTCCTCGACAACTTCGTGGCCGAGGAAGACCGGAGAATGTTTTCCTGGAATTACCACAACCGGGTCGCCGCGCTGGCCTTCCCGGTTACCTTCAGGTTCCGAGGGATGCGCAAGGACGGTTCTACCTTCCCGGCGGAGACCGATATGATACCCATCTCTTACGGGGGCGAGGCTGTAGCCTACCACTTCGTCCGACAGGTCGGGTAGGGCGACATAAAACAGCTCGCAAGGAGGGGCGGGGTATATAGAGACCCCGCCCCTCCTTTTATGCCCCTTTGCTCTTGTGTTTTCGACAAGGCTATACGCCGGGAACTCCGAGTTTTCGAGAATCGGTATCCTCGCAGAGGCAAAGTGGGACAGCCCCTTACAGCATTACAAGCGTCCCTAGGAAGCTGGGCATGGCAGGCAATATAATGCTGATAGAGCATAAGGTTCTACCGGGGAAGGTGGTAACGATGAGCGTCATTGACGAACTGCTGAAGAATAATGAAGCTTATGCACAGGCTTTTGAAAAAGGTGATTTGCCTATGCCTCCGAGCAAGCCCGTCGCTGTGGTCGCTTGCATGGACGCGCGGCTGCATCTGCCCCCGATGCTCGGGGTGGAGGAGGGTGATATACATATAATCCGCAACGCCGGAGGTGTTGTAACCGACGATGTTGTCCGCTCGCTTGTCATCTCACAGCGCTTGCTCGGTACCGAAGAGATCATGCTCATCCATCACACTGATTGCGGGATGCTCACCTTCAAGGATGACGAGTTGAGGGAACAGGTTCAACAAGAGGTGGGCATCAAACCCCACTTTCCGATGGAGTCCTTCTCTGACCTAGAGCAGGACGTGCAACATTCGATTGCCCGCATCAAGGCGAGTCCATTCATAAAGCATAAAGGGGCCGTGCGCGGGTTCGTGTATGAGGTCGAAACCGGGCGGCTACGCGAGGTCACTTAGCCTACTTGGGTAGCGAAGACTCCCCTGCCCCCTAGCATCGGCGACCATCTCTGAGACCGCCTTTGGTTGTGGCTGCGGCATGGGCAAATCCTCTTAGCGCTGATGTGCCCACGGGGCGCGCGGGTTAACACCACTCACTGTAAGCCGCTATAGATTGCACCTACCGGACAAGAAAGCTTGCAAGCAGAGGCGGGGTTGCCGAGACAAACGAGCTAAACCCAGTAGGATAAGAGCATGATACGATTCTTCTTAAGAGTAGCCTCAGGATAGACGAAATGACTGCTATTACAGCACAATACGTTATCCTCGCGTGCTGGATAATTTTTCTTCTTTACTGGTTGGTCAGTTGGTGGTCGATAAAACCAACCCAAGAAAAGAGCTGGAGTATAGGAAGATTTCGGCGGATTATCATCGGGATAGTTATTGCCTTTGTGCTCTTGAACAATCTTGGAGCCTCCATTCCTTTTTTCACAATCTCTCTTATTCCTCGCTCAACGCCCCTGAGCGTGGCAGGTGTTATTTTGGTCATCACCGGTCTTGGCATCGCCATCGTGGCACGAAGAACGCTGGCCGGAAATTGGAGTAATGTTGTTGAAGTCAAAGTTGACCATGAACTAATTACCACTGGTATTTATCGCTACGCTCGCCACCCTATTTATACACAGGGTTCTTGCTTATGGGGCCAGGCACTGCATTGTCCAAAGGTACGATGGGTATATTCACACTCTTTCTCGCTCTACTCGGTTTCTTGTGGTTTAAGGCAAGACAAGAAGAGAAGCTGCTCACCAAACATTTTCCAGAAGACTATCCTGCATATAAAAAGCGGGTGAAGGCGTTGATCCCATACGTTTTTTAGCAGCTACCAAGGATCATGGTACCGAGTAAGCAAACCCTCAGACTCATAACGCGAAAAGAAGCATTGCGCTACGCGACCTCCCAACTGAAAAAAGTAAAGGAGGAGTAATGGATGGTTCTCCCGCGTACGCCAGAGCTTATAAAGCAGTCTAGTTCTCGCCTTTACCATCACACGCTCTAAGAGCTTGCACCTAGCCCTGGAAGGGAGCTGCCCCGTTATCCTCTACAACTGTTTTCCTAGCGCTTTAATCGTACATAACCCGCTTAAAACACGCCTCTAACGCACCGTCGGTCAGCAGGACGCGGAACCTTAGCTCAGGATGTTGTGTGCTTTTGGACCATCGCGTCTACTATAGAAGCCGAATCCGGCATGGCTCCCTCCCCATTGTGTGATCTAGGTCAAATGAGTAGTGTACAATTTGCTCATGACCATGTTTCGCTACGAACGGGGCCACTACGGGGAAGGACAGTACGTTCGCCGGAAGGACGCAGCACCCGGAAACGGGCTAGACCCTGTGGTGAGGATCCTCGAGAACCTGGGGACGATCGAGGTACCGTGCGGTAAGGTAGACTGCCAGGCGAACTGCCTGGAGTATCTGGTTCAATCCGCCCGCGCCCACAAGAGTTACACACTCGCTGACTGTAAGATCGCACCGCTCGTCAACATCGTTTAGAGCACTCACCTTTCGGTCATTGTCTATCAGCTTTTTATTTGATGGTGGCATTCCCACCGTAAAACTGAGACTCGGCGATAGCCGATAAAGCGTCTTTCGTCGAACGCTCGCTGCTCCCACCCTTTTTCTGACTGCTAATAGCTAGCCACTATTTCGTTATTTAAAAGTCGTCCTCGATGGATCTCCCGTGCTGTGAGGCGTCCTTCGGGGGACGCCGAGAGGCGTAGATACGGTACAAGAAGTCACCGCCCAAGGGAGCGAGGAACAGACCAGCGAGCATGGAGGGCAGGAGATCGCGGGCCAAAGCCCAAGCGACGAGGAGAGGGTAGCCGGCCGGGAAGTTGGAGCTACGGATAAGCCTGAGGGGGTCGAGTATGCCACCAGAGGGCAGCACACCGAAAAGGTAGGCTCCCAGCATAAGGAAGCCGGAGATCAAGCCTATTAGTATCGCAAACCCGAAGCTCAAGACGAGCGAGCGCCATAGGTCCGAGCTGGGCGCTGCGCGCAATCCTCCCGCTTCTACTTCCGGCCCCTTGAGCCGGACCAGGAAGGCTCCAAAGAGCGGTCCTCCGATGGCGCCGGCGAGCAGCCCCGAGGCCAGGTACACGCTCGTAAGCACCGTGAGGTTTCCTTCGGTGCTAGGCCCCTCAGCGAACAAGAATAGCAAGACGGGGGTCGGGAAAAGGGACTTTACAAGCGTGAAGCCGAAACCGTAGACGACTCCGAACCCCAAAAGCTTAGCGTACAACGAGGTTCTCCTTACTGCTGGCGTTCAAACGCGCATCATCGCTCTGTAAGGCTAACCGGACGTTGCCTGTACGTAAGCAAAAGCTTTCACTGGCCTCTTTAGGGCTGTGCACCTTGCCGTGCTCTATACACGCAGTACCGTCGGCTCAGTGCTCCCACATGAGAACGCTCGTTCGTACTCGTCGTTACTGTATGCCGGAGTCAAAGCGCGGGGCCTCTGCGGGGAGGTTGATCGCGACGTACTTAGTCTCTAGGTACTCCTCGATACCCTCGTAACCGCCCTCGCGGCCGAAGCCGGACTGCTTTACCCCACCAAAAGGCGCGGCGGCGTTCGAGACCATACCCTGGTTGAGGCCAACCATACCCACCTCGAGCCCTTCAATCACGCGGAGCGCGCGGCTAAGGTCGCTCGTGTAGACGTAAGCAACGAGGCCATACTCTGTGTCGTTGGCCGCGGCGACCGCCTCTTCCTCCGAGTCGAAAGAGAAGACCGGGGCCACGGGACCGAAGATCTCTTCATAGCGCAGGTCTGCCTCTTTGGGCACATCGTTGAGCACGGTAGGTCGGTAGAAGTAGCCATGTCCGTCGATCTTCTCGGCGCCGACCAGCGCTTTTGCGCCCTTGTCGAGTGCGTCGTCAACGAGTTCTGAGACCTTGCTGCGCTGGTCTTCGTCGATGAGCGGTCCAACTTCGGCACCTTCTTCCGTGCCGCGCGCAACCTTCATCTGGCTCATCTGCTCCGCGAGCTTCTCCGCGAATTCGTCCGCCACGGAGCCTGCGACGTGGAAGCGGTTGGCCGCCGTGCAAGCCTCGCCGATGTTGCGCATCTTGGCCACCATCGCGCCGGCGACGGCATCTTCGAGATCCGCATCTTCGAAGATGAGGAACGGCGCGTTGCCACCGAGTTCCATCGACATCCGGAGCAACCGCTCTGAGGCCTGCTCCATGAGCTGGCGTCCGATCGGCGTCGAACCAGTGAACGTTAGCTTGCGCAGGCGCGGGTCGGAGATGATGTGAGGGATGACGTCGCTTGACGAGGAGCTTACAACGACGTTCAGCACGCCGGCGGGGAGGCCGGCTTCCTCAAGGATCTGTGCCAGCGCAAGCATCGATAAAGGCGTCTGCTTGGCCGGTTTCATAACCATCGTGCACCCTGCAGCGATAGCAGGCCCGATCTTGCGCGTGCCCATCGCCATCGGGAAGTTCCAGGGCGTGATCATGAGGCAGGGCCCAACAGGCTGCTTCATGGTCACGATTCTCTGATTGCCATCCGGCGATACGGAGTAGCTACCGTTGATGCGCACGGCCTGCTCTGAGTACCAGCGAAAAAACTCTGAAGCGTAGGTGATCTCCGCCTGCGAGTCGGCGAGCGGCTTGCCCATCTCCAGTGTCATCAAGAGGGCAAGATCATCCATCCGATCCATGATCATCTCGAAGGCGCTGCGCAGGATCTCCCCGCGCTGGCGCGGCGGATACTTGGCCCAATCCGCCTGAGCCTCGCTGGCCGCCTCAAGCGCCGCCAGGGCGTCGTCGGGCTGCGCGTCGGCCACCTCGCAGAGGCTCTCACCGGTAGAAGGATCCTCCACGGCGAGCGTGCCGCCCTCTGTGGCGTCGCGCCACTCACCACCGATAAAAAGCTGCTTGTTGACGTTGTCGATGACTCGCTGTTCTTCGGTTGTTTGCGTGCTCATTACGCTATCGTTCCCCTTCCGTGTTCCCTAGATACTGTAGCCTATCGCCGGGTTGATCTGCGGAGGTGGCTATAATGCTCCCTTTCTACCACTCCTCTCCCTACTAACACCGCGCATTATACCCGCCGGGTTTTCCGACCAATCACTACGGAGCATCCCTGCAACCAAAGGCCCCGTCGAGAAGGCTATGCTTTGGGTTAGTTTGAGGCTGTGCCCTCTTCTGCTGGAGTGCAAGGACGTTGAGTAGTTTCAGAAGGGTCTCGCTGCCAGCCCTACTTGTTCGTTTGAGCCGCCCCCTGGAGCACGCGCAGGGCCTTACGGACTGTGGCCAAGTCTTCGGAGGTAAGAGTTTCGAGGAGAGGAGCCGAGAGCGCCCGCCAGGAGGTGACGAGCCGCTCGATGAGATGTCGTCCTTTGCGCGTGGTCCGAACCAGCACTACTCTCCGGTCCTGGGGCTCGGCCAGGCGTTCTACGAGGCTCCGATCTACCAACCGATCTACCAGGACCGTCGCGTTTGAGAACGAGCCACCCAGCTTGCGCGCCAGCTCGCGCATCCGAATGCCCTCATCTCCGGAGATTAAGAGCAACGCCTTGAGCTGCGGCGTAGACATGTTCAACTCCAGCCAAGGATCCGGGTCCCAGGCCGCCCGATGGTGAATGAGCTCGTCCTGCAACCTTAGGATGTCTTGTATCTCTTCTTCCCGATCCATGCCCGAATATTACTCTCTTCCCGAACCTTCGTCATGACCGTATTTTTGAAATATGCAAAAAATATTGTTCTTCCGGGCTTCGACCGCCCGCGGCCACAGGAGGGTACAATGCGCGAACTTATGGGTGTGAAACGTGCAGGCCCGGAAGCAACAAACCCTCGCGAAGCCCGGCGCGTTTTGGAGGAGAAGGCGCGCGCGAAGGGTTTCGACCTCGTCGGCGTTACCAGCGCCGGGCCACTTGCGCAGGGTGCTGGACGATTAAGGGAGTGGCAGGAGACCGGTATGGCTGCCGATATGGGCTACATGCACCGTCCAGTGGAGCTCCTCTCGGACCCGCGCCGTTTGCAGAAGAGCGCCCGGAGCGTAGTGTCTTTGGGCGTTTCGTACTATCCGGGGGAGCATCCAGAGAACTCGGGCAGCGGGGGTCGGGTCGCTCGCTACGCCTGGGGCGCGGATTACCACACGGTCATAAAAGAGCGCCTGCGCTCCTTAAGAGCAGAGCTTGAGGAGACCTTAGGGTGCAGGATCAAAGCCCGCGCGTTCACGGACGCGGTACCTTTGCTGGAGCGATCAGCGGCCCAGCACGCGGGGCTGGGTTTCTTCGGGCGCAACTCATGTCTTATCAACGGTGAGATCGGCTCCTATTTCTTTATCGCGGATCTTATCTTGGACCTCGAGATGGAGGCGGACGCGGAAGGTACGGGCACCTGCGGGAAGTGCACCCGCTGCATGACAGCCTGTCCGACCGGAGCTATAAAAGCTCCCGGTGTTGTGGACTCTAGGCTGTGTATCTCCTACCTGACCATCGAAAATAGAGGCGAAATCCCGCGCAACCTGCGCGAAGCTATTGGCGACTGGGCGTTTGGCTGCGACATCTGCCAGGAGGTCTGCCCGTACAACAAGCGCAAGGCAACCGTGAGCCGCTGGTCGGAGTTTTCGGCTAACTCTGGCGCCGGACCGTACCTTGAGATAACGGAGGTGCTCTGCATTCGGACCGATGAAGAGTTCGAGGAGCACTTCGGTGAGACCCCCCTCACCCGGCCCGGACGGGCGGGGCTCTTGCGCAACTGTTGCGTGGTTGCCGGGAACCTGAAGCTAAAAGAAGCGGTACCGGCGCTCGTCAGCTGTTTGCGCGAGGATGCGTCTTCGCTCGTGCGGGGACATGCGGCGTGGGCACTCGGGAAGATCGGGGGCAGTATGGCCGAGAGGGCGCTTGGGAAGGCGCTTGAAGAGGAGTCTGATGGCGGGTGCCGAGAGGAGATCGAGTACGCCCTGAGAAGGCCTCGCGATGGTGGAGACGAAACTTTCAGGCACCTTTCGATGCGTTAGAATAAAGGTACGATGGCAGAGCAGATCAACTACTATGAGGTACTCGGCGTCCCGCGCAATGCCTCCCAGTCCGAGATCAGAGAAGCTTACCGCAGGCTCGCCAAGGAGCGCCACCCGGACCGACCGGGCGGCAGCGAGGTTGAATTCAGCCGCTTGCAGGAGGCGAACGCGGTGCTCTCGGACCCTAACCGCCGCCGACAGCACGACGAGGCCCTGGACCTCGCCCATGCTGCCGACCAGCTGGCGAGCGTCATAGACGTAGACTGGAGCAAGCTGGAGGATGAGCTCTCCCAGAAGCGTCGCGAACGTGAGTCTCGCGGTCCAACGCTCGGCGAACGCCTGCGCAACAGATTTCGGAAGGAGGAGACTCCCAATGAGGCTGGTGACCGGGGTAGGGGCCGGTACCGCGCTCCGGCTCGCGAAGCTCGCTGGTACGAACCACACGCTTTCGACCCGGAACCCGTCACCTGGAAGACAGGAGCATTGAGCTTCTTGGGGGCTTTCCTGGCGTTCATCGTCGCCGGGCAGTTGGGGCTTTGGTCTTTAGGACGAGGTACACCCGAGTTCGCAACGTGGCTGTTCGCGCTGGCGCCGTTTATGCCGATCGTGTACTCGGTGGTCGGGCTCGTAGCGACGTACTTCGCCTACAGAGCCGCAGGTTGGGCGGGCGTGGCACTCGTCTTCGTAGCGGCGCTCGTCGTCGGAGGCTCGGGCGGTCCGGGCAGGCTTGCACCGTTCGCCACCCTCGGCATCGCGCTGCTGCTCGTTGCGATCTACCTCGGCAACCGCCGTACCCGCGCTAACTGGCGCAACAGCCGCTGACCCTCCCTACCTCTAGAGAGGTACCATGACGGCTTCTCCTGCCGAGATACAGGGCTTCATTGCCTCTTTCGAAGAGCGTCTGGCTCCTGCCGAAAAAGCATCCAGCGAGGCCTGGTGGAACCTGGCAACGACCGGCACAGAAGAGGCCCAAAAAGAGTTCGTTCGTGCTGGGATGGCGTATAACCGGCTCTTCGCCGATAGGGACGAGTACGAGCTGGTGAAGGGCTGGTACGAGGGGCGTAGTGGACTCGAGAGCTCCATCCTACGGCGGCAGGTCGAGATCCTTTATAAGACCTTCGCCAGCCAACAGGGCGAGGAGGAGACGTTGAGGCATATAGAGGAACTCGAGGCCGAAGCGAACGCCATCTACGGTAACTACCGGGGCCTGGTTGGGGGCGAGAAAAAGAACGAGAACGAGCTACGTGAGATCCTGCGCGCCTCCGAGGATGCAGCTTTACGCCGCGAGGCCTGGCAGGCATCAAAGAGCGTCGGGCGCGAGGTTGGGGGCATCGTACGCGAGCTTGCGAGGTTGCGCAACGAGCTCGCACGTGCCCAAGGCTACGAGAACCATTACGCCCGCTCGCTGGACCTGCAGGAGATCGAGGGCAACACGCTTGCGCGCATCATGGAAGGGCTTCAGACCGCAACGAACACGCCCTTTCGAAACTTCAAACGGGAGCTCGACACCGCGCTTAAGGAGAGGTTTGGGGTCGAGGCCGTCATGCCCTGGCACCATGCGGACCCGTTCTTTCAGAGTTGCAAACACGACTTGTCTGCGGTTCCATGCCCCTCGTCGCGAAGGGATCGGAGAGGTGCGTTTCGAACGGATAGCGACAGGCTAATATCGGACCAGAACTCGGACGCAAGTGCGACAGCCGAGTTGGACGTGGACGGCTACTTTCGAGACAGGGACCTCGAAACTCTCACCCGTAAGACCTACGACAATCTAGGTCTAGAAGTCCGAGACGTCCTGGCTCGAAGCGACCTCTACGAGCGGGCCGGCAAGGATCAGCATGCCTTCTGCATAAGGGTGGGGCGCTCGTACCCTTATGACGTGCGGGTGCTGGCTAACGTCAGGCCTAACTCTTACTGGATGGACACGATGCTCCATGAGTTCGGCCACGCGGTCTACGACAAGTACATAAACCCCTCTTTGCCGTACCTCTTGCGCTCTGTGGCTCACATCAGCTCCACCGAAGCAATCGCCCTTATGATGGGTTCGCTGGTGGAGGATCCGACCTGGCTCTCCTCCGTCGCAGAACTCCCCAGAGAAGAGCTAGAGAGAGGCCACGAACGCCTACTGTGGAGCAGTCGGGCAGACAACCTCGTCTTCGTCCGCTGGGCTCTAGTGATGTATCGCTTCGAGAAGGCCCTCTACGAGGACCCCGATCGCGAGAACCTGAACGATCTATGGTGGAACCTCGTAGAGCGTCTACAGCTCATAAACAGACCTCCTGAACGCGACGATCCCGACTGGGCCGCCAAGATTCACGTCGCCATAGCACCTGTGTACTACCACAACTACGTCCTAGGGCACCTCACCGCCGCCCAGCTCAGGAACCACCTCGAAAAGCAAGTCGTCGGCGGCCCGTTCTTCACGAGTGAGCTGGCAGGACGCTACTTGCTCGAAGCTGTCTTCGGTCAGGGAGCCCGCGAGAACTGGGAACATACTGTTTTGCGAGCCACCGGAGAGGAACTGAATCCCGCGTATTTCATAGAGACGCTGCACTAGGGTGTTACGAGCAAATGACCAAAGATTTGGCACCCGTCGTTTAGATGTGAGGCTTAGAGCGTATTTAGCAAGGGACAGGGTTGGCCTTGGAGCTAAATCTAGCTAGCTTATGAGGCCATGATCTTGAAACCTTCAGCACGTCGATGGCGGACTTGCGCTGCCCCATAGGGAAGAGCGAATTATACTAGAAAAGACGTTATGCTAGGTGCGTTGGCACGACACAGTTTCCTGGCGATTCTTCTGGCGGTCATGATCGAGGAGCTTGGCATCCCCATGCCGATCCCTACGGACGTTCAGATCGTCCTGGCTGGCACGATAGCGGGCCGATCACTGCCGCAACTCGGGCTGTTCTTCGTAATGCTGAGCGTGGCTTCCGCCATTGGGGCCAGCGGCTTGTACGCTATTGTCCGGCGCGGCGGGCGGCCACTGGTCGAGCGTTTCGGCCGCTACGTGCATCTAGGTCCAAAGCAACTCGCCCGCAGCGAAGTGCTGCTCGCCCGCGGTGGTTGGATAGGCATTGCCACCGGACGCGCCATCCCGGGTCTGCGCTACCCAACGGTGATCGCCTGCGGGCTGTTCAAAGTTCCTTATCCACGCTTCGTGTTTGCGCACCTTGCCGGCTCATCGGTATATATCGCCGTTTTCCTGGCGCTGGGCGCCGTGTTCGGCCCGGCGATCCTCGAGCGTATCCACCTGCCGGCGCTCGGGATCCGCCTGCTCTGGTTGCTGCCGCTAGCAGTAGGGCTGCCACTGCTGATGGTGTGGTGGGGATCACGCGCCCATCCCCGGCGGCCGGTGAACCCTTCCCGCAGACGAGCGGTGGGTGCAGCGTTGCTAGGGGGCTTCATAGGGGCCACCACGCTCGCCGCCACCTGGTCCGCCACCGCCACCGCATCAGAGCTACTGGGAACGTCTTATCCACCCACCATTACCCGCGTGTTGCTGAGATGGTTGCTGAGCCTGGGGTTGGACGTCAAGGGGGTCTCGCCGCTGCTGTATGCTGCCCTGCTGTCGCTGTTTGTGGGCCTCGCCATTGCCTATTACGGGTTCGTCCTGACGTATTTGGCGCCGCACGTCGTCTCGTTGCCTCGACAGGCGCTTGGTTTGACGATGCTCGCCCTGGGCCTGCTGGGAGCAATCTTCGTCCCCCCGTTGCTGGTGGTGCACGTCGATTCGTCCGGCCTATGGCCGGCCGGAGGCCCGATCGTGGTGTTCGGTATCGCGCTGGGCGCGGTGAGTTACGCCCTGACCGTCGTCTACGGGCGTGCCCTGGCGATTGCAGTGGCACCCTCGCTGCGCCGCGGTGGTTCGTAAGAGTTAGCGACTGGGTGCTTCAGGTAGCTGAACCTTACTGCTAAGTAGCCAGATACTAGGTAATACCGTAGGCTTATAGACCCTTCGTGTAGGATGCTTCGCCCCCCCTCCGTACGGAGGCGGTATTGCCGTTCTTCAACGGGTGCTAGTCTTTACAGGTGTAATCTGATTTGCTAGACGTTTTTCTGCCTGTTAAGAGCATCTTTATTGCAAAAGCGATTCTTTTTGTTACAATGCAGCGCATCTGGCGTACTAACGTACTGAAAGGTACCCAAAGAAGGAGTCGAAGGAAAGGTGCGAGCTACTCTACAACCTGGTTTGACGAACAGGCTAACCAAGTATTTGAGGACCACCCAGCAGCTCATCGAAGAGGGCCGTGACGCGGTCTCGAGCAAGGAGCTTGGGGACTTCACGGGGATCAACCCGGTGCAGGTCCGACGGGACTTGAATGCGATCGGTTTCTCCGGCACCCGCGGGGTAGGCTACCAGGCCTACGACCTTGTGGAGACGGTGCGGGGGATTCTGGGTTTGAGACAGACGTACAACATCGCACTCGTCGGTGCGGGTAACCTCGGTAGCGCCATCGCGAGCAGCACTATCCTGCCCAAGCGTGGGTTCGTGATCCACGACGTCTTCGATAACGATCCAAAGAAGATCGGCCGTACGGTCGGCAACATTGTCGTCAAGCATATTGATGAGCTCAAGAAGAGCGTAGCCGAGGCAGATGAGGTGATCGGCATCATCGCCACACCCAGCTCCGCCGCCCAGGAGGTCGCCGAGCTGATGTCGGACGCCGGCATTCGAGTCATACTCAACTATACAGACGTTCTCCTCCACGTCCCTTACGACGTGAATATCCACCGTATAGACCCGACGGCCCAGCTAATGCACACCCTCTATTACCTTACCCAGCACGGCGAGGAAGCCGCTTCTTAGGAGCAGCCTAAAAGCCAAACCTACACAACCTGAGCAGTCGCCGGTGCTACCGGCGGCTGCTCTCATGCTATCAAGAACAAGGTTTGGCACGTTGCCCATAGAGAAAAAGGAAGAACCCGGAACGCACCTTAGGGGTGATAGGTGGGGAAAGGGAAAGGAGGAGTAGCGCCCCGGGTTCTTTAATTGTGTCGATTTGGTATCGCACCAACCGACGGTGATAATATACCCCATTAGTCACACTTTGTAAAGTCCTTGGAACAAAAACCGAGGAAATTCCCCCCGAAAGTGCGCAAAGACGCACAACATCCGGTGCACCCACGATCCTCTGATAGCAGATGTCGCGACTTCACAAAATTTTATGATATTTTTTATTTTTTCCGCATTCTTGCCCTCTTGGATATCCACAGACGCTGTTTCAACCTCCGGAACGACCCTTGCCCAGCGAAGGGGGCGCTCGTGGCGGCGTTAGAATGGAATATCGTCAAAATCCTCTTCGTTTAGGTCCACGTCGTCTCGAGAGGAGGAGCGGGTGTTCCTGCGCGCTGGCTGACCCTCGCCTAGTGGTGTGCCCCCCTCGCCGGCATCGCCACCCCGGCCGAGGAACTGGACGTTGTCGGCCACGACGTCGACCTTGCTACGCTTGCTACCGTCCTGGGCCTCCCAGGTGCGATACTGAAGCTTACCCTCGACGAGGATCGGGTCGCCCTTCTTCTTATAGTTGGCTATGGTCTCGCCCAATTCCCGCCAGGCGGTGATGTCGAAGAAGTCAACTTCTTCGTTTTTGGAGCGTACCCGGTTAACCGCCAGCCCGAACTGGCACACCGGGATGCCGTTGTTCGTGAACCTGAGTTCGGGGTCTCTGGTGAGGTTTCCTGCGAGAACCACCCGATTAAAGCTAACCATCGACGTCTCCTTTCCTCATGCTCTTATGTAGCAAGTCTACACAAACGTTGCCGCTTCTCAAGTATCGAACTCGTTTAGCCCCCTCCTTGGTAACGACGACACCCCCCTTATCATCTTACAGTTACGATCACGTCCTCAGGCTTGTCGCTACGCGATATCCCGGCGCCGGCCTTCTAGAGGCGTTTAAGCGTCTGGGGATGTTTTCCGATCTGGATGACAGCTATCACAGGCGGATGGCGGCCGAGGAAGAATAGTGGTGGAGATGTTGAGGCCACGGTGGTTGCCCTTGAGAATTGCAGAGGATTTGCAGGAGAGCCGTCTCACAAGCATCTTAACGGGAACTAGCGGTCGCGGGCAGCTTCGCCCAGCGAGATTCGCTCCCCGATGTCCGGCTCGATCTTCCCCTGCGCGAGCAACTTCAGGAGTGTGCCTAGATCCTCTCGGAACCACTCCGGTCCCATCTATGCGCGAGCGCTACGTTAACGACCCGGACGTCCTGCTCTCCGTCGAGTACAACACTAATTCAAGCCAAAGGCGACTATAGGCCAGAAGTGTGGAAGCCACCCAACGAGGCTGAATGGTGCGGTTATGTCAAACGTTGGAACAGACCAAGACCAAGTACGATCTTAGAGTGTCGGTGCCGTGAGGGTTATCTCCAGATAGCCACGCGTCCCAAAGCGGACGGCATTGAAGTCAGGGTGAAGTGCCTCAGAGCCGACGAGTGGTACACCGTAGACGGAAGCCCGATCGAATAGCGCCTGCGACTTGTCACTATCATCCGGGCTTCGCGAGCTGCACAAGCGCGTTGTGAGGTACCTGACGACGCCGGGGAAGATCATAGACGACAACGAGGACTCAACCTCTCTGTTAGGGTTCTTCCCGATACTCGCAAGGAAAACTCGATGCCCGAGCACTGAGCGTGTGAGTAGACTCTCGCGTACCATATCACCAACGAAAAGAGCACTCTTCGACCATTTCCGAGGCGGTGAGAGATGCAGGCTGAGAAGGACGAACACGCAAAGCCGGTGGAGATCTTGCCAGAGGATACCCTGTGGGTCCGGTTCACTTTCGTGGACCATGCCGGCATCCCCAAGACGAAGGCCGTTTATCGGAAGGACTTTCAAACGCGGGCCGAGGCTGGTGTGGGACTCGCCAAAGGCGTCATGGCCCTCGATCCCAGCGGGCACTTACACGCGGCCTCAGGGTTGAGCCCCGTCGGGGAGGTGCGCCTGGTGCCCGACCTCTCCAGCCTCACACAGCTACCGTTCGCTGTCGGCCAAGCGATGGTCCTCTGCGACATGAGTGAGCCGGACGGGCGCACACCCTGGGAAGGATGCCCCCGGAGCGCCCTCAAAAGAACGCTCGACCGTCTCGCCGAACATGGCTTCGAGTCCCTGGCCTCCTTCGAGACGGAATTCTACCTGGTGGGCCCCGAAGGCCCATCGGACAAGACCCCTTACGCGAGCAGCTTCGCTCTAACCCCAGCCTGCGAGTTCGCCGCAACCCTGGCAAGGACCCTCGAGGAGATGGGCATCTCCCCAAAGCAATACCACGCCGAGGTAGGGCACGGCCAGCAGGAACTCTCCATAGCAGAAGCAGAGCCCCTTGCAACCGCGGACCGACGCGTGCTGGTTCTAGAGGCGATCAGGGGCGTCGCCTACCAGCTAAATCTCAAAGCAATAGCGGCCCCCAAACCTTTCCTGGACGGTGCCGGCAACGGCCACCACCTGCACCTAAGCATCTACTCCCAGGAGGAAGGAGGGCCGGTACTTTTCGATCCCTCCGGCGCTTTAAGCGAGCCGGGCTCCGCATTCGTCGCGGGCATCCTAGAGCACCTTCCCGCGATCATGGCTTTCACCACCCCATCGCCCAACTCCTACCAGCGCATCGCTCCCGGCATGTGGTCCAGCGCATACGTTAGCTACGGGCCTGACAACCGGGAGGCTGCCGTGCGCCTCGCCTCGCCGATGGCCGGCTCGGAGCGCGAGACGACCAACGTAGAGCTTAAGCCGGTAGACGCGACGGCAAACCCTTATTTGGCGCTTGCGGCGGTGCTGGCCGCCGGGATGAACGGAATGGAAAGGAACTTGAAGCCCGGAGAGCCAGCTTTGGTGGATCCGGCAACGATGAGCGAGGAAGAGCGCGCCTCCCAAGGTATCTATCCGCTACCGACCTCCCTAGCACAAGCACTGAACGCACTCGAGAAAGACGAAGTTCTCAAAGAGGCGCTCGGCGAGCCGCTCGTTCGTACCCACCTAGCCGTAGGCCGGGGGCAGGTCGAGGGCGCGAGGATGCTCTCCGCAGAGGAGGTAGCAGCAGTGGCGAGAGAGCTCTATTGAGGTGGACTCGCTCGCAGATGTCCCCGCCGTAGATCAGCACGCCCACCCCTTGGAGCTACCGCCAAGAGGCCTCGAAGTCAACGAGTTCCGCGCGCTGTTCACCGAAGCTCGGCGGGAAACGAAGCGGGTATACCAGACGGTCTTCTACCGCTGGGCAGTGCGGGAGTTGGCACAGGTCTTAAAGCTCGATCTCCTGCAAAGCTTCTCAGAGCTCGAGGCAGCCGTTCTCTCGACCCGGGCTTCGGACCCCGTTGACTATACCCGCCAGCTCTTATCCAGCGCGAATCTGGAGGCCTTGCTCCTGGACACCGGGTACGGGGGAAGTGGCACCCTCGAGGATCATGAGTCGCTCTCGCAAAGCCTAGTCTTCGAAATCACTAGGGTTGAAAGCCTCGCCGAGAGGCTCCTGCCGGAGGCAGGCTCGGCTAAAGAGCTCCTGGCCTCAGTTGAAGAAAAGTTACTGGAGGCGGAGAGCGCCAAGGCATTCAAGACCATCGCCGCCTACCGCGGTGGCCTGGCGGTGCCGTTGAACTTCACGCGAGAAGAAGCTGAACGGGCATTCGAGGCGGAGAAGGTTGCTCAAAAGACGCGCATCCAGCGACCTGCGTTGCTTGGGGCCTTGCTTTTGGTCGCCTTGAGGGTGGCAGGCCGGACCGGCAAGCCGCTCCAGATACACACAGGCTTTGGCGACGACGATCTGGACCTCGCTGCGGCCAACCCGGCTCTGCTCAAACCCTTGCTCGAGCACCCTTTGGCCGCTGGGGTGCGCATCGTGCTCCTGCACACCTATCCTTTTACCAGGCACGCGGGATGGCTAGCAAGCCTCTACCCCAACGTCTTCTTCGACCTCTCTCTAGCAATACCCCTGACCGCGCACGCCGCTGAAGGCCTCATCTCCGAGGCTCTCGAGCTTGCTCCTTGGGGCCAGCTTCTCTACGCTTCCGACGGGTTTATCGGGCCAGAACTCTTCTTCCTTGGGGCCACGCGATTCAGGGAAGCGTTGCGAGGAGTTCTCGAGAATCTTAGCCGGCGAGGGTTCCTCTCCAGCTCGAAGGCCGAGGACCTGGCAGAGGACGTCCTCAAGAACAACGCGCGCGAGATCTACGCCATCTAGTTAAGACACGCTAGCGCGGGCCCATGTAGATTCCATGATGCGCGGTTCGTCGACGCCGCTGGTGTCGCTAAGGCGAGCCCTTTGCCCGTGGCCCGCCAAGTCTTAGTACAGCCTTTGACGCTCGCCATCTGATCAAGGCCATCTGCTTGAAGAACTGCGTCGCCCGTAGCGAGCGAGGCCTGCTCCGGCACACCGTTAGTAGGGGGACGATCGCGTTACGGCTCATCCAACCTCGAGGTCGTACTAAGAGTCATAGCTCGTCGCTAGCATCAGCCCTAAAAGTCGAGCGCTAGCAGGTAGTGTCCCAATACTTCCGCTCCACGCGGCCACGCAAATGTAGTGATCTCTAGACTCGTCTGAGTTTGAGCACGGCCAGTAGATCGCCCGGTTCGACGTTCGTCCCTGAGGGGACGGCGAGCCGCTCGACGATGCCATCGAGCGGAGACCGAATAGCAGATTCCATCTTCATCGCCTCGATCGTTGCGAGTTGCTGGCCGGTACTGATCCGATCACCCTCGCCAACCATAAGTGTCACCACGCCGGTCATGGGGGCGGCGATATGGCCCGCGTTGCTGACGTCGGCCTTCTCGCGGACCGCGACTTCGGGCTGCACCGAGCGATCCTGTGCGTCGATCGGGCGAGGTTGGCCGTTTAGCGTGATCATCAGAGTCCTTATCCCGCGGTCGTCGGTTTCTGTTATGGCTTCGAGGCGGATATACAGCCGAACCCCAGGCTCCAAGTCGATCGCCAGCTCCTCGCCCGTCTCTAGCCCGTACAAGAACGCCTTGGTCGGGACGACCGAGACGTCGCCGTATCGCTCCGCAGCAGCCTGCTGGTCTGCCGTTGGCCCGGGCATCAGCAGCCGGTTCAGCGCCGCCCGGCGTTCAGGACTGGTGAGCGCTTCGCGGTCTTCCTTCGAGAGCTGTGCTTCGGATGGCGGATCCGCGCGCGCGGCGAGCACGCGAGAGCGAAACGGCTCTGGCCAGCCGCCCGGCGGCTCGCCGAGCTCGCCCCGGAGGAACCCGATGACGCTGTCCGGCAAGTCATGCGAAGCGGGATCTTTCGCGAGGTCGTCCGGATCTATCCCGGCAGAGAGGAGGTAGAGCGCGAGGTCCCCGACAACCTTGCTCGTAGGCGTGACCTTCACCAAGCGTCCTAGCAGGGCGTCGCAGCGAGAGTACAAACGCTCGACCTCCTCAAAGCGGGCAGCCAGCCCAAGGGCCGCTGCCTGTTGTCGCAAGTTAGAAAGCTGGCCTCCAGGTATCTCATGGCGGTACACGGTACCGGTCGGGGAACGAAGCCCGGCTTCGAAGGGCGCGTACAGCGTCCTTACCGCCTCCCAGTAGGGCTCAAACTCTCCTAAAGTGGCGAGCGAGAGACCCGTAGCGCGCTCGGTGTGATCCGTCGCCGCCACTATAGCGGCGAGGCTTGGCTGGCTCGTCATGCCTGAGAGTGGGGCAGCTGCGCCATCCACGGCATCGACGCCTGCTTCCACCGCCGCCAGATAAGTCGCGAGCTGTCCGCCGCTAGTGTCGTGAGTGTGAAGGTGCACCGGCAGATCGAACTTTCTTCGCAACGCGCCTACGAGGGTACGCGCTGCGGGGACACGCACGAGGCCTGCCATGTCCTTTACGCAGAGCACGTGGGCACCGGCTTCTACCAGCTCTTCTGCCAAGCGCAGGTAGTAGTCGAGGGTGTAGAGCTTCTCGCTCGGGTCTGAAAGGTCTCCGGTATAGCAGAGTGCCCCCTCTGCTATCGCACCCGCCTCCAGTGTTGCCTCGATGGCGGGACGCATCTGATCTACGTCGTTGTTGGCGTCGAAGATGCGGAAGACGTCTATACCGGTTGCACGGGCCTCAGCGACAAAGGAGCGCACTACCTCGAGCGGGTAGCGGGTGTAGCCGACGGAATTTTGGCCGCGCAGCAGCATCTGTAAACAGACGTTCGGGAGGAGTTCTCGAAGACGGGCAAGCCGCTCCCATGGGTCCTCATGCAAAAACCGCAGCCCCACGTCGAAGGTTGCCCCACCCCACACCTCGGCGCTGAGCAGCTGGGGCAGCGTCCGAGCGACATACGGGGCGACGGAGAGCATATCGAAAGTCCGCATCCGGGTAGCGAGCAGGGATTGGTGTGCGTCCCGCATCGTCGTGTCGGTCACCTGCAGCGCGGAGGTATCACGTAACCAGCGGGCGAATCCTTCGGGACCCAGCTCCTGAAGCCGCTGGCGGGAACCCGACGGCGGGTCACCGTCCCTAAGAGACGGCAGCTTCGTCCGCGGGTCGGGCACCGTTGGGGGCGGCCCGTGCGGGTGGTTTACGGTGACGTCGGCGAGAAGGTCGAGGAGGCGACTCGCGCGGTCACGGCCAGTCGTTGCGGCGGTGAGGTGGGGTCTCTCGTCGATAAACGACGTGCTCAACTGCCCGGCCAGGAAGTCCCGATCGGCGAGCACCGCCCTCAAGAAGGCCATGTTCGTCGCCACACCGCGCACCCGGAATTCGGCCAGCGCTCGATGAGCGCGGCGGGCGGCAGAAGGGAGGTCGATGTCACGGGCGGTGAGCTTCACCAAGAGCGAGTCGAAGTAAGGGCTTATCTCCGCGCCCGCGTACGCGCTGCCGCCATCGAGGCGGATGCCCGCCCCGCCGGGTGAGCGGTACACCGAGATCCGGCCCGTATCCGGCCTGAAGGCGCTCGCCGGGTCCTCGGTGGTAACCCTGCACTGCAGCGCCACGCCACGCTGTCGGATGCTGTCCTGGGCCAGACCGAGATCCCGCAGCGTTTCGCCCCCGGCGATGCGTAGCTGCGCGTGGACGATATCGACGTCGGTCGTCTCCTCGGTGACGGTGTGCTCTACCTGGATACGCGGGTTCATCTCGATGAAAGCGTACTCTCCTTCCTCACCTACGAGAAACTCGGCCGTACCGGCGCTCTCGTAGCCGACGGCACGACCGAAGCGGACAGCGTCCTCGCAGAGCCTCTCACGCAGTCGCGGATCCAGGTTGGGCGCAGGGGCAATCTCGAGCACTTTCTGGTGACGCCGCTGGACCGAGCAATCGCGCTCGAACAGGTGAACGACCTCCCCGGCAGCGTCGGCCAGTATCTGGACCTCGATGTGCCGGGGCCTGTGCAGGGCCTGCTCAAGGAAGACCGTCGGGTCCGCGAACGCTCCTTGCGCCTCGCGCATCGCCGTGATTACGGCGCCTTGCAGGTCTTCGGGACGCCCGACCAGGCGTAGCCCTCGACCTCCTCCTCCTCCGGCCGCCTTGACAAACACCGGGTAGCCGATCTCCTCGGCCGCCGCAAGTGCCTCCTGCGGATCGTCGACGGGCCCCGAGGCGCGCAACACCGGAATGCCGACCTCTTCGGCGGCTCGTCGGGCCCGCAGTTTGTCCCCGGTGAGTGCGAGAACGCCGGGTGGGGGTCCCACGAACGCTAGCCCAGCATCGGCGCATGCTTCTGCGAAGGTAGCACTCTCAGAGAGAAAGCCGTAGCCTGGGTAGACGGCGTCAGCCTCAACGCGTAGCGCGGTAGCTACCAGCTTGTGAACATCGAGGTAGGCGTGCACCGGGCGGCCTATCTCCCCGATCTCGTAAGCCTCGTCCGCCTTCTGGCGGTGGAGGGAACCGCGGTCGTCCGGGGTATAGACCGCGACCGTACGGATACCTAGCTCGTAGGCCGCTCGGAACGCACGGATGGCGATCTCGCCGCGGTTGGCGACCAGAACCTTACGCAGCATCACGTCTCCTCACACGATCGAAGACCTGCTGCGGACATGCTACTCTCCTCACGCCTGTCGGAACCAGAGATCAGATAAGGATTGTAGCTGTCGACCAGCACTAAGTCTCGCCGAGAGGGTATCGCTTCATAGGTAGAACCAGCAGCTTACGGTGCTCGTGCCAGCCCACACTCCTACCTCACCTCATAAGGCAACAGAGTAAGGGGACGAAGAGCGCGTTACAGGTGGCTCTACTCGCGTTCTTCGGCGGGGGTGAGGCGGTCTATCCACTCGTCGGCTTCGGCGCGGGAGAGCTCGGCGAGTGGCTTGCCGATGCGACCTTCAAGTCGGACGACGCCGTTCTCGCCCCTAAGCTCCTCGGCGAGGGTCTTAAGAAGGTCAATCTGGCTCTTACGCGCCCTTTGAGAAGATCCTTTGGCGCTTCGCCGGGAGTTCTCCTGCGAAGCTTCACCTATGACCTCAATCTTTGCTTCGGTTCTGCCGTTGGGGGCGGAGCTGCTGGTTTTTGGAGGATAGCCGGTAGGCAGCGCGTCGTCGCCATCGGCGAGCTCTTCGAGAGCAGTGGCTCCGACGTTCACGGCGTCGCGCAAGGCTCTCGCCTTCGCCCTCGTTTCGGCCATACGAATAATATGCGGCACGATATTTCGGCCCACGTTCTCCGGGGAGGCGTCTCCAATCCCCGAAAACGTCCGGCCATCCTCCATGTCCACCCGGGCCTTGCAGATGGCTACCCGTCCGTTCTCTTCGGTGGGGGCCTGGACGAGCTCGGTGTCTATGGAATTAAGACCCCGGCTGTGGGCTTCATCCAGTAGGCCGGCGAAAAGCACGTACTGCTTACCCTGGCGTGTGATCAAGAACTCATCCCTCATAGCTTCATCGTCCTAGCGCCTCTCCTTCGCAGCGGTCTCCCGGTAGTCATTGCCTTCGAGAGCGATCCAATCGCACATTGCGATGATCCGGCTCGCCGTCCTTTCTCCTAGCTGCTGGGCGAGATCTTTTGGACCGGTGTTGGAGGTGAAAACGGTCGGTAGCGTCTCCCGGTAGCGGTGGTTGACGATCACAAAGATTCGCTCCTGCACCCACTCGGTGGGCCTCTCCGAGCCCAGATCGTCCAAGACCAAAAACTCCGCGTTCTTGACGGCCGCCATCCACTCGTCCAGGTCACGTCCAGGATCGTTATAAGCGCCGCGCAGGTTGTCTAGTAGCTCCGGCACGGTCACGAAGAGCGAGGGCACCCGCCTCCTCTGGATGAGTTCGTTCATCACCGCGACCGCAAGGTGAGTCTTCCCAGTACCGACCCCCCCGCAGAAGTAGAGGCCCCGACCTTCCTCTCTATTTTTTTCCCAACGTTCGAGGTACTCTTCCACCCTCTCTACAGCCCTGGTGGCCTCCGGGCTTACGTAGGGCTTGAAGTTGGCGAAGGTGTAGCGCCTGAGACGTTTGGAGAGGCCGCTTTTTTCTAAGAGAGAGGCAACGCGGGCGTCGCGTCTCGCGAGCTCCCACTCGCGCTGTTCGTTCTTCTTCTCGCATTCGGGGGTGCAGGGATGATAGTACCACTCACCGGGTTTGCCGTACCTCTGCTGGAGGGCCGGCGGGAACTGTACCCACTCGGCCTCGAGATCCTGGCCGCAGTGTGGGCAGATCTTGTCGTCGAGCCTGAGGGCGTGCGATGCGTTCCTCCTACTCGCCAAAGAGCCACTCATAGCCTTCTCGGCGTCGGGCAGCAGGTTTTTGGTCGGCTCCATCCTTCACCCCCTCTCTAAGCTTCAGGGCGCCCCCGCGCACAGCCCCGCTCTCCTCGACGAGTCTGAGCCTACGGTCCTTCTCGAAGCGCTTTACATCCTCGACGGTCTTTACCCCACGCTCGACCCACCGTTCCAGAATGCTTCTTACGTACCCTACCCTTCTCGCATCCCGCTCACTGGCGATCCTCAAGGACTCCAAGACCACCGCCGGCTCGAGCCCGTCCCGCTCACAGTACCCGTTCAAAAACTCCAGAATATGCGGCGCCGGCAGACTCCCCATGAAGCGGAAGTAATCGTCCGGAGAAACCCCCTCTGGCTCCGCCCGCACGACCTCGATCTCTCCAACGGGCGCTCTCCCCCATCCGGTTTCATCGGCTATCGGCGGATGCTCCAGAACCTCAACCCAACCGTTGCGTTCCGCTGCAAAACCGTGCTCGACGAGGACCTTGAGCGAAGCCTCTACGCTCTCAGGGGTGGACCGCAAAAGGTCGGCTAGCTCCTCAACCTCCACGGTGTCCCTGCCGATGTCGGGGAGGACGCGGAGTAGCTCATAGAGGGCGACAGCCTCGGTTCCGAGGTGGGGCATCCAGCGGACGTAAAGGCGCGCCTTCGCGCCCCGCGTCCCTCTCTCCCCAGGAGGTATTAGCCGCACCTGCTCCATCTGCTATCAGTATAGCGACCTGAGGCCACCCTCTCTACGCCTGATCTGCCAAACAGGGTTAGGGTGCAACTTATATAATCTCCGGTTTGTGAGACCTATAGTATTCGAGCGTACGCTGCCGGGTGCGAACGAGGTCTTCGGAGCTGGCGGAGAGCCGCGCCCTATCTACAAAGCCGTCTTCGAGGAGCTCGAGAAGATGGGTCCTGAGCGCTGGGAGGAGAACCTCCGCCAGGCGCACGGTCTCCTCCTGGATGAACAATACGCTTTTGGTATTCGGGAAGGCGACAAAACTCACCCGACGGACTGGTTCCCCCGCATCGTGCCTGCTACCGATTGGGAACCCTTGAAGGATGGTCTCATACAAAGGATGCGGGCTATCAACGAGTTTCTCCGCAGGCTCGAAGCGGGCACGGAAGAGGTCGTGCCGGAAGAGATCATAGAGACGAGCATACTCTACGACCCCACCGTTCCCAATCGCTTCGGAGAGGTGCCGGTCCGGCAGGTAGCCTTCGACGTCGTAGCGGTCGAGAGGAGCAGTCTGCCCAGCGGTTGGGATTATCTTGTGATCGAGCAAAACGCCAAGATGCCCGTGGGGCTGGCCGCCATGACCCGGCGCCGCAGGATGAGCAAAGAGGTCTTTTTTCCCAAAGCCTTCGCTAGGCTGCCGGTGCTTTCTTTGAAGGGCTGGCTAAGGCGGCTTGGCGATGCTTTGCGGGCTTCGTCGCCGAGAGGGCCCGAAGCGACACTCGCGGTTGTAACGAGCGGGCCCGAAGATCAGTTCTACCTAGATCACCACATCTACACCGAGGAGATGGGCGCGATCCTGGCGGAGACGCAGGATCTCAGCTTTGACCATAACGGCTACCTGGTACACAAACCGACTGGACACAGAATAGACATCGTCTACGAGCGGGTCGATGAAGACATACTTTATGCGGAGTTGCCGGAGCTCATAGACAGCCACGTCAAGGGCAAAGTACACGTCCTCTTCGCCCCCAACTCCGAAGTGGTGGATGACAAGGCCGTAGAGGCCTTCGTACCGGAGATGATCCGTACCTACCTTGGGGAGGAGCCGATCATAAAGAATGTCAGGACGTGGTCGCTTGCGGTTCAGGAAGACTATCGGTACGTGATGGAGCGCTTCGGGGATCTGGTCGTCAAGAGCCGGGGCGGTTACGGCGGTAAGGAAGTTTTGATCGGGCCCGAAGAGTCCAAAGAGTCCATCGAGAGCTTCCGAAGAGTGGTAGAGCGCAACCCGGTCGAGTACATAGCGCAAGAGTTGGTCGACTTTTCGACCCACGTGCTCTGCGGGGCGAGGGAAGATGGCTTTGTTTTTAGGGACTCCTACGCCGACTACCGAATAATCGCCCTGGCGCCAGACCCTAAGGACCCTAACGTCGTGGAGATAGTACCCGGTCCCCTGACGCGGGTGGCCGTCCCCGGCAAGCACGTCGTAAACATCTCCAGCGGCGGCAAGACGAAGGACACCTGGGTCTTGGAGCGTTGAACAGGGGGACCATAAAGCCCGTAGTAGTGAGCCCTCGTGAGGACCGTTACAGTATAGGTTGCGAGGTCTTCAATCTTCGATAATCGAGGGTGTCTCTACTTCTGAGATAATCTTCTTAGCCTTGGGGATTAACGGAGCACTCATACTCAGCTCGGTTACGCCGAGCCCTATAAGCTTCGGAATAAGAGCCGGCTCTCCGGCGGCCTCGCCGCAGACCCCGACCCAGACATCGTTAACACTGGCGGCATCACAAGTGTCCTTAACGAGCTTGAGTACTGCCGGGTGTCTAGCGCTCTGCAAGCACCATAAGCGCTCGTTGCCCCGGTCGGCGGCCAAGGTGTACTGGACCAGGTCGTTCGTGCCTATAGAGAAAAAGGCGACCTCAGGGGCCAGCTGTCCAGCGCAGATCGCGGCCGCGGGCGTCTCGATCATGACCCCGACCTCTACCGTACCGGTCTCCTCACCTTCGGTTCTTAGCTCCTCCTCGCAGTCGGCTAGGATTTTTTTCGCCGTACGTAGCTCCTCGACATCGGCGACCATCGGAAACATGACCTTCAGGTTTCCGTGAGCTCCTGCCCGCAATACGGCTCGGAGCTGGGGCTTGAAGAGCCCGGGCACGTCCAAGCTCATTCGAATGCCCCGCCAGCCCAAGAAGGGGTTCTTCTCCTCGGGCTGGTCCACGCCTGGCAGGTTCTTGTCTCCACCCACGTCCAGCGTACGTATGATCACTGGCTTCTCGCCGAAGGTCCTGGCCACTCGGCGATAGGCCTCGTACTGCTCGTCCTCCGACGGCAACTCCGGACGCTCCATGAACAAGAACTCCGTACGGAAGAGCCCTACTCCCTCAGCTCCCCATGAGAGGGCCTCTTCGGCCTCATCCACGGAACCAAGGTTAGCCGAGACCTCGACGCGACGCCCGTCACGGGTTCGGGCTTCTAGGTGCCTGAACTCCTCGAGGGCGCTCCTTTCGGCGTTCGCCGCTTCTTGCTTCCGCTCGAACTCAGCGAGCACGTCAGGATCAGGGTCAGCGACCGCGTATCCCTCGCCGCCATCCACGGCCAACGTTTCGGCGTCATACGCCTCTTCCAAGGCCGAACCGACGCCCACTACGGCCGGTATTCCCATCGAACGGGCCATGATCGAGACGTGGGAAGTCTTCGAGCCTTCAGCGGTGACGAAGCCGAGGGCCATGCCCTTCGGGAGGCGAGCCGTATCCGATGGGACCAGGCTGCGGGCGAGAATGACCGAGGGGGTCTTCAAGGACTCGAGTCCCTCGGCCCCTCGATCCATAAGCTCAGCAGCTATCTGGTGGGCCACGTCGCGTACGTCGTCGGCCCTAGCCCTAAGGTACTCGTCCTCCAGCCCGGCGAACATTTCGGCATACTCCTCGCCAACGGCCAGCACGGCCGCCTCCGGGCTCGATAGGTTCCGGACGCGCTCCTCGACCTCCGAAAAGAGCTCGGGGTCGTGGGCTATCTCAACATGGGCGTCGAAAATGGCCGCCTCTTCCTCTCCGGCCGACTCTTTGAGCCGGTCGCGGGTCTCAGAGAGCTTTGTTACTACAGCCTCGATCGCCTCTTGGAAACGCTCCAGCTCGGCATCGATTTCGTCCCCGGATATGTTCTCTCGCTCCGGCTTGAGCCCCCCGGCAACGTGGACAAAGGCCGGCCCCACCACCGTTCCCTCAGAGGCACCGACGCCGGTGAGCCTCACGGGCTTACCCACGTCTTTTTGCTCCCAAGAATCTCCTTCCACTTCGACTCGTGCCACAAGCCGAATTCCTTGTTTTCGGTTTTACCCAATACCAGGGTCTGTTCAGCACCCGGTGTTAGTGCTTGTTCTCCGAGATGAGTTCGATCAGGGCGTCCACGGCCTCTTCCGCGTCGTCCCCCTCGGCCCGGATTAATACCTCGTCGCCCTTTTTAGCTCCCAGGGTCATAATCTTCATCGGACTTTTGGCATTGGCTTCTTTGTTGCCTTTAATCACCGTTATTTCGGCGGCAAATTGCTTGGCTTTCTTGACAAACTCTGCTGCCGGCCGGGCGTGAAGCCCTTCTTCGGGTTTGACCGTTGCCTTTTTTTCTGCCATCAATCGTTTCAGCTTCCTTATCTGATCTTTAGGCTCCCTACGTGCCGCTCCTACCGGCGTGGGTGCCGTTGCCTACGCTCTATGGTTCACTCCTCGTTATGCAACTTGGGCTCAGTACGGGCCTCCATCGCCGTGTGTACGCACTCATCCGCCCCCGCCCCCGCGGAAGCGGCCACCGCCGCTGCCAACGCTCCCTCGACGAAAGGCGCATCTACGAGCCGCACCTTCTTTGCCACCTCTGGCTCCAGCATCTCGAAGACGGTCTCGGTCGAAAGGACCGCGCTACCTATGTCCATGAAGACTAGTACCTCGTCGGCGTCGAGGCCTTCTATGGCCGCCCGGATCCGGTCCGGGTCTGTGCCGAGGGAGCCGCTGGCGTCGCCGCCGACCGCGGAGACCTCCAGCTCGCCGGCAGCCATTTGCTGAACTAGTTCAGCGGTGCCCTTCGCGATCTCAGAGCTATGGGAAACGAGCACGAAGCCGATCATCCTAGGCTCCCAGAGAGCGAGCGGCAGCGTCAAGGAGCAGGTAAGACGAGCGTGCCCCTGGATCTACATGACCAGCGGCCCGGGCGCCGAGGTAGCTCGCTCGACCCTTCTTGGCGATGAGCGGGACGGTCGCCTCCGCTCCCTCCCCCGCAGCTTCCGCCGCCACCCGCAACACTTCACCCACGCTCTTGCCGGAAGATGCAGCCTTCCTTGCAGCCTCTGCGGCCGGCTCCAGGGCATCGACCATCGTTTTGTCCCCCGCCTCGGCCTTGCCGCGCTGCTTAACGCCTTTGACAGCCGCGTCCAGCGCCTCCACCATGTCCTCGCATGAGACTTCTTCCTTGCCCGAGAGGGTGGTCGAGGCGCGCAGGAAAGCTGTGCCGTACAGCGGGCCTGCAGCACCCCCGACCTTGCTTATGAGGGCCGTCGAGACGGCTTTGAGCGCGTCCGAAGGCGTCTCCGGGTTCGCCGCCTCCAAGCTCTCCAGAGCGGCCTGGAAGCCCCGGTGCATGTTGTTGCCATGATCACCGTCGCCTATGGCCGAGTCGAGCTGGGTCAGGTGCCGCTGGTGCTCCTTCATCGTGGCGGCCATCGCCTTTACGAGGTCTAGTGTGGCTCCCGTGGTTCCCAAAGCCTCTCCCTTCCGTCAGACCGCGTCGCGGAGGCTGTGGTTTCCCATAGCCGCTCTAATAGTACATCAGGATACACATCGGGCGGACACGATAACTAGGGCTATGTCTTCTAAAACGGGCGGCCCGCCGCAACGCTGCACGGCGCCTCCAGGTATCCCGTCATCTCGTCGTCCAGCTTGAGCAGGGTAATACTAAAGCCTGCCATCTCTAGCGAGGTCATGTACTCTCCAACGTAGGGCATCCGGTAGACTTGGACTCCTTCCCTCTTGAGGATGTCTCGAACGTTGGCGTAGGCAACGTAGAGCTCCATCAGGGGCGTGCCGCCCATGCCGTTGACCATCACCGCGACCTCACCCTGCGTGAAATCTACAGTATCACCGAGGATCCTCCCCAACATCTCGTCCACTATCCGGTCGGCGGGCTCTATATTCTTGCGCTCGGCGCCCGGCTCGCCGTGGATGCCGATCCCGATCTCCATCTCGTCCTCGTCGATTTCGAAGATGGGCTCTCCGCTCTCAGGTGGCACACAACTGGTCAGGGCCATTCCCATCGAGCGCATGTGGGAGTTTACTCGCTCGGCAAGCTCCCTTATGTTCGCGAGATCCCTGCCATCCTCGGCCGCCGCGCCGCATATCTTGTGCACGAAGACCGTGCCCGCCACCCCGCGCCGTCCGGAGGTGTGCGTCGAGTCCTCGACCGCCACGTCGTCGTTAGTTACTACGTAGTCGGTCTGTATACCCTCGGCTTCGGCCAATTCCCCAGCCATCTCGAAGTTCAGCACGTCGCCTGTATAGTTCTTTACGACGTAGAAGACCCCAGCCCCGCCGTCTACGGCTTTGGTGGCCTCGAGCATCTGATCCGGAGTAGGGCTGGTGAAAACAGCTCCGGCGCAGGCCGCGTCCAACATGCCGGGGCCCACGTAGCCGCCGTGGGTAGGCTCGTGGCCCGAACCGCCGCCGGAGACGAGAGCAACCTTGTTCTGCACAGGCGCATCGGCCCGCAAGATGACGTTATGCTCGGGGAGGAGCCGGATCAAGCCCTCGTGCGCCAGCTCCATTCCCCGTAGCATCTCTTCCACCGCTCTCTCTGGAGCGTTGAGCACCTTCTTCATCTCTCTCCTTTCCCGACATCATCCCTGACCGTTGCTTTCTATTGTGCCCTAAACCTCAGCCTTTGGCTGCTCTAACTAGGACGTGCCAACTCGGAGGTGGTATTGCCTAGCTCTCATAAAGCAGTGGTGCAGACCTTGAGCTCCGATGCAGCCCAAGCCTCCTCCTTAAGCACGCACCAGTTCTACCACAGCGGTCCCATCTTCTATCCGGCCCGGAAGGAGAGCTCAAGCAGCTGAGGACTTTTGGTCCAACACGTCGAAGCATATACCACCCCCTACTGTTGCGCAGCAGGGCCTAGCCTATAATCGTGCGATAATCGATACCACAAAGGAGATCATCGGTGCCCAAAGTGATGTTGTTCAGTACCTCCACGTGCTCACGGTGTCGTCGTGCGAAGCCGTATTTCAAGGAGCACCGAGGGCCGTTCAAGTAGGTCAGCAGACTTTTCCAATTACTACGCGGCGGTTCAGGGTTGTTCTGCCGGGTGGCAGGCTAGAGTTGACGGAAGCGTACCGGCCGACAGGCAGCAGCCGGATATCAGGTATGCTGATCGTATAGACGATCGATGTACCTAAAGGAGAACATACGCCAGAGGAGTCAAGGTGTCTAGGGTAATACTGTTTAGCACGCCTTCGTGCTCATGGTGCAAGCGGGCGAAGCGTTACCTAAAGGAAAACCGGGTGCGCTTCAAAGAGGTCAATATAGAGGGTGATCCGAAAGCGGCCCAAGATCTTATCAAGAAGACAGGCCAGATGGGAGTGCCGGTCATAAAGATAGGCAGTCGGTGGATCGTAGGTTTCGACCAACCTCGCATCGAGCGGGAGCTAGCCCGCCTGTCTTAGGGCCTCCTCCGCTTGCGACTCCGCCATGAAGCAGAACCGCGACTATCTCGCTTGTTGCTTGATTGCAAGATTTCACGCTATGTGTCATGTTTACGCTTAAGAGAGGAAGAAAGCCTCCTCTATCTGGACGTGAAGTGTCTGGGCGAGAGGTGCAGGAAAGGTTAGGAAATAACGCGCCTACTATTGGTAGAGGACCACGCTGCCTTCCGAGAAGCCCTAGCGTCCTTCTTAAACCAGGAGGAGCAGGACTTGGAAGTGGTGGTCACACAAGCCAGCTCGCTCGCCGAAGGGCGAAGTATCTCCCCAGGGGAGATCGACGTAGCGCTCATCGATATCTTCCTACCTGACGGGGATGGGATCGACCTGGTTCGCCAGCTGCGCCAGGTCAAACCTCGCCTGGGCATATTGGTGCTTACAGGAAGCTTAGAGCCCAACTTAGAGGTCTTGGCCAAGGAGGCTGGCGCAGACGAGGTGCTCTATAAGGCTGTTGGTGTGGTGGAGATCGCCGAGGCGATAAAGCGCGTTATTGAGCGTAGAGCTAGTAGCTAGCTCTAGAGCTTTGAAGACAGGGACTAGAAAGCAAACTCCTCCTTCTCTTCCTTGCCTTTGTGCTGCTCTT
>DASQSI010000303.1:0-3376 GCA_035642415.1 Rubrobacteraceae bacterium
CAGGTAGCCCAAGGAGACAAAGTGTGGACCCGCTTGATCGTGCGCAGCACTCACAACCGAAGGGAGATTATGGGTGTCGCCCCCACCGGCAGGGAGATGTCCTTCAAATTTAGCCAGAGCTGGAGGGATGGAAGATCACCTCCCACTATAAGCCCGCTAGGGAGGTAGGTGGAGACTTCTACGACTTCTTCGAGCTACCGAACGGACGCTTAGGCATTGTCGTAGATGAGGGCCACAGGGATGCCTCTGGGCCTGATGCCTAGGATGGGCTATGAGGAGAAGCAGACTACCCTAAAAGCTGGCCAAGCAGCACTGTTCTACAGCGATGGGATAGAGTAGAGGCACATAACCCTAAAGGAGAGATGTTTGGCTTCCCTAGGCTGAGGAGGCTCCTCGCCGTACTTTGCGAGGAGGGATATCTCTAGGGGACTTCCTTCTAGAGGAGCTCTACTCCTTCACAGGAGGAGGAGGGCAGGGGTGGAAGCAGGAGGACGACATTACCCTCCTTACCCTCCGACGTTCGGTTGCGTGCCGTTGAAGGTCTGGGGGTTGCGGTCTCGTCACCGGAAGCTGGGTTCCCGGGAATTCGTATTGGTGGTAACTAGGTGAATAATAGGCAGCCTCTCCTAAAACATGTCCAGCTTTGCCTCAGGCCTCTTGACAGCTTTGCTACCATCGGCCCCATCGTGACAGAGTGGGCAAACGTTATGTGGGTAGCGTGGAAAAGGAGATAGCATCATGAGCTGCATTATGAAGCTTCTCGCGGCTACCTTTGTCCTAGTCGTGCTGGCGGCAACTACTTTCTCGGCGGTGGCATTGGCGCAGTCGGCGATCCCAGGGCCAGGTGGTTTAGGCAACACTCAGCGGTCACCAATGGTGCTGAACCTATGTATCAGATTTGGCGGCGACATAGGCCAAGACGCAGAAGGGAACATAAATTGTGCGTTTACTCAAAGTGCGTTTTCTCGTGTTCCCCTAGCCACTCTGGCACAAGAGGTCAACGCGGCTGCACAGGTCGCTGGTGGCGGCAGCACCACTCAGGGGCAGAACCTATGTATCAGAATAGGCGGCATCATAGAAGGGAACACAGCTTGTGTGGTTCCTCCGAGTGTTCCCCTAGCCACTCTGGCACAAGAGGTCAACGCGGCTGCACAGGCCGCTGGCGGCGGTACACTCCCGACCACGGGAGGTGCCTCCCCAATGGAGCTGGTCGGTACTGCTAGCGCATTGGTCTTTGGCACCGGCTTGGTAGTCGCGGGCTTATCCGGCAAGCAAATACACTGTAGGTGGCGCCACGGGAAGACCCTCTAGGTATGAGAACCTCGAAGAGGGCCGGGCTTTTAGGAGCGCCGGTCCTCTCTCTTTTTTCATGCTCTCGTTGCTCTTGAGTTTCCGAGAATAAACGCTGCTCTGAAGCTGTCCGAAAAGGGGTAGTGAGGTGTTAGTTCGGTACCCTAGCACAAAGCCTTACTCTACCGACCTCTCCGACGCCGAGTGATCCTGCATTGAACCTCATATTCCTGCCCATAAAGCCCCCGGTCGGCCCAGAGTACGTCCCTTGCGCGAAGTCCTTAACGCCATCTTCTACATAGTCTGTAGTGGGTGTGCCTGGCGCCTACTCCCTCACGGCTTCCCTCCTTGGAAAACCATTCACCATTACTTCAGAACTTGGCGTATCGACAGTACCTGGGAAAACTTGCACGCCGCCTTGTGCGAGCGGGTACGAGTCCGTGTGGGCAGAGATCCTCAACCAAGCGCCGGCATCGTCGACAGCCAGTCAGGCAAGAGCACTGGTGTAGGAGGAGAAGAGCGAGGATACGACGGCGGCAAGAAGGTGAAGGGCAGAAAGCGCCATGTACTCGTAGATACGCAGGGCTTGGTGCTCAAAGCCAAGGTACACGCCGCCAACATCATGGATTGGGACGGGAACAAGATGCTCCTTGAGCAGGCAGACCTAGAATTCCCTTGCCTCAAACATTTGTGGTTGGGCGCTGGCTACCGGGGAGAGGACAAGGGCAAAGATTGGGTGCAGAAGACTCTAGGGTGGAGCGTGGAGCTCGTCGAGCGTACGAGAAAGCCTGCCCCAAATGAGGTTCTGAAGTCGTGGGCTGAGCAGTGGAACAAAGAGGGGGTGAAGGTAGAGTGGGAGAAACTGTTGCCGCCCAAAGGCTTCCAGGTTTTGTCGAAACGGTGGGTAGTGGAGCACACTTTTTCTTGGACAGACCAGAACCGGCGTATAGCAAGGACTATGAAAGGCTGACCGAGACTGGCGAGGCGTTCATCTATGTGGCGATGAGTCGTCTGATGGCAAGGAGATTGGCCCGCTCATGAGGCTTTTCGGATAGTTTCAGGCTACGTGTTCTCAGAAGCCCGGATGAAGGAACGAGGAAAGAATCGATATGGGACAACTCATCGCGGACCTGTTCATCACCCTCGACGGGTACGCCTCCGGCGAACGGGCGCCGGCTTACTTCGGCTACCCCGGCCCCGAACTCGAGCGTTGGGTGGACGAGCACTTGGCAATGCCCCAGGTCCTGCTGATGGGGCGGGTCACCTACGAGGCGCTCTCGGCCATCGCCCAGAGCCATCCCGTTGAGGGCCCCGACCGGATGAGCGAGCTGCCCAAGGTGGTGGTCTCCAGGACGCTGCGAGAGCCCTTGGCTTGGGACAACAGCCGGGTGGCCAATGTGGACCTATTTGAGGAGGTCCGGAGGCTGAAGGCCGAAAGCGACGCCCCCCTGCGTACCATAGGCAGCCTCTCAGTGGTCAAGTGCCTCTTGGAGGCGAGGATGGTCGACCGACTCCGGCTAACCGTGTTCCCGCTGATACTCGGCAGCACGGGCCGGGAGCCGGTCTTCGCCGGACTCCCCGACATCCACCTGGAGCTGGTCGACACCGAAGTCCTCGACGCCCGCCTCGTCACGCTCGAGTATCGCCCCGCTACCGCCCAGCAGACGGACTAAGTCGAAGCAACCGCAAGCGCTGCAGCCGCTCAAGGGGGCTGCCCATATGAGGCGTGGCGAGTTCACGTTCCGCCAGGTGATCTTCGGTTGGCCATATGCGCGGGTCGCTAGGGTTGTCGCGTTCCTCTGGCTCATCGCCTAGACGCTTCTCGCCGCCTATTGACCCAGGTGCCTAGAGAGACTCTCCGAAAGTTTCGGACGCGCCTGCAACGTAGCCTTAGGGGCCACCGAAACGGCACTTTTCGGCCCATTTCGCCTCCGTATACCGGCCGAATTCGCAGTTGGAGCGTTGCTCATGCCCCTTTTCGGACAGTTTCACATCAAGTATTCTCGGAAACTAAGTTGCCTCATCTAGACTGCTTAGTACGCTGGTATGGTTTGAAGCGTGCGTTAAGCTGATGGAGGCAAGTATG
>DASQSI010000304.1:0-5436 GCA_035642415.1 Rubrobacteraceae bacterium
TTTTGATAGCCCTGCCAAAACGGTCCGTGTCCGCGGTAGATCTGAACAACGAAGCGGAGCTTGAGTTTCCGAACCTCAACCTCTGCGGATACCAAGTTACTCTCCTCTCTACACCCACCGTACACCAACCCGCCCTAGTTGCCAAAGATGGCTGCTTGTTGCTCAGAGAGGGATGTGCGTGGCTTAGAACGATGGATACCAAACTTCTAGGTCGAAGAGGATGGCGAGCTCTTCGCCGGGTACGCCGGTGACAAGCTTTGCGCCGACTGGACCCGGGGGTTACCGGATGTGGAGAGATGCCGGTGGGAGGGGTAGCTGTCTGGTTTACTTGGCTCGACTAGGAGGAATATACGTAGCTGTTTATAAACTCCAAAGCGGCGGAGGTGGCGGTAATGCAGTGGTTCGGTCGGATTCTGATGGTGAAGAGGGTCGTACCGCTACTGTTGCTTTTCGCGATTTTTGCGTTCATAGCGTCCGGCTGCGCGGGCGGAGGCGGAGGGGAAACGACCGCCGAAACCACCAGCGAAGGAACCGTTCCTAGAACTACCGGCGGGGGAACTGTTCCCACCGAGCTGGCGAGCACGACGGTCGACCTCACCCCGAGCGGGGACTCCGGCGTAAACGGATACGCAAGACTCACCAACCGCAGCGGTGGAGGAGTCGACGTGGAGTTGTACGTACAGAACTTACAGGACCAGCCCGGCACCGAGCATCTAGCTCACATCCATCAGGGTGGTACCTGTGCCGATGACCGTGCGGGTAATGGGGCCCCGGTTCAGTATCCTCTTAACTCGGTCTTTACCGGGCCGGATGGAACTGGGTCAAGCACGAGCACCATCTCAGATGTAAACGTGGCCGAGCTTTTCTCTGGCTCTCCTAAGTACGTCAACGTGCATGCTGCGCAGACAGGCAACGAGACGCCTCCGGGCATCTCCTGCGCGGACCTTTCCTCGGCTGGCGGTAGTGCTTCTGCTGGCACGACAACCCCTAGTGGTCGTGACTAGCCCGTAATGGGTCGTACGGATAGCCGGGCCTGGGGTCCTAAGGCGCTCCGGCCATTTTGGCTGTAAGCTCTGCGAGAAAAAGGAGGAGGATGTGTTTGAGCGAGCAGGAACTACGGGATATCCTGGTGGCGTTGCTGACGGGCGAACCGGTCTCGCTCGGCGAGCGTGGCGAGCAGGATGAGCCCCTCATAGAAGCTATAGCGACCTTTGAGGAGGCGGGTCTCGGCGATGGTGGTACAGGCTTAGTGATCACTACCGGCGAGGGCGTAGAATTTAGGGTGTCGATAACGAGAAACAGTTAAAGTGTTAGCCTGAGAAGCCGGAGCGGGCCGGGGGCCTATGTTAGGAGCTCCGGCCTTCTTTTGCTATGCGCTGATTAGCAGACGGCGCTATGAAGTTACCACAGACCGACGAGTCTTAGCAGAATGATCAGTAGTATGAGACCCACTATAAGGCCAATGATCGGCACGCTTCTCACCTCCTAAGAGACGATCCAACAACGACCACTTCTACTCCTTAGCCGTATTGGACCACACTATCGTCCGAGGTTTACGTCTCATGGTCTATGCGGGGTTCTTATACTGGGGCTCGGATACAGCATTTTGCCTATGATCCCGAGCAGCTGCGCTATATGTTGTGCTCAAGGGAATTAGAACTATCTAGCGCAGTTCCCACCACCTCTACCACCGGAACCGAAGCCGCCTCGAGGTTAGTTAGCGAGAATAACTATTCTCGGAAGTTCAGATGGTCATCTACACCCAGCGGCGCACCCTCCTCTTGTAGTTCAGGTACTCCTCTCTCTGAAGGTACGTTCCAGGTAACGCTCCTCGCGCCCGACTACTTCGCGCTGGATCACCAACATCACCAACGGTAGGAAGGGGATCGCCCACAGTGTGTTTCGAAGTCTAGATACTTGCGCAGTCAGCCTCGAAAGTATTTAAGATGTGCTGAGCAACCTCGCGGTCATCCTCGCTGTATGCAAGGACCTGCAAGACCACTACGCACTCACGGCCCTGTGGCGAGGCAGAGCCTGTGACGAGGGTGTGTGCCCTTCGAGAGCCGCTTGCATCACAGTTCCACGCCTGTATCTTTCCAGAGTAGGAAGAGCGATCGAAATTCTGAGCCTCGCCGGGTGTACATCCGGAGGAGTAGTCATTGGGGCCCTTAGTAACGAGCTCATCGTCGGTATACTTCTGCGCCAATTCCTTAGATGCCACGATGTACACCCCTGGCACCCCCGCTGCATTAACATCGTACCAGGCGCCGAGGTCGGCCGAAGCGGTAATCGAAGAACCGATGCTTACACCCGCGAACGATGACCAAGACGCGTCCGATGCTCCTTCTGAGTTCTCACCGCTTTCAATCTCCCATTCGGAGGGAACCTCTACCGAGAGGTTTCCAGAATCGTCTTTGACGAGCTGGTAGCCGGGTGCTGGTTTCGCGGTGCCGACTGCTTTTTGAGCTACCTTGCTCGCACCCTGAATGCCTGGCAGAACAAGCCAGAGAACGATCCCCACCCCTGCGAGCGCCACCACCCCAATGAGGCCGGCTACCCGAACCCAGAAGGTCCTGCCTCGGCGCCGCTTCTGGCCGTTTGGATCTAGGGTGGGCGTGCTACTCGGGAGGGTCGTTTGGGGTGGTAGCTGGTAGCTGGGTGGGGTGCCTCGCACCCAGGCGCTGCCGTCGTGGTAGTGCCAATCTCCGGTCTCACGGGACTTAGCCCACCAGCGACCCTCGGCGTCTTGTATCATCAATTGTTTACGTTGGGCGTCGAACTCTTTAGGGCTGATCTGGCCAGCGTCGAGCTGCCGTTTTAGGTCAGCGTAACGGCGGTCCGCTTCTTGGAAGGTCATCTCGTGTCCTTCAAAGTCCATCTTAGGCTCCGTTCATTACCGGTTCGAATTCTGGGCCAGCCTGGGAGACCTAGCGACTTTTCTGGCTTCTATTAGTGTGTTCAGGCAGGTCCCCGGCCTTGGCGAGTCTTCGTTGCTCCCTTCGAATTCTTTCATATATCAGTAAATCCTCTCATATATCGTGGGGAGCCTCTTGCGTGGGAGGGTACATATTCGGGAGCACAAAGCCTTAAAGACATAGAAATTAAGGTTTCTCGAATCTCAGGGTTTGCGCATGGGACGACAGCTTCGTTAGGCGGAGAGGAGCCGGTTAGAGCAAGCCTAGGCTTTGCTTTACTTGCTCTATGAATTCAGGCGGTCCCGCTAATCCCACGTTGATAAAGGTGCAGCCCTCGAAGGTGCAGTTTCGGACCAGGATCGCACCGGCTACCTTAGGGCGATTGGGTGGAATCTCCCATAATAAGGCCTCCGGATCCCCTAATAAGTTGGTGCTGGCAAAGGTCGAACCCTGTGGAACCAGCACAGCCGGTCCCTTGATATCGCAACCTTCGAACACGAAGTCTTCAAGAACTCCTTGTTCTCCGGCAAGTTCTGCGATTCGGATAACGGCATTGCGGTAGACGTTATCCCCTGGTTGCACCTTTCCTCCCGTTCATCAAACAAACCGTAAGTATATCGTCATAAGGAGGTTGTAATTAGCCAATCGAGCAAACGCGGGATCAAGGGAGGTAAGGAATCAGGAGGGATACTAGCCCTTGACGGATACGCTTTTGGATGCGCCTTCAGTATGGTGCTGGCGGCACTCCGCGACTTCGGATGGGGATTCCGTCGCAACCCGCAAAGACGCCTTGTGGATATAGTCAAGCATAGTAGGAAACCGTTACGTCCAGGGGGTCATACTTAAAATTTTCAAATCCCAAAGATAGCTTTTGAGAATCATCATTTTCGTTCATTAATTCTGCTTCAAGCATTACAAGGACGGAGCTCTCTAATGCTCTCTTACCAGCAACCTTTCTAGAAAAATAGCCCATTTGGGTCATGCGGCGGCTTGATGCGTGCTTCATCGTACGCATGCTACGCAGTTTAAGGCAGGGCTGGCGAGAGTCCGCCTTTAGGGAGAGGAGGTAGCGTCTATGAGACGCACTATTGTCAGAACAAGACGAAAGCCGGTCTAGGCTCTTGACACTAAGGAATATTTGCGGCCACAATGAAGAGTACGAGGATGGGAAACACCACAGGGCAATGGAAGTCTATATCAGCTCGGCAGCTTTTGTCGAGATGAAGAAGTGCGTGGGCGTGGCTGAACCTACCATAACCTTCACGGTAGAGTTGATTATGCTATTAGTTGGCCTAGGGCCTCTTCTACTAGCGTATTTCCTGTGGGGCCAGCTGGTCGGGATGCAAGACGACGAGGGCTCCTCGCTTTCTTACCTGTTTTTGCTCGCTGTTGGGCTCGTGGTATTGGCCTCCGTCGTACTGGTAGTGGCCTTTGTCCTGAAATTACTGTTTGATAGGTTGAGATCGGGCAGGTCCGCGGCCGATGCAGGGGCTGTGACTACTTCCGATACAGGAACTCGGGTCGGTACTATCTCGAACGATGCGATCTTCGAGCGCACTCGACATAAGGCGGATGCGGACCATTCGACAACCGACAAAGGCGCCGCTGTCCGCAAGATGCTAAGCCCTAATTTCGCTATAGATTTCCGGGTGTTCTGGCGAGTGCGGGCGCAGTTGGAGTGAACGAGATTAACCCGAGCTAGCCAAGCCGAATCCTGAATGCCGGTTGTACGGAACGATTAGATAGGACGAAATATTGCAGCACGAACCTCAGAAGCCAGATAGGGAGGGTCGAGAGAAGTCAACAATCGATACGCCCGGGGAGGTCAACACGGCAGAAGAGAACTTGACCGTGATCAACGTCATCCAGCAAAACCCGGTCATAATTAGCGGCCAAAGGGTGAAAGTTGGTGGCCACAAAGACAAAGGAGAACAGCATGAACCGGACCAACCGAAGCCAGAACGCTGGTTGTAGGAAACGTAAGTTGCCATAGCGTATGAGCGCAAAGAGGAAATCGGCCGAAGGGATGAGTCCCATCTTAACCGAGCGCTCGATCCAGTGATCGACCATTTGGCTGATCGCCTTTCTGCGCTCTTGGCGCAAACTGTTTCTAGACAAGGCTGAATACGCCCAAAGCGGATGGACCGCGATGGGCCCAAGATTGGAGGCAAATGTGACCGAGGCTAGTACACAAACCCTCAACTCGAACCTGACGAACCCTGGTGCGCCTGGGCCGACCCTTTTCCCGACGCTGGTTTCCCAAGTCGAGCAGAATCCGGACCTGGTAAACCTGGTCAATAACAATCCGAACGTAGTTCATACGATCAATCAGAACCCGGACTTCATCAACGTGGTGAACAACAACCCCGTTGTCATCGATACGATGGCCAACCACCCAGGCTTCGTGAACGTGGTGAACAACAACCCCGTGCTCATCGACACGATGGCCAACAATCCGGGCTTCATAAACGTCGTTAACAACAATCCCGTTGTCATCGACACCTTGGCCAACCACCCGGAC
>DASQSI010000305.1:0-24823 GCA_035642415.1 Rubrobacteraceae bacterium
ACGGTCACCACGTTCGAGGACGAGGAGAGGTGCCGTCGCGCAGAGGCCGCGGCGGCGGGCGTACGCGAGGGTCTGGCCGAGTTCCGGGTTGAGGAGATCGAGGCCCTAACGGGTGAGGTGATGGTGAGTAGGGCTACCGAGCGCGTCCTCGAACCGGTCCACCACTAAGCGGCCGCACATCGGAGCGCTGACGTCGATCGCCCACGGCAAACGAACAGTAGCTTACTGCTGATATGCCATATAGGACTCACCAGGAAGGGCTAGAGAATGTTACTTAAGAACAAGAACGCCGTAATCTACGGAGGGGGAGGGGCTATCGGCGGAGCGGTTGCCCGCGTCTTCGCCCGGGAGGGCGCGAGGGTCTTCCTCGCCGACCGAACCCTGCAGAGCCTCGAGGAGGTGGCCGAAGACTAGTGCACGTCGGCCTCACCACCAAGGAGACGCTATGAGGTTTCACGTTTTTTTGAGACGAGCGGCTTGTAGGGGGTCAAGAAAGGAGTCCCTAGGATGGAGGAACGCGCTCGAGAGGTTGGGAACAACGGGCGGGAAGAGGAGGCGGCAGGTGCCGAGGTCGGCGTCCCAGGACGCCGGGCGGAGTGGCGACCTCGGCCTGTGCGGATCCTCGCTGTCTCGGGGAGCCTCCGGACCGCTTCCTCCAATACAGCCCTCCTTAGGGCCGCGGCCAGGCTGGCCCCGGAAGGCGTGGAGGTCATCCTGTACGAAGGGCTGGCCAGCCTCCCGCACTTCAACCCTGACCTAGACGACCTCGACGCGGGAACCGCCCCGCCCGCGGTCATGGATTTCCGCTCCCGGCTCGACGCCTCCGACGGCGTCCTGATCTCGAGCCCAGAGTATGCCCACGGGGTGCCGGGCGCTCTAAAGAACGCCATCGACTGGGTGGTCAGCAGCGGGGAGATCTACGAGAAGCCCGTGGCACTCCTCAACGCGTCGATGGCCGCCACTCACGCCTATGCGTCCCTGGCGGAGACGCTGACAACGGCGGACGCTAACCTCATAGAGGAGGCCTCAGTGAGGGTGGGGCTTCCCACCAACCGTATGGACGAGGCCGGCATCTTGGCCGACCCGAAGATTTCTGGCGAGTTACGCGAGGCCGTCGCGGCGCTCACACGCGCTATCGAGCTCCGCCGAGCCGCAACCGACGGATGAACGCTCCAGGACTTGTGACCGCCAGGCTCACTATTTGGATCGGCCACTAGGGCAGCCCAAATTTTGACAGAGATTTGACAGTTACCGGGGCGAACATCTGCGAACAACGAGAAACGGCAGCCTCGGGAGTTTGGCTCGAGAAGACAGATTTTCGAACCGCAGTGAACAGCCCCAGATGTATGGAAACTGGCTCTAGATCAGTTAGTTCTGGTTCGAGTTCACGTCAGGCAGCTCTCTGTTTTTTCCGCTAAATTGCATCATTGCCGACACGATCGAGGGGGTCGAGGAAGCGCCCGCACAGTTTCTCGCTCAAGTCCCACAACCTCTCTCTAGCCTTTTCGTCGTACGCCTGTCGGTTCGCGCGTGCCTCACGCTTCCCATCGAAGTAGCGGCCCGTGACTCCTTTCATTTCAGGCGAGACGGCAAGCCGTACTGTCGCCTCTGCGCCCTCCTGCACAGTGCTCGAAGCGCGGCCGAAGGTATTGAAGACCATCTTGGTGTCCATTAGGGTAGCTGGGTGTAGGGCGTTCGCGGTTACCTCGGTGCCCCGCAGACGCTCGGCGAGTTCGAAGGTAAATAGGATCTGGGCTAGCTTGCTCTGAGTGTAGGCCCTCATGCCATCGTAGCTTCGCTCCAGCATTACGTCGCGGAAGTCTACCGGGCTCTGGCCCGCCGAGGCGACGTTAACTATACGCGCGGGCGCGGAGTTCCTCAGGAGCGGCAGGAGCAGGTTGGTGAGCAAGAAGTGCGCCAGGTAGTTAACGGTGAACGTGAGCTCATAGCCGTCCTCAGTCTCCTCGCGCTCGCGGGCGATGATGCCCGCGTTGTTGACGAGCACGTCGAGGCGATCGTGCTCCGAGAGGATCTGCTTGGCCAGCCCGCGCACCGCGTCTAGCGAGGAGAGGTCGGCGACGTAGTAGTGCGACCTCTCACGGCCCGTGTGCCTTCGTACTTCCTCAAGGGTGGCTTCACAGCGCCCTCTGTCGCGGCCGTGCACTAGCACCGTAGCCCCCCTTTCCGCGAGCTCCAGGGCCACATGCCTGCCTAGGCCGTCGGTGGCGCCCGTGACCAGGATCGTGGCTGCGGTCGAATCAGTCATCGTTCTCCCTTCAGGCTATCGTTTTGTGCACCCTTGCCACAAACGCAAACTTAGGACCACCCCATCCTAGGCTTGCGCTCCGTTATCGGATAAGAGGCACCCAGCTGCTTAACAATCTCTCGGGATTTCTTATCCTTGAGCAACGCAATGACCAGTAAGATAGCTGCGAGTACTACGAAGGCCACTTGCACGCCCAAAAGAAAGACGGGTGGTCCCACAAGCCACGTTCGATCTCCGGTTAACAATCCTCTTGCCCACCCAACGACAGAGTTATCCAATACCACGCCTAGGAGTGCCATCAAGAACGCGTATATGAGCAGTTTCTGCGAATCCCACTTCCTTTGGATCTTCCTAATCCCTCTGATTTGCCCCTCTACCCCTATGGTGTAGCGGATTCCGCCTCCTACCCATAGCGGCTCTGGCTCCGCCTTGGGGTTCCTCACCACCGCTTTCAGACGAATCAGATCGCCTCGGTTCAAAGGTACTGCCTCAAGTAATACCTTATCTCTGTAATGGCCGCTGATATGAACCCTCGCTTCTATGCCGGAAGGAGTTTCCAAAACCCCTGCTTCTAAAACGTGCGCGTTCTCTCCAAAGCAGAAGGCAATATCACTCTGATATTGCGCCGAGGCGATACCTGTATTACCTACCCGGACAAGGCTGCCTACGGCGTTGCGTAGGTCTATTACGAAAAGCATCGGTTCAGGCTCATCGCTTATCTCTGTTGCGTACTGCAAGTTGCTGCCTTCCGAGCCAAGTAACTTGGCCTCGCAAACTACCTCAAATAAGAGCTTCTTGCGCCTGAGTATTAAGAAGGTAACAAAGAGCGGGACAAGAACCACTGCTATCCCTAAGTAGAAGCTTGGATCGTCTAGAGACTTGAGAACGAACTCGATCATCGGCTTACAGCTTCCTAAAGAAACACTAGGTTCCTAACCTCTCATGTGACTACGGACGCTTCTAAGGAAGGGTATCATTTGCGTGGTAGGCTCTGTTTGCAAACTTCAAGATGAGAAAAACCCTAACCCTCAGCGTGCTCTAACTCCCGAGCCTCCTTGGTCAGCCAAGCTTAGAGGCCCTGACATTAGTTCCCATTAGTCCCTTGCGCCAGTATGCGGCGCCTGCTACCGTTGTGAGTAGGTGGTGAAGGGATTTCAGCAATTCGAATCAAGATAGCTCAATAGACTGCGAAATAGCAAGAAGAAGAATGATCTTACAGCAGCGACAGCAGCAATTAGCAGAGCTCAACCGAGAGTTCAGGAGTATCCGGGTAGCAAGGCTTGAGGAGGAACTTGGGGTGTCCTTGCTGGCTGCGGCTAGGCAACTTTGATAAAGAAAGGTGACTGTCTGCTGGCTTTAAAGCAGGGGACTATGGCTTACCATGATGCCCTGGAAGGCAAGATGGCCCCTCTGCTGGACACTTTATCTATCCATACCTACACAGACCTGCTTCAGAAACTGTTCGGGTTCTACAAGCCTCTTGAGGAGCGGATCGCCGCGCTCCCTGCCTGGCACAATCTACCAGTCGATCTTGAACGGCGGCAAAAAGCTCCTCTCCTGGCAAAGGATTTGCTCTGGCTGAAGGTGACCCAGCCACAACTCAGCCAGTTGACATGGTGCGAGCGCTTGCCCGAGGTCAAGAGCATCACCGAGGCCCTCGGCTGTTTATACGTGCTAGAAGGAGCAACCCTTGGCGGTCAGATTATCAGCCGGCACCTAAAGAAAAACCTTGCCCTTGACGGGGATAGAGGGTGCGCATTTTTCTGCAGCTATGGGGACGAAGTTGGGCTGATGTGGGAATCTTTTCGGGAGGCGCTAAGCTCTCACTGCGCCAAGTACGGGAGAACCGAGGAAGAGCAGCTCGTCAAATCTGCCTGTGAGACGTTCATCTCGCTAGACTACTGGCTGTTCGACACAGGGTGTGTAGTGTGACTGACGGAGAACCCCTAGACAGGGCCGTGGACCTGGCAGAATGTCAGCGGGAACCGATACACGTACCCGGAGCCATACAACCTCACGGAGTACTACTTAATCTAAGGGAATCGGATCTGGTTATCACCCAGGCTAGTGTCAACGCACTCGATGTTCTTGGCCTCGATGCTCAAAATCTGCTTCAGCAGCCTCTGATGCGGTTCATAGATGATGCGTGTATGGACCATCTTCGAGAGGCGTTAGGTCTCAAGAACGTTGGTGTTGCTAATCCCGTTCGTATAGAACTCCGTAATGATCAGGGACCTGGTTTCGACGGGGTTCTTCATAGACACAGCGGTGCCCTCATCTTCGAGCTGGAGCCGCACCGGACAAGCGAAGAGCGGGCCATACAGAACGCCGTCAGTAATACTGGAAGTGCCCTAGAACTCCTTCAGGGTATTTCAGATATCCAAACGTTATGCGAGACGACCGCAGAAGAAGTGCGCCGGATTACGGGCTTCGACAGGGTGATGATCTACAAGTTTGATCCCGAATGGAACGGCGAGGTCATCGCCGAAGCGAAGACCGAAGGCATCGGCAGCTACCTACATCACCGTTTTCCGGCGTCGGACATACCTTCACAAGCTCGCAAGCTCTATACTCTGAACTGGATCCGCCTTATACCTACCGTGGATTACCGCCCTGCTGGCCTGCTGGGTACCGCTGACCTCGCGGAGCCACTCGACATGTCCTTCTCGGTCCTGCGCAGTGTCTCTCCGATCCATCTCGAATACCTGAAGAATATGGGCGTAGCCGCCTCGATGTCCATCTCTCTACTGCACAACGGCAGGTTGTGGGGGCTTGTGGCCTGCCATCATCGCTCGCCCAGGTACCTACCCTACGTGATACGCCAGAACTGTCAGCTTATCGGGCAGGCTGCCTCTTCACAGGTCAGGGTGCAGGCGGCGACGAGCAACTACTCCTACCATACGGAGCGGACGACTATCCGGGCCAAGTTCATCGAGCATGTTGCGCGTGTGCAGCATTTTGCCGAAGGACTGACAGGGTTTCGCCCAAACCTGCTCGACTTCGTCGAGGCTTCGGGCGCCGCTGTGTTCTGGGAGGATCGGTACACGACCGTCGGAGAAACCCTCGACGAGGGCACTCTCGAACGACTTCGACAGTGGGTCAGGTCTAGGATCTCAGGAACACTCTACTGGACCGATTCCTTGCCGTCGGTGTACGAGGCGGTCGCGGAGTGGAAGGATGTGGCAAGCGGCCTGCTGGCGCTGGAGATCTTGCGGGAGCGCGGTTGCTACGTGATGTGGTTTAGGCCCGAAGCAGTGAGGACGGTGACCTGGGGAGGCAACCCGAATAAGGCTATCGACGTTGACCAGCAGACGGGACGCATCAACCCGCGGAAATCCTTCGAAGCCTGGAAACAAACGGTTCGTCTGCGCTCGCTACCGTGGGCTCCACACGAACTGGATTCTGTTTACGAACTGCGCAATACGTTAGTGAGCATAGCGAACGCCGAGATCGAACGCGAGCGGGCCGAAGAGCAGCGAGTGGCAAGAGAGGTGGCTGAAGCTGCTGATCGGGCCAAGAGCGAGTTCTTGGCAAGCATGAGCCACGAGATCCGTACGCCCTTGAACGGCGTGCTTGGCACGGCGGAGTTGTTGCTTGACACCCAGCTGACACCTGAACAGCGAGATTATGCCCAGATGGTGCGCAGCTCGGGGGAAACCCTGCTGCGTGTCCTGAACGACATCCTCGACTACTCCAAGGTAGAGGCACGCCAGGTACAGCTTGAGAACCTCGACTTTAATCTGCGCGCAGAAGTGGAGGAGGTAGCTCAACTGCTGGCGGGTAGCGCTCAGAGCAAAGGGCTCGAACTGGTAGACTTCGTCGACCCCGCTATCCCTACCGCGCTGCGGGGCGATCCGTTCCGTCTGCGGCAGGTTCTAACAAACCTGGTGGCTAACGCGATTAAGTTCACCGAGCAGGGAGAGATTACTCTCTTCGCCCGGCTGGTAGAAGAGACGAGCGAGAGGGTAACCGTCCGCTTCGAGGTGCGAGACACCGGAATCGGCATGACACCCCAAGAGCAGGAGGGGTTGTTCAAGGCGTTCTCTCAGGCAAGCTCTGCAACCGCTCGCAGGTATGGCGGCACAGGCCTGGGGCTTGCCATTTCCAAGCGGCTGGTAGAACTCATGAGGGGGCGAATAGAGGTAGACAGCGAGCAGGGCAGAGGCAGCACCTTCTGGTTTACCGCCCAGTTCGAGAAGGGAGAAGACGCACGACAGGTTGCAGTGCCAGCTCGGCGTACCCATATCTATGGTCTGCGGGCTCTTATAGTCGATGACAACGCGACGAATCGTAAAATCTTGCACCAGCAGTTGGCCTCCTGGGGGATGCACGTTGGAAGCGCGGAGGGCGGTTTGCGCGCTCTTGAAGAGCTACGCTCTGCTGTAGAGCGAGGCGAGCCCTACCATGTAGCGGTCCTTGACTTGCAAATGCCCGGCATGGACGGTTTGGAACTGGCCCAGCGGATAAAAACCGACCCTGCATTAACCTCCACCCGCTTGTTACTGCTGACCTCATTGAATCAGTACAACATGGTCGAGAATACGTACCGAGCAGGAGTTGAGGCTATCTTGACCAAGCCTGTACGTCAGGCGCAACTCTTTAACTGCTTGACGACGGTGCTAGGATCGTCCGGTGGCTCTCTGTCTGCGTCCTCGGAGCCTGGAGCACCCTCTGCTGAGAGCGCAGGTGAGGCGTATGAGCACCAAGCTCGCGTCCTACTTGCCGAAGACAACGCGGCGAACCGATATGTAACCGCGAGGATGTTAGAAAAGCTTGGATACCGTGTAGACGCCGTGAAGGATGGAGTCGAAGCCGTCGAAGCCTTCTCGCGCACCTCCGAATACGCTGCGGTACTTATGGACGTTCAGATGCCAGAGATGGACGGTTATACGGCCACCAGAGAGATAAGGAGAAACGAAGGCGGAGGCCGTCATACGCCGATCATAGCGATGACGGGAAGTGCCATGCAGGGGGATAGGGAAAAGGTTCTCGAAGCCGGGATGGACGACTACGTGTCAAAGCCGGTAGGGCTTGAGGAGCTGGGTGAAGTCCTAAGGCGTTGGGTCGCCGACAAGGAGGAGAAGATCTAGGTGCCCAGCAGAAGGGCCCTAGCACCTACCTAAGGCTACTCTGCTGCCTCTATGCCCGCTAGCCTTTATTGGTCCCCCTGCCAACTTTCGTATGCCTTGATCTCCTGAGTGGCAGACAACGAGATGCCGCTTCTAGCTAATGCCAAAAAGGCCATCAAAGCAAGAACCAATTTTATGCGTAGCACGCCTCTCTCCTTTGTTTTCATGGCTTTGTACTACAGGCTCATGATCCTATTTATAGGATCGGTGTGTCATAAGCGGATAACAACTCGGTAAGAGTTTGATAACAAGGAGCTTGCACCTACCCTACTTACCCTAGGGGCTGCCGTTGCCTCTGTTGTGCGAGTTCCTGCCAGAGCCGCCGAGAGGGCCTGTCTGAAAAGTAGCTGAGGACGCCTTTGACCGCCCATCCGTCGTTGCACATCCTCGAAAACCGGGCGAAGAAGCCCGTTTAGCGCCCTCAGGACTCTTGCCGGCAACCCGCCCGAGAGTTTTCAGACGGTTTCAGAGCGCGTGTTCTCGGAAAATCGGGGCATTAACTTAAAAGGAGACGACGCGGCTGTCACTACGGCGCGTTCTGTTCGCCCATCTGTTCTCGAACCTGACTAGCAACCTCGGGCGGTAGCATGGCTAAGGCCAACCGTGCGAACTGTTCCAGACGTCGGCGATCGGCCTCCGCCCGCTCCTTGCCAGCGGATCCTACCTGTACGCCTAGGAAAGAGCCGACTACAGTGCCGACCAAGCTCGTGGTCGCGCCGATAGCCGTCGCCACACTGGTAACGTCTTGCCACCTGAAGATCGAAACAACGGAGATCAACGCTACGAGGACGAACCCTGCGAGGATGATCAGCAGCCCATACTTTATCCTCAATCGATCGACTTCTTGTTCAGGCATGGGACGTATTCCTTTCTTGGTAGAGACCAGTTCACCACCCGACTGTATCTCTGTAATCTGTGAATGGGAGTCCTACCGTTGCCCCTATGCACGAGTCCGAGAGAGACCGTGGAAGGTAGGGAGTGCTTCGGGTTAGCAGGACCTCAGTACTGCCGGGCAACCAGCGAAGTGATCCCAACCGCCCGCTCAAGCGACATCGGGCCCAGTTCGCTTACGACATCCGCGCTCGCAGCAACTTCGCGGCCCCCAAGGCTACGCTTGCGAGAGCAGCCTGCCTTACCAGCGGGTGCCTCTCTAGCCAATTGTAAAGGCTCCTCGGATGCGCCCGGTCGCTAAAGTCTCCTTCGATCCTGTCTTCGTCTAGGGCTTCGAAGAGGTTGTGGGGATCGTCTTCGGATTTCGGTTCGTCAGTCTTTTGGGAATCGAACCCCGCGCGCAGCATGAGGGCGTCCATAAGCCGTGGTGAGATGCGCTGGGTGAGGAGCATCGCCTTGCCGGCGCCCCCGGCAACGACCTCGCGAGTGGGGTGCTCGGCTGCGTACAGGACGACGTCGGCTACCGTATTCGGCTGGTAGATCGGCGGGAAGCCCATAGGCTTTACGCCCAGCTTGGTGCGCGAGCTGCTGAAAAAGGGTGTGTTTATAGCCGCCGGCATTACATTGGTAACGCCGATGGGCCAACCCTCGTGCTTTAGTTCCATGCGTAACGACTCGAGGAAGCCGTCGATGCCATGCTTGGCAGCGGCATAGGCGCTGTGGAACGGCGCTGAGCGTTTAGCCTCAACCGAGGAGACGTGGACCATCGCCCCTCGGCCTTCCCGCTTTATGTGCGGCAACGCAACCATCGCCCCGTAAACCTGGCCCATCAGGTTTACGTCCACTACCCGCTCGAACTCCTCAGGCTCCATCTGATCGAAGGTGGCATAAAGCCCAACGCCGCTCAAGTGCACCCAAGTGTCGAGGGATCCGTACTCTTTCGCCGCCCTGTCCGCGACCGCCTTCACCTGATCAAACTCGGCCACGTCGGCGGGCACGGCTAGGGCCTCGCCACCGTCGCGCTGTATCTCGTCCGCCAACGAGCGAAGCGCCTCTTCGTTACGGGCGGAGACCACGATCTTGGCGCCACGTTTGGCGAAGCGCATGGCCGTCTCGCGACCTATACCGCTTGAGGCACCCATCAAGGCGACAACCTGCTGATCTATAGGTTTTAGCGGCATCTCTCCTCCTAATATCGTTGCTGCTCCTCCATCACAAAGCCTCATCTCCAGCCTATAGCATGCGTGCTCGCCCAGCGAGGGCATGCCTCAGGTCACCACCGGTGTTGTCATGACAACGCGGCTGGCGAAGCCCAAAGAAGAAGGCTCGGTACCGCGTCTTAGTTACCCCGTGCGGTGGCTAATGACATTCCTCCAAGATTTGGGCTTCTTCCCAGACCGTAAGCGTGGTGCCCATACGATGCCGAAGATGACCGCGAGGACGACGAGTGCTGCCCCGGGGACGAAGAAAGCGGCCCAGAACCCTAATGCCGAGGCAAGCAAACCTCCCCCCATCGGTCCAAGGGCGAAGCCCGTCGAGGTGGCCGAAGAAGCGACCCCGAAGGCCGCCCCCTGCCGTTCGGGTGGAGCGACCTCCTTTATGGCCAAATTGGCTACGGGTATGGTGCAGCCCAAGAATAGGCTCGCTGTGAGCCGCAACACCCAGAGCTCCGTGACGCTTGCCGCCAAGGCTTGGGGCATTGTCGCGAGCCCGGCGAGCGCAAGCGACATCACGATCATCCACTGCGGGCCGAAGCGGTTGGCCAGCCTTCCACCGAGCAATGCACCCAGGGATGCGACTAACGCCCCGGTCCCTATGATCCAACCGGCTTGGCTGGCGATCCTATCCGCGTCGCTAGTCAATGTGTAGACGAATCCCGGGAGGGCGACGGATGCGCTCGTGATCGCCACATGGACCGCGAACAGGGCGAGAAGACCCGGGAGCAGCAGCCGGTACGAGAGGGGAGCGCTGTGAGGAGCGGTCCTCTCTTCGTGCTCTTTGTCCCCGACTTCGTCCCGACGGGGCCGAGCCTCGGTAACGCCGAGCAGGACCAGTGCTGCAGAGACGGCGAGCAGGGACGAGGCCACAAAGAAGGAGGTCCTGATGCCGGCAAGGTCCGCGCTAACGCCGCCCAGGGCGGGCCCAACCCCGGCGGCGATGAATATGACCGTTTGTAAGGTCCCGAGCCTCCAGCCGGCGCGCTCGCGAGGCGCGGTGGAGGCCACCAAAGCTGTGGCTGCAGGCACCGTACCGGTGAGCGTTCCCTGCAAGAGCCTCAGGCCGAGGAGTTGCCAGGGTGTAGAGACGAAGCCCATCGACCCCACCACGACCGCGGCCGCCAAGGTGGCTCGCAGCAGCATGAGCTTGCGACCCAACCGGTCGGAGAGCCTGCCCCACAACGGGGCGACAAACGCCATGGTCGCGCCCGACGCGCCGTTTATGAAACCCGCCCAAGCCGCAGCATTCTCGGCCTCCTGCACGCCGAGTTGCTGAACGTAGAGGGGCATAAACGGGACCACGAACATGAAGGCCGTCGTGGCGAGCAGCTGGGAGACCAGCAGCACGGCGAACGATAGCCGACCCATCGCCTTCGAACGGCTCCCTTGCGGGCGCTTCACTCGTTACCTCCGCTGTCTTGACTTATGAACCACAGGCCGTGAAGGGTATTGGGGGACGTCTACCATGGCGTGCTTGCCCGCCACGGGGTTAGAGCTTCCAGGAAGACGGCCGCAGAGAGCAGGGAGGCCTAATAGAGCAAAGCCTTTCTTCTCTTAGTCCCGTCCACGAGGACGGATTCTACGCCCGGATCGCGCCGGGTGCGCTCTGCGGTCACCTGGTTCGTATCCTGCAGGCTCACGAGAGCGATCCGCTCGCTTGCTGAGGCCGGACCTTCGAGTATTATCCTGACCACCTCGCGTCGATGCGAGTACCATTCACAGCGAACGATACGAGAAGGAAGTGCAAGAGATGTGTGGGGAAGCTCTCCAGCAGCACAACCGTGGTGGCCACAACACTGCTGCAGGAGAGGATGTATTCATCCTCGACACGCCAACCGTGCGGACGTTTGTTGCCAAGGCCCGAGCAGCTATCTCTCAGGCCACCGGCCCGGCGGAAGCACTCGAAGCTATTCGCCCAGACTTCGAGAGGCTCCTAGAAGACGACGATTGGCTCCCTGCAAGGTACCAGGCCAAAGCGCCGGAGAGCGGTATGGGTGGTGGGATCGGGCAGTGGCTCTTCTTTCGTTCTGGTGCAAAAGATCTATCTCTCTTCTCCCTGGTTGTGCCGCCAGGTGCTTCCACCCCCGTGCATGATCATCTCGCCTGGGGCCTGGTAGGGCTCTACCGCGGAGAACAAGAAGAGAACGTGTTTGCTCGGCGCGACGAAGGGGGCCGGTAGGTGAACGCGAGGAACTGATCCCCACGTTCCGGAGGATCGTCTGTTGTGGTGACTTCTACCCCTTGCTGCCGCCAACCGATGACATCCACTGTGTGCGTACAACCTCCACGGCCAGTTCCGTCTCCATTCACCTGCTAACGAACGACACTGGTTGCGTCTGGTGCCACGCTTACGACCCAAAGACAGAAGAGGTGCGGCCCTTCCGCTCTGGCTACGTTAACCGGCCCTGCGAGCCTGAAGCCGAGTAGGGAACAGGTTCGCCTTGACGCAAACCCTCGTTATATTCAGAAGAATTCCCCCAGGTGCTGGTAGATGATGAAGATCGCAATTAAGAGCAAGAAGACGGCGAACAACCTCCTCAGCGTCGCCTGGGGGACAAACCTCACGAGGTACGCCCCGCCGAAGCTTCCTGCCACCGCCAGCACGGTGAAGACGGCCAACAGCCCCACTGGATCTCCACCTTGCCCAGGTACCCCGCGAATCCCGAGCCGGAGATCATCACGATCACCAGAAGGGACGTCCCGAGCGCCTCTTTCGTTGGTACCTGGCCGACCAGGACCAGGGCGGGAACCATCAGGAACCCGCCTATGCCCACCAGGCCGGTAAGCGCCCCGACAGCCACTGCCAGCACAGCAAGCCCGACGGCGCGTCCGAGGGGCACTTGCGTGACGGAGGGGCTCTCGGGCTCGGCGTCCTCCACATCTTCGTCGGATTTGTTCTCACGTAACATGAAGAACGCCGCAACCCCCATCACCGCCGCCAAAAAGACGAGTTGAGCGGCGCTGCTGAAGAAGACTGTGAGCCGTGCGCCGAGGTACGCACCGGCCATGGCAAAAATGCCGAATACGAACGCGATGCCGAGCCTTAGGCGGCCCTCTAGCCAGTGCGAAACTGCTCCTGACAGACTCGTCACCCCTACCACCGCTAAGCTTGAGGCGACGGCTTCCTTGGTATCGAAACCCATCACGTAGACGAAGATCGGCACCGTGAGGATCGCCCCCCTCCGCCCAGGACGCTGACCGAGACACCGACTAGGACCGCGAGTAATAGACCAACGATCATCATCATAGTAGCCTCAGCTCGCACTAGCTTCGCTTCTCCGGCGGGTAGTTGCTTACACGGGGGATAATGCCACCCAAGGAAGCCCGGTGCACCCTTGGAACAGCTTGCGTCTACCCGCTAGCGTAGAGACTACCGTCACCCTCTATTCTCGGAAGCTGACCCCGCGTCTCCGCCGGGTATGACCTCCGGTATAGTGAGTGCTACAAGTTGGCGGGCACGTGATCGAGGCGGGCAACACCGCTCTCTATAGCCGCCCGTTTCACCGCGTCGGCGACCTTCTCGTGTACTTTCGGGTCGAGTGCGTCAGGGACGAGCCCCGAGTCGGCGTTGAGGGAGGCGATGGCTTCGGCAGCAGCGAGTTTCATGGGCAGATTGATCTCTGTGGCCCCAGCCAGCAGCGCCCCGCGGAAGATGCCAGGGTAGCCGAGAACGTTGTTCACGATCGTCCCGTCGGAGGCGAAGGCCGCTCCCGCCTCGACCGCTACCTCGGGATCTATCTCAGGGTAGGGGTTAGTGAGTGGTAGGATCACCTGCCCACGGCGCACCATCTCGGGCTTGATGAGATCTGCCTTCCCCGTCGTCGCCACTACCACGTCTGCCTCCCGCATGACGGTTTTCATGTCGGTAATCTCGATACCCTTCGCGCGGGCGCGCTCATGGGTTTCTTCGTCCGGGTCGGAGCCCAGGACCCGGCGTACCTTCCCGTCCAACATCAGCGCGGCAATCCCGAAGCCCGCGGCCCCGAGCCCAATCTGGCCAACGACCGCATTCTCCAGCTCGAGGTCAGCCTCGCGACAGGCGACGATGACCGCCGCCAGCGTCACGACAGCGGTGCCGTGTACGTCGTCGTGCATCACGGGTTGGGGTAGGGCCTCTATGAGGCGTGCCTCTACCTCGAAGCACTCCGGCGCTGAGATGTCTTCCAGGTGGATACCGCCGAAGGTTGGCGCTATGCGCATCACCGTCTCTACGAACGCGTCTACATCCCTTGCGTCGATCAGTATCGGCATTGCGGAGATGCCAACAAGCTGATGGTAGAAGACAGCTTTGCCCTCCATTACCGGCATCGAGGCAAGCGGCCCGATGTCACCCAAACCTAGAACGCGCGTGCCGTTCGTGCAGATAGCGACGCTGCGTCCGATCATGGTCAACTCGCTTGCCAGCGGGGGGTCTTCAGCGATGGCCGCACATGCCCGCGCAACACCGGGAGTATAGACGTCGCGCATATCCTGCACCGTCTTCACCGGCCTTGTTGCCTGGATGGAGAGCTTGCCGCCCTCATGCCGCAAGAGCGCCCGGTCGCGCCACCACAGCACCTCGACGCCCTCGAGGTCGTTTAGAACATTTGCGATGTGCTCGGCTTGGTCCTGGTCCTCTACTTCGAGCGTGATCTCGCGGATAGAGAAGCGTCGGCCCACGTTAATCGTGACCACATCCCCGATCAAGCCGCTCCCCGAAGCAATCGCTCCGGCAACCTCGGCTAACTGACCCCTGCGGTGTGGCATCTGGATACGATAAGTGTAGTCTAGCGGCACGGCGAACCTCCTAGCGACCCCAAGGGGTCGTTCTCTCGAAAGCTTCGGGATCCTCTCGCAGTTCCGCGTTCATCTCACGCTCTACCAGCATTCTCATCACCCTTCCCCTAGACAAGCTACCAGCTAGATAATGCCGGTAGGCCCACAAACTCATTCTACAATAGGCCATATCAAGAGGCAGGAACTTAAAACGTTCGTGGGGCAAGGAGGCGGCACTCCCCGGAGGAATACAGGAGAAGGTCCGGGATTCCCTCAGGAGAAAGTTATCTCATCAACCGGTGACGAGGTTTATTACTAGGGCCAGGATCGACGTATTGTAGAAAAACGAGAGAATTTGATGTCCGAGGACTGCCTGGCGTATCGCTGGGTCGGTTACAGCCACGTCAGAGACGGCAAAGCTCGTGCCGATGGTGAAGGCGAAGTAGGCGAAGTCCAGTTGCTTTGGGCTCTGCTCACCCGGAAAGGCAAGCCCTCCGGCCGATTCTTCGGATCGATAGTACAGGTAAGCGTAGTGCAGCGCATAGGAGATGTGAAGTACTCCCCACGCCGAGACCACTCCCAAAGCGTCCAGGACGACCACAGATACGCCTCGTGCAGTTTCTAGGTCGCGTACATGGGGTGACAGGCTAATTGCCAGCACCAGACCTACCAGGCTTACCAAGACGATGAAAAACAAGCTGCTCGTCCGGCTGGCTAGAAACAGCACCTGCAATACTCGCAGAATCACCGAGCGTAGTAGTGAGAGATGTGGGCGGGGTGGTATTCGCTCGTCTAGGGCCCATTGACGGGTTTGCTGGATGGACGAGCGAATTATCAGTAACCCGGTAAGCCCGAGGTAACTGACTGCCCAGGCATCCCACAAGGTTACCAACTCAAGTTCGACATCCCCTCCCCAAGGCTGCAACACGTAGACGACGATTAGGGCAATGAGTGCTGCCGTCAGTACTCGCCGAAGATCCTTCAGGGAGCTTGCCCACCTTATGAGCCGCTCCAATACTCGTGCAGACTTCGACACTGCATAAGTCTAGCTTATGGGCGTGCTTCCTTACCGTCTCCTTACTCCTCAGGGAAGTTTGGCCAGCTCCGGCCAAACTTCCCGTGGAGATGTGCCGCCTCTTCGTGCTTAGCCTCGGTTCTACTTCAGATGCCGCTGGCAACGTCCGGCGAGTTGCTGGCTCGGACAGAAAAAATTCAGAAGCCCCACCTCGCTGCATAGTTATCCACAGAGTTACCCCGTCGCTTAAGTATGGTCGTTGAGATTCCCAACTCTCTTCCTTCTGCTACGAGGGTATGCCTTACTACCGCCCAGCCGTTTTACACACCCCCTCCGGCAAAGTTCAGGACGGTTTCGTTCGACGCAGCCTTACGCGCTAACGCTCGCGCGAGGGTCTCTTCGGTTATACGCTTGTCATGCAAGACGCGCTCGGGATCTCCGTCCATCGCGTTACCTCCTTATAGCTACCGCCGCGACTCAACATGGATTATGATGGCTTATGCCCTGGGGTGGAAGCAGAATGCTCATTATGGATACGAGCGGGTAGGGTGCTGTAAATGCCATATTCATAAGGCATCGTGCCTCCTTACAAGTATTTGGTGTAACGTCGCAGGCTCGGAGGAAAGGGAGAGGGAGACCAGAAGCCGGAAGAAGCCCATAGGACATGTTGAGGGTAGCAATGAGCCTGAAGTCAGGAAAGGAGATGGACAAGCCGTTATGCAGAGTCTAAACGTCAGCTCGAAGCGGGACATCATTGACTTCGTCAACTCTCACGATAACCCCAAGCGTGGCACGATCATGGTGTTCCTCGCCTTGGGCGGAGTCTTCATCGATGCCTACGATTTCACGAGCCTGGGGATAGGGGTGGACACTCTCCGAGAGCAGCTTTCTTTAAGCCCCTTCGAGCTGGGCAGCGTCACCGCCGTTATGGCGTTCGGGGCGTTGGTTGGCGCCTTCGGGGGAGGCTACGTCACAGACAGGCTTGGCCGCTTCAAGACGTTCATCTTGGACTTGATCTGCTTAGTGGTGGCCGCTATAGGCACCGCGCTTGCATGGGACCTGGCATCGCTGCTGTTCTTCCGGTTTCTCCTGGGTGTGGGGGTGGGCATGGACTTCCCCGTAGCCCTCAGCTTCATCGCCGAGTTCACCAACTCGAAGACCAAAGGCAAGTACGTCAACCTGTGGCAGGCGATGTGGTACATCGCGGCTGTGGGCACGGGCCTGATCGCGCTCCCCATCTACCTGGCAGGGGCGTCAGAAAACTTGTGGCGATGGGTCGTGGGGTTCGGTGCGGTGCCGGCCCTGATCATACTGGTCTTGCGGCTCATCTACATCGACGAAAGCCCCATGTGGGCTGCTCACCACCAGGGGCTGCGCGAGGCGGCCAAAATCCTGGAGAAGAACTACAACGTGCGTGTAACCGTCTCTCCTTCAGAGGAGGATGCTACCGCCGGGCGCAGCAGAGGGTCGCTTGGCTCGATATTCCAGAAAGGCCTTAGAGCGCGCACCATACTGTCCTCGATCATCGCCTCGACCCAGAGCATGGAGTACTTCGCGGTAGGGTTCTACCTGCCTTCCATAACTGCCCTGTTGTTCGGGGGGAGCCCCCAGGAGGGGGCCTTGTATGCCATCCTGGGGGCGATAGTGTTCAATATCTTTGGCATCGTGGGGGGGACCACCCAATCGTTCCTCACCCACAGGCTCGGCATTTGGAGGCTGGCTTTGATCGGCTACTGCATCGCCGCCGTCAGCTTGTTCACAGCGGGGCTGATAGGAGAGAGCGTCCCGTCCTACCTGGGAGCTTTGCTCATCGGTGTGTTTATCTTCGGCCATTCTTTTGGACCTGGGTCCCAGGGCATGACGATGGCTACTCTGTCGTACCCAACGCAGTTCCGAGGCGTAGGGTCGGGGTGGGGCCAGACGATGGTGAGGGTGGGGAGCATCCTGGGCTTCTACGTGTTCCCCCTCGTTCTGGCGGCCGTCGGCCTTACGAAGACGCTTCTCTTTTTGACCGCTGTGCCGCTCATCGGTTTGATCGCCCTGCTGCTAATACGCTGGGAGCCCCTGGGGCAGGATATCGAGCAGGTGTCGGAGCCTGAGGTTGACGCCCTCGCCGCCCGGAGCGGCGCCGGCCCGGCGAGCGGCGGGGAACTCGAGTCGAGAGGTTCTGCGGACAAAGAAGAATCTAGCTGAAAAGCTAACTTGAAACAGGATCTTCCCGTCAGCCCTCGGCCGCGTACCGCTCGAGGCGCACCATCGCGGTGCGCGCATGAGCAACCATGCCCTCGGCGTTCGATTCCACTTCGCAATGGCGGGCCATCTCGACCGAAGCCTCGCGGGTCATGTACTCGTATGTAAGGGTCTTAAGATACTTCCCGACCCATAGACCACCTGTATATCGGGCGGCGCGCAGCGTTGGGAGTATGTGGTTCAGACCACTCACCTTGTCGCCGTAGGCCACGGTAGACTCCTCTCCGACGAACAGCGAGCCGTAGTTGCGCAGCCGCTCGATCATACGCTTGGGCTCGCGGACCATGACCTCGACGTGCTCGACAGCGTAATCGTCACAGACGCGTACCAGCTCGTCCTCGTTGCCAACGACGATCACCTCTCCACCATTCTCCCAACACTCGCGCGCAACCCCCTCGGTCGACACGGCGCGCAGTTGATCATCCATCTGGTCGATTACCGCCTGCCCGAGTTCACGAGACGTGGTGATGAGGATCGCTCGCGAATCCGGACCATGCTCGGCCTGGCCGACAAGATCACAGGCCACGATGAAGGGATCGGCAGTCTCATCGGCTATGATCGCGATCTCCGTTGGTCCCGCCAGCAGGTCGATGCCGACTTGGCCGAATAGCTGTCGTTTGGCCTCGTAGACATACTGGTTACCGGGGCCGACTAGCATATCGACCGGGTCCAGGCCGGGCAGCGCGCCGTAGGCCATGGCGGCCAAAGCCTGGGTGCCGCCGAGCGCGTAGATCTCGTCGGCGCCGGCCAGGTGGATCGAGTACAGCGTCCCTGGCGGGACGCGTCCGCCCGAGGGTGGCGTACAGACGATTACCCTCTCGACGCCTGCAACCTTGGCCGGGATGACGCTCATATAGCCCGAAGCGATCAGCGAGTAACGCCCGCCCGGGACATACGCGCCGACCGAGCCCACCGGGATGTGCCGGTGGCCGAGCACGACTCCCGGTCGGCTCTCGATCTCGAGGTCGCGGAGCGTCTCGCGCTGCGCTTGGGCGAAGTTACGCACCTGCTCTTGCGCGAAGGCGAGGGTCTCCTTGAGGTCGTCGGGAACCTCGTCTGCCGCGGCGGTGATCTCCTCCTCAGACATGCGGAACGACTCTGGCGCCCAGTCGTCGAACCGCTCCGAGTATTTGCGGACCGCAGGCTCGCCATTCTGGTGAATGTCGGCCAGAACGTCCATGACCTGCATAGCAAGTTCCCTTCTGTTGGTCTCAGAGACCAGGGGGGGCCGTTTTAGATACTCCATCTTCGAAGTCTTTCTCCTTCGCTTCACCTGGCTGCTCGCAACCTAACTATAGCCCTAACGCAAGAAGGCCGTAAGACTTGTCTGATCGTCAGGAAAGCTTTCGCGCCCCCATTGATGTAGTCACGCTCTTATTAGCCGCGGCTTCAGGTAGGGTAATCGAGATGAGCACGGTGAGCGTAGGCTTTGGAGCCGATGGGGCCGCGGTGGTCTTCCCTGCAGCTTGTAAGGGTCCTCTTAGCCGTTGCAATAGCGGGCATCGCGATGTTGCGGCTAGAAGGTTCCGACGGTCAGCCAGGCGGTGCCGACGCGTGGCGGTCGTATCCTTCGTCCGGCTGATACGGTTGCGCATAATGGTTGCTGTGGTATTCATTTTCGTCGCCCTATCCTGCGGGGAGAGCTAATTGCCTTCCTGCTCTCTTAACGGCTTGCGTCTGCAGGAGGCAGCAGGCTGGATCTTTTAGTAACATGCAAACTGCTGGGCTTTGGGCCCTGCCAAGTAAGGGGAAACGGAGGATGTTTTGGGAAGTTTGCAAGGTGCAGTTGCGGTCGTTACGGGGGCTAGCAGGGGCATAGGTGCTGCGATAGCCGAAGAGTTAGGACGCAGAGGAGCAAAGGTCGTGGTCAACTACTCCGGCAGCAGGCAGCCGGCCGAGGAGTTATCGGCAAAGATCTCCGAGATGGAAGGAAGAGGCGAAGGAATGGCGGTCCAGGCCGATGTCGCTGACTCAGACCAAGCGAAGCGCCTGGTCGAGGAGACGGTGGATCAGTTCGGCCGCATAGACATCCTGGTCAACAACGCCGGAATAAACATAGACCGTACGCTTAAGAAGCTCTCCCTCGAGGAGTGGTACAAGGTCCTGCAAGTGGACTTGAACGGCTGCTTCCACACGGTGCACTTTGCGCTGCCGCACATGATAGAGCAGAATTTCGGTAGGATCATCAACATGAGCTCCTTCGTGGGCGAGGCGGGGAACGTTGGCCAGGCCAACTATTCGGCGGCCAAGTCGGGCTTGCTGGGGTTCACCAAAACGGCCGCTCTGGAGCTTGCCCGCTATAACATCACCGTCAACGCGGTGGCGCCCGGCTTTATAGAAACCGAGATGGTCGCCCAGATTCCGGAGGAGGTTCAAGAGAATATCCGTAAGACGATCCCGCTCGGCCGCTTCGGCAAGCCCGAAGACATCGCCAGCGCGGTCCGCTACGTTGTAGAGGAAGGCGACTACATGACCGGCAACATCCTGGACATAAACGGTGGCATCTATATGTAATCTAGGCTAAGGTGTATTTGTGGCCGAAAACAATAGAGGCTTTACGGAGCTGGTGGGATCCGAGGTGTCGAGCGCTGAGGAGGGCCGCGCTACGGTAAGCCTGCAGGCCGAAGAGCGACATCTCAATCCCAGCGGTACCGTTCACGGGGGCGTGATCTCTACCCTAGTCGACGTCGTAATGGCCGAGGCCTTGAATACGGTAACCGAAGAAGACGAGCAACCTTTCACTATCCAGATCACGGTCAACTACATGAAGCCTGGCAAGCCGGGGACGCTCACCTCGACTGGCCAGGTGCGAAAGGGGGGCGAGCAGATCACCATCGTCGAAGCGGAGGTCTTTCAGGAGGACGACGAGGAGACCGTAGCGTTGGCCACCGGCACCTACACCCCTGTTGGTTAGTAGGGGTCTCCCAAAGCACGTACGAGCTCGTTTCGTCGGCTAGCTTCGGAAACGCAAGAAATGCAGAAGTAGCAGGTTACTCTACCTCAAACCTGTGTGGGCCGGAGCCGCTTTTCGTGAAGTTCTTCGTAGAACGGCAGACAGTGCTCGTATACTTCTTCTAACCCTTCCGGAATCTCCGTGTCGTCTTCAAGCGGCTGCCTTTTGATGCCCGTGCTCTGCTCCGCCTCCCCGTGCCACTCCTCCCACATCTCCCAGTCCGACACCTTGCCCGGCTCCCAAGAAAGAGCCTCCGGCATAAAGGGTATCCCCAGCTTCTGGCAGTAGGCAGCTACTGTGCCCTCCGGATTCTCCGTGAGATCCGAGGCATCTACGATCGCCGGTTCTTCCTCGTTCTCGATGGCGAGGTTGAGCAGCCTGTGTTGCTGCTCGTAGCCTGTCTCTTCGAGGGTAAAATCAGGCCAGAACCTGTTGAGCGAGGAGATGACGGGCTTAGGGTGCCGGATGATGAACGTGTTCGTGAACTTCGAAACGAACTCTCGGTTCATGAAGCCAGCGACATGGTAAGCCATGTCCTTGAAGAACACAGGTTTCTCTTCGTATCCGAGTATCTTCGTCAGGACGTTCTCAGGGTTGTACTCCTCTTTAGGCTCCGCGTCCGCGTAGCGCGCGCTCCGGCGCTTCTCGCTGTAGTAGTAAGAGGCGCTGAAAGGCTCGTGGAAGACCTTGAAGTCTCCCCTCTCTACGAACACCCGCTCGAAGGCTGTCGAGATAGACCTGGGAACGGCCCAGAAAGCTATAGGCTTAACGTTGGCGGCCATGTATATAACTCCTTTGTTCGCCTACCCCCGTTCGATTTCTATCCGGGTGCCACCAGTTTAATGGTATCGACTACTCTCTAGCTTATAAGTGCGGCTTTCCTGGCACCTTTGCCGTTGAATCGACGAGCGCCCGGACGCGCACAGGCGAACATCGGGTAATATCGTCGCTGCCCAAGGGTACTCTATGCATCTGTCAGCCGGGTACGGTATACCAATTTCGTCCAGATTCACACGAACGGAAAGGTGGCGCCGCCAATGTCACCCGACGAAGGTCATTCGAAGAACTCATCTGGCACTGAGGTTGCCACGCTCGCGGGCGGCTGCTTCTGGTGTTTGGAGGCCGTCTTCGATGAGCTGCGGGGCGTAGAGAAGGTCGAATCCGGTTACTCGGACGGTCAGGACCCCAACCCAACCTACTATCAGGTCTGTACCGGGACCACCGGCCACGCGGAGGTCGTCCAGCTGACGTTCGACCCCACGGTGATCTCGTTTCGGGACATCCTGGAGGTTTTCTTCACGGTCCACGATCCCACGACGTTAAACCGGCAGGGCGCGGACGTTGGGACGCAGTACCGCTCGGCGATCTTCTACCACACCCCCGAACAAGAGCGCATCGCCAAAGCGGTGATCGAGGAGCTGGACGCGGCACACCCTTGGGATGCGCCCATCGTGACGGAAGTGGTGCCTTTCCACGCCTTCTATCGTGCCGAGGACTACCATCAGGAGTACTTCCAACGCAACGAGGGGCAGCCATATTGCCAGGTCGTGATCGCGCCCAAAGTGGCCAAGTTTCGCGCCCAACACCTCGACAGGCTCAAGCGCAGTACCGTCGTTTGAGCCGAGCGGCCACGCGCGCCCGCTCGGCCCCACGTCGGGAAGATCCGTGTATCACACAACTTTTTCCCGGTGCAGGGCGGCGATGCCCTCTTCGTCGTAGCCAAGTTCTGCGAGTATCCGGTCGGTATGTTCCCCGACCTCGGGAACCGCGGCCATCGTGGGCTCGACGCCGGACATCGTCGCTGGCGGCAGGAGCGCGCGCAGGGGACCGGCCGGGGAGCCCACCTCACGCCAGCGGTCGCGGGCTTCAAGCTGGGGATGGTCGAGAAAGCCATGAACGGTCCTCATCCGGGCGTTGGCAATCTGGGCTTCCTCGAGCCGCTCGATGACCTCTTCGGCAGAGAGGCGCTTAAAGACGCTTTCGATCTCCTTATCCAAAGCCTCTCTGTTCGCTACCCGACCCGAGTTGGTAGCGAACCGCTCGTCTTTCGCCATCGCGGGATGCTCGAGCACCGCCTCGCAGAACCGCTCCCACTCGCGCTCGTTCTGAATACCCAGGAAGACGACCTCGCCATCACCGCACTCGAACGGGCCGTAGGGGGCGATGGCCGCGTGTCGCGCCCCGCTTCTCTCGGGTTCCTCGCCTCCGTAAAGGGCGAAGTAGGCCGGGAAACCCATCCACTCGCCCAGAGCCTCCAGCATGGAAACTTCGATCTCCATTCCCTCGAGGGTGCGCTCTCGCCGGAACAGCGCCGCGAGGATGCCTGAATAGGCGTACATCCCGGCCGCTATGTCCGCGGCGGAGATGCCGACCTTAGAAGGGGTCTCGGGGGTGCCGGTGATCGAAACGAGCCCCGTCTCGCACTGGACCAGAAGGTCGTACGCCTTTTTGTCCCGGTAGGGGCCGGTGAAGCCGTACCCGGAGATGCCGCAGACGATGAGTTGGGGGTACTCTTCTCTCAGCCTCTCCGCACCGAAACCTAACCGTCCGGCGGCGCCCGGAGCGAGGTTGTGGATAAAGACGTCGGCATCGGCGAGCAACCGCTCCAGGAGGTCCCTGGCCTCGGGCTGTTTAAGGTCGAGCGTCAAAGACTCCTTAGAACGGTTGAGCCAGACGAAGTGACTCGAGAGCCCCTTCACCGTCGTGTCGTATCCACGGGCGAAGTCCCCTGCTCCGGGTCGCTCTACTTTGATCACCCTGGCGCCGAGGTCTGCGAGCTGGCGCGTGGCGAACGGGGCCGCTACCGCCTGCTCTAGGGCGACGACGGTTATACCTTCGAGGGGGTTCATCAGTACGACCTCGGTAGCCCCAGCACGTGCTCGGCGAGGTAAGAGAGGATGAGGTTCGTGGAGATCGGGGCTATCTGGTACAGGCGGGTCTCGCGGAACTTGCGCTCGATGTCGTAGTCTGCGTCCACCCCGTATCCTCCGTAGGTCTGCATCGCCACGTTGGCCGCCTCCCACGAGGCATCGGCGGCCAGGAGTTTCGCCATGTTGGCCTCCGCCCCGCACGACTCGCCGCGGTCGAATAGCTCGGCGGCCCTGAAGCGCATGAGGTCGGCGGCCTCGACGTTTACGTGGGCCCGGGCTATAGGGAACTGGATACCCTGGTTCTTGCCTATAGGCCGGCCGAAGACCTCGCGCTGGTTCGCGCGGACGGTGGCCCGCTCCACGAACCAGCGCCCGTCGCCGATACACTCGGCGGCGATCAGTATACGCTCGGCGTTCAGCCCGTCCAGAATATAGTGAAAGCCCTTGCCCTCCTCCCCGATAAGGCTGCTCGCGGGGATCTCAACGTTATCGAAGAAGAGCTCGTTGGTCTCGTTGTTCATCATCACCCGGATCGGCCTTACGCTCAGCCCGTTCGACATCGCTTCTTGCAGATCGACCAGAAAGACCGAGAGGCCGCCGGACCGTTTCTCTACTTCCAGGAGCGAGGTGGTGCGGGCGAGCAGGATCATGAGGTCCGAGTGCTGTACGCGCGAGATGTAGATCTTGCTGCCGTTCACCACGTAGCTATCGCCCTTGCGCACGGCTGTGGTCCGTAGGCTGGTCGTGTCGGTCCCGCTCTCCGGCTCGGTAACGCCGAAGGCTTGCAGGCGGAGCTTGCCGGTTGCGATCTTGGGCAGGTACTCCCGCTTTTGCTCCTCCGAACCATACTTGAGCAGGGTGCCCATAACGTACATCTGGGCGTGAGAAGGCCCGGCGTTACCGCCACAGCGATTAACTTCCTCCAGGATAACCGAGGCTTCGGCAAGGTTCAGACCCCAGCCTCCATATGCCTCGGGGATAAGCGCTCCCAGGTATCCGGCCTCGGTCATAGCCCGTACAAAAGCCTCGGGGTACTCGCGCTTGCGGTCAAGCTCCCGCCAGTAGCTATCCGGAAAGCCTGCGCACACCTCCCGGACACCTGACCGCAGATCCACGCTCCTCCTCCCCTTCCTCGACCCGTTCCGCCGGTCACCCTATGTCACCCTATGTTAGCACTCTCCGGTCCGAAGCCCGACGTTATCCCGCTCGGGCGCCCAAGAAACTGGCTCTGAGCGGAAAGGCGATTCAGCTGCACGTCGAGTGCAGTCCTTCGCGAGTCATACTATAGAAGTCATCTTATATACCGACCGCTAATCCTCACCGGATCTTCTGGTGTATCCTCTAGCAGATTGGGGAACAGAAATAGGGAAACTGCGACGAGAGGAGAAGAATCTTGAGCGAAAAGGTACTACCACAGGACGTCTTCGAAGGTTACGGGGGAAACGAGCAGAGGCTGTTCTCCTACGCCACCTTGATG
>DASQSI010000306.1:0-12302 GCA_035642415.1 Rubrobacteraceae bacterium
AGACGAGAACCCGATAATTCTTGCCCTCCCACGTGGAGGGGTCCCGGTAGGGTACGAGATTGCCTGCGCTCTCGAAGCGCCGCTTGATATCTTCATCGCACGCAAGCTCGGCGCGCCGGGACGTCGGGAATTAGGGATCGGGGCCGTCGCGCAAGGCGGGTTGCGCGTCCTTAATGAGCGTATAGTTCAGGCTTTGGGTGTCAGCGAAGAGTACATCGAACGGGTCGCGGCCAAAGAGATGGCGGAGATAGAACGCCGCCTGCACCTCCTGCGCAGCGGTCGCCCCCAGCTCGAGGTTCGCGGACGAACCGTGATCCTGGTAGATGACGGCCTCGCGACCGGCGTGACGGCCTGTGCGGCGATCCGTGCCCTCCGCCAGCGCGCCCCGCGGCGCCTCGTACTCGCCGTGCCCGTTTGCGCCTTACAGACGGTCGAGACCATCCGCTCGGAAGTCGATGACTTGGTATGCCTCAAGGTACCTTCCGACCTCGTGGCCATCGGTTTTTGGTATCTAAACTTCGAGCAGGTGCCGGACGAGGAGGTTATCAAGCTGCTTGAGGGTGCCCGGCGTGCCATTACAGAGTAGGAGATGCGTAGATGAACGGGACGACGGACCCGACGTTGAGGAGCGTCCCGTTCGGATTTCGGCTGATCGCGTAGGGCTCGAGGGTAATCTGGCCGTCCCTGGTAGCGCACGGGGAGTTGTGCTGTTCGCGCACGGTAGCGGGAGTGGTCGATACAGCCCCCGGAATCGCTACGTCGCACGTGCGCTCCGCGAGGCCGGGCTGGCGACCCTGCTGGTCGACCTTCTCACGGAGGAGGAGGAAGTGGATCTACGGACGCGCCACCTCCGGTTCGACATCGGGCTGCTCGCCGAGCGGCTCGTGGGTGCTACGAAATGGCTCGCACAGAACTCCGACACGCGGAATCTCCGGATCGGCTACTTCGGCGCTAGCACCGGGGCCGCGGCCGCGCTGGTCGCGGCTGCCGAGCACCCGAAGCCCGTCGGCGCGATCGTCTCACGCGGCGGACGCCCGGATCTCGCGGGACCGGCTCTACCGTGCGTCGCGGCGCCTACGCTCCTTATTGTCGGGGGCAATGACTTTCCCGTGATCGATATGAACCGGGATGCGCTGGAGCAGATGCGTACGGAGAAGAGGCTGGAGATTGTACCGGGGGCTACGCACCTCTTCGAGGAGCGAGGGGCGCTGGAGCAGGTCGCGCGGCTGGCCGCTGGCTGGTTTGTGCGCTACCTGGACCCGGAGGTCGGGATAGGGTGAGCCGGAGTATACACAGAGCGCTGGAATCGTTATCGACCCCGGCATCACCGGCACCCGGAAGTGGTTCCGCGGCACGCCGATGCCGGGTTTAAACGGCCGCAGCTTGCCGGTGGGTGAGCGCTCGCCCTCAGGAAACCAGACCAGGTTCTTTTCGCGCTTAAGCACGGCAGTGCCGAAGGCAAGACTCGAAATATCAGCCCGGTCAGGGTCGCGATGGGTATCGCCTGCGCGAGCCGGCTAACCGTTCGGTAAGCGGGTTGCCGAAGGCTGCGCCCATCCAGCCGGCCCATTCCGTCCGGCGCAGTCGGCGGTAGCCGAGTGCCCCGGCTACCACGAATGGGTCGAGGTAGCTGATGTGGTTTGGGCGTCAGCACGGACAGGCCTTCTTCGGGTAGGTGCTCAAAACCTTCCGCTCGCAGACGGAACAGCCCTCGCATTATCACCCGGTCGAGCACGAACAGCCTTAAAACCATTGGGTCATGTGGGGGTCAAGGCGATAGTTACAGGAGCAGCCATAGCAGCGTCATCGTGGACGTTGGGCAGCTCGTGCGCGAGCGGCATGCCGCCGATGAGGTTCCACAATCTTCCTTTCCGCTGAGGTTCACAACCTTAACACGTTGGGTATATGAGCGAACCGGGTGTATATGATTCAAGAGCCTAACTTTGGAACCGAAGAAAACGAAGTTTACAGCGAAGTCCTCGATGCTCTGGAGCGGGCAGGTATTCGCTATATGCTTGGTGGTGCCGTGGCCTTGAACGCTCATACGGGCATCTGGCGCGAAACCAAGGATCTGGACGCGTTCGTTCCCGAAAAGACCGTGGCGCCTCTCCTGGAAACGCTGGAGGCAGCGGGTTTCGAGACGGAAATCACGGACCCCTGCTGGCTGGCTAAGGCGTGGAAAGGAAACCCGTTCGTTGACGTCGTTCACGCCAATCAGAACGGTGCCCTTCCCGTTGAAGAATTCTGGTTCCTCAACGCGAAGGAGACCATGGTCCTGAGCCGGCAAGTACTTGTCATTCCTGCCGAGGAGATGATCCTCTCGAAGATGTTCGTGGCCTCCAGGGACCAGTGGGATATGAGCGATGTGGTTCATATCATCTTCGCCACGCACGGAGACCTGGACTGGGGGCGCGTCCTGGCCGGAATAGGCGAGCATTGGGAGCTTCTTCTCGCCTACCTCCACCTCTACCGCTACGTCTACCCGAGCCACACCCATTACCTGCCTCGCCATGTTCTAGAGCTTCTGTACGAGCGCTTCCAGGAAGAGGCTGACTCCCAGGGGCCGCTCCGCTTCCGCGGAACGATGCTCGACGACGCTTCCTTCAGGGTAGACGTGGAAGAGTGGGGTCTGCCCGACGAGCGCGCAGCCACCAGGGAAGCCCTGTGTTCGGACGAGTAGCAGGGGTAAAAGGATCTTGAAGATCGCGGCCACCGCCGATATCCACACACGCGTTGGGGACGCTGAGCGTCTCCACGCCCTCGTGCACGACGCCGCACATGACGCCGATGTCCTCGCTATCGGGGGAGATCTCACCGATCTTGGGCGCCTCGAGCAACTGGAGGTGCTCCTTAAGGTCCTGGGCACGTGCTCTATGCCCATCCTCGTCACGTTGGGGAACCACGACTACGAGAGCGGCAACGCCGCCGAGTTGTCGCGCCTGATCGAGAAGTCCAACGTCTATCTCCTCGACCGTTCCAGTGTCGTCATCGATGGCGTAGGATTTTCGGGTGTGAAGGGTTTCTGTGGCGGCTTTGACGGGAACCTGGCCAACTCTTTTGGGGAGGAGCTTTTCAAAGCGTGGGTAACGGAGGGCGTCCTGGAGGCGGAGGCTCTCAAGCATGAGCTTCAGAGGCTGGAAACAGAGCAGCGCGTGGCCGTTCTCCACTACGCGCCCATCCGCGCCACCGTCGAAGGCGAGCCGCCGGAGATCCACGCCTTCCTTGGTACGAGCCACCTCGCGTGCGCCCTCGACGAGGGTGGTGCCACCGTCGCCTTTCACGGGCATGCGCACCACGGGAGCTTCAAGGGAGAGACCCCGGGTGGCGTCCCTGTCTTCAATGTCAGCGTACCCGTGCTTGGGCACGAGGGTTTCAGGCAACCCTATTATATAGTCGAGGTTTAGACGTTTATGAGGTCATGGAGCCTTTCAGGAAAAGGCATAACGCCCAGAGAGAACGAGGAGAAGTAGCGCGTGGACGAGCAGCATACCCCCTGCCCACTATGCCTGCACGAGAACCCAACGGAGAACCGCTTCTGCGGGCGTTGTGGTGCATCGCTGACGAGCCCCAAGCAACTGGTTACACGACGGGAGGATGCCTTGGACGCGGCGGGTCATGCCTTGCCCACAAAGCTTAAGCCGGTCGGCGGAGCGCTGGCGGTAATTCTGGCGAACGTGGTGGCCGAGGCAGCCTTTGGCTGGTTAAACCGACGAGCAGAACGAAACGCCTCCCGAAGGCTGCTGCATTCTCGGAGAGCCGATAGTTCGGCGATCCACGGGCGCCTCGTTGGCCTAAGCTTGGAACAAGCATTCGTCCAGCTACAGGAAGGAGGCTCCCGGAGGAGTTGGGGTTTCGCGCGGGGGATGATCCAAGCATCCGATATCGTGGGACCTACCGAAAGGCATAACTAAGCCAAGGGTAACCGTGGTGGCGGTGCTGGTAGTGGTTATGTGCGCAACTCCTTTGGCTGATTGCTGAGAAGCCGAGGTAAGGATATAGTCCCATGCTTAGTGAGGCTTCGCTAAAGGAAGCGGGAAGAAAAGGAGGCAGTATGCTGCCTGTTTGCGTCGCGCGCCAACGGATGTTGGCAGGTCTCGGGTTGATGCTGGCGCTTTGGTCGCTGCTCGTCGGGTGTGGGGAGGGAGGGTCGGCCACCGCCCCCGAGGAATCTTCTGCCCCGCAGACCACCGCTACCACGAGTGAGAGCCGCGAAGCCGCGAAGACGGAACCTCCAAAGGAGTCCTCTAGCGAAGCTTCTAACCAGCCTGCTCTTGGCGAGAGAACCCCTACCGTTACTCCCAGCGGGTATGTCATCGCCCCGGGATGTGCGCTCTGGGAAGTAGAAGGATACTTCGACCTCTTCTACTACCCTCTCCGTCCGACGACCATATGCGTCCAGCCGCCGGGCAGCCCGCAGGCTGGAAAACAGGTTACGGCGGACCAAGCGTCGTTACCACCTAACTGTGCCGTTTCGCCCGACGGAGTGGTCTATTGTATCGTTGGGGGGGTACTTAGCCCAGATACCCTAAGGGCGTTCTACGAACGGGGCGAACTGCAAAGCCCCCGGGTGTCCTGAAGAAGCCAGAGATAGCTGTGGTCTCGGCATGAAGCCGATCTGGATCGGATGCTCGGGCTGGAACTACCCGCACTGGCGTCAGACGGTTTACCCGAAGGGGCTACCGACGCGGCGCTGGCTCGAGTACTACGCTACCTTGTTTGACACCGTGGAGGTTAACAACACTTTCTATCGTTTACCGGCGCGCTCGACGGTGGCGAACTGGGTAGAGCAGAGCCCACCTGGGTTTCTGTTTGCCATTAAGGCGAGTCGCTTTCTTACCCACATGAAGCGCCTCACCGACATGGAGACTGGCGTCGAGCGCTTCTACGAGCGACTCGAGCCGCTCGTAGAGTCCCTAAAACTCGGCCCGGTGCTCTGGCAGCTGCCGGAGAGATTTCATCGCAACGATGAGCGCCTCGCCTCTGCGCTTAAGCTGCTGCCGCCTGGGCGGCACTGCTTTGAGTTCCGCCATCCGAGTTGGTTTGTGCCAGACGTGTACGCGCTCTTACGCGAGCATGGGGTCGCGCTCGCGATCGGCGAGCATCCGGAGCGTGCCTTTCAGACCTACGAGCTGACCACGGACTGGACCTTCGTCCGCTTCCACTACGGTAGAGATGTTCTGAACGGTAACTACTCCGAGCGTGAACTCGAGGAGTGGAAGCGTCGACTGGTTGCTTGGCGCACCCGCGTGGAGGTCTTTGTGTACTTCAACAACGACTGGGAGGGCTTCGCCGTGAGAAATGCGCTCTGGCTAAAGCGAAGCCTTAGCGCTGTGTGAAAGCCAGATCCTCCTTTTATCTTCTGTAGCTCGCGGGTACGCCCGGACACCCAAAGCAGAATAGTTGTCGCGTCGCCGCAAAAGATCCCCAGCTCCACCTCCCCCCGGTCGATCAAGGCGGTGCCCTGCGCCAGGTTTTATGCAATTCTCCTGGACACTTCGGGCCATTTTGCCTCTGAGCAGGCAGTTCACGTTTGCTCGGTGCGCGAATTGGTAAAGAATCTCGAAAGTCGGCTGGAATAGGGCTTTGTTAGCGGGACCTCTCGATTAAGAGCAGGGCTTTGACGCCGACGATCCGGAGACGTAAAGAAGAGAGAGCGAGATGACCCAAGACCAGACCAAGCAGCAAAACCCGGTAGACCAGTACCCGAAGCCGGAGTTCCCCGAGCAGGAGCTAGAGTGGCCGGGTTTGGAATCACAGATGAACCCGAGACCCGATTACGGGAAGGACTCCTACCGCGGCAGCGGTAGGCTTGAGGGCAAAAAGGCGATTATCACCGGCGGGGACTCGGGGATAGGACGGGCGGTGGCGGTGGCCTTCGCCCGAGAGGGCGCTGACGTTTTGATTTCTTACCTGGAGGCGGAGGAACCGGATGCCCAGGAGACGGTACGGGTTGTGGAAGAGTCCGGTAAAAAAGCGGTCCCCATGCCAGGAGACATAAGGGACGAGAGCCAGTGCCGAAGGATCGTCGATCAGGCCGTGCAAGAATTTGGACACATCGACATCCTGGTGAACAACGCCGCCTACCAGATGTCACGGGGCAGCATACAGGATATCTCCTCTGAGGAGCTCGACCACACCTTCCGCACGAACGTGTTCGCGATGTTCTACCTGTGCAAGGCGGCCCTGCCATACATGCTACCGGGCGGCAGCATCATCAACACCGCCTCCATAGAGGCCTACCAACCCAAACCGCCGCTCCTCGACTACTCTGCGACCAAGGGGGCGATAGTGACCTTCTCCAAGGGGCTGGCGCAGGAGGTTACCGGTCAGGGCATCAGAGTTAACGTCGTCGCACCCGGACCGGTGTGGACCCCGCTTATACCGGCCACGTTCCACCCGCATATGGACGTATCCCAGTTCGGAGGGAGCAAGCCGATGGGCCGGCCGGCTCAGCCGGTGGAGGTGGCACCCGCGTACGTGTTTTTGGCCTCCCAGGAGAGCAGCTACATCTCCGGCGAAGTGATCGGTGTAGTGGGCGGAGCCCCGGTACCCTAGAGCGTAGTCTGAGAAAGAGCACGATTGATAACCCTTTCGGGCCGGAGAGACCGCCAATAACGCAGACAGCGATAGAGATCTCGACGCCAGAAGGTACGGTGCGTGGCGTCGTGCACCCTGCCGAAAACGCGCGAAGCGCGTTGGTGATGGTGGGAGGTGCGGGAGGCGGCATCCACGGACCAGCCAACTCCTACGAAGAGCTGGCTACGCGCCTGCAAGCGGAAGGCATAGCTGCCCTTCGTCTGGAGTATCGCAAACCAAATTACCTGGCCGCCTGCGTCTACGACGTCCTAGCGGGAATCGCTGCTCTCGACCAGCAGGGAATAAACAGGGTAGCGTTGCTGGGCTGGTCCTTCGGCGGCGCAGTGGTCATCAGTGCCGGCGCCGTATGCGATGCCAGCGTTGGAGTTGCTACCGTTGCGAGCCAGACGTCTGGCACCGGAGCCGTCGGGAAGCTATCTCCCAAGAGCTTGCTGCTTATTCACGGCACGGCAGACCAAGTGCTTCCCTATTCCCTCTCGGAGGACTTGTACGAGCGGGCGGACGAACCGAAAGAACTGGTGCTTTATCTCGAAGATGGGCATGGCATAGAGCGCCACCGCTCCGAGATGCTTGAGAAACTGTATAGTTGGAGCAGTGACCTTCTGCTGATCAAAGCAGGTGCGGACGGTGTACAGTAGAGTGTAAGCAGATCCGGCAGGAGATACTATGGACTTCAACCCCGAAGATGCACGGAAGTACTTGGAGGATGCCGATTACCCGGCCAGCAAGGAGGACCTGATCTCTACCGCCAAGAGCAACGGCGCCCCCGATGAGTTGATCGAGAGGATCGGAACGTTGGGCCGCGCCGAGTTCTCCGAGCCTGATGACGTCGTGGCGGAACTACGAGCTTCTCCTCACCCAACCTGATCGCCTGTCCTCGTGTTCGTACGAGCCACGCGAGACAAGTACACGTGTTGTTCCCACCGACGTCCGTGGGCCGCTCGCCCGCTTGAAGTACTTCAAGAACTTGGCCTCGTAGGCCTGGTACGGCCGGTGTAGAGCGTACTATGCCGCAGAACCGTATCGACCGCGTCGCCCGCGAGAGGTTTGGCCATCAGGAGCTTCGTCCCGGGCAAGGAGAGGCCATCCAGTCGGTTTTCGAGGGTCGCGACACGCTGGCTGTGATGCCCACCGGTTCGGGGAAGTCCGCCATTTACCAGATCGCGGCGCTAATGATCCCCGGTCCGACGGTGGTCATCTCTCCGCTGATCGCTTTGCAGCGAGACCAGGTCGAGAGCATCGAGGAGCAGGAGGCAGGTGGGGCGGCTGAGGTGAACTCCACCGTGCGGGAGGCTACTCGGCAAGAGGCCTTTGGGGATCTGGAAGGAGGGGACTTAGAGTTCCTGTTTGTCGCGCCCGAGCAGTTCAACGACGAGGAGACGCTGAACCGACTCCGGGAGGCGAAACCGTCGCTGTTTGTGGTCGATGAAGCGCACTGCATCAGCGAATGGGGCCACGATTTCCGGCCGGCCTATCTCAGGTTAGGTAGCGTGATCGAGGCGCTCGGTCACCCGACGGTGCTGGCGCTGACGGCCACCGCTTCGCCGCTCGTTCGCGAAGAGATAACGGAACGCCTCTGCATGCGCAGGCCTTGTGTGCTCGTGCACGGGTTTGACCGACCTAATATCTGGCTCGGCGTCGAAGCGTTCGGGGACGAATCAGCAAAGAAAAGAGCCCTGTTCAACCGCGTCAAAGGTGCCGAGTAGCCGGGCATCATCTACGCTGCTACCAGAAAGCACGCGGAGGAGATCGCCGAGGCCCTCCTGGAGGGTGGTCTGAAGGCCGTCTTTTACCACGGTGGTATGAAGGCGGGGGAACGGGAGAGGGCTCAGGAGGCGTTTATGAATGACGAGGCGGAGGTCATCATCGGCACGACGGCGTTCGGGATGGGTGTCGACAAGGCGAACGTACGCTTCGTCTTCCACTACGACATCAGCGACTCGGTCGACTCGTACTACCAGGAGATCGGGCGAGCCGGACGTGACGGTGAAGCGGCCAAGGCTATCCTGTTCTACCGGTCGAAGGATCTCGGCATACGTCGATTCTTCGCCGGTAGCGGTCAGGTGGAGTTCGAGGAGGTACAGCGGGTCGCCGCGGCGGTCGGGGAGCGCGAAGGGCCGGCTGACCCCGCGGACTTGCGAAAGGAGAGCGACCTCTCGCAGTCGAAGCTGATGACAGCGCTAGGCCGCTTGGAAGAGGTCGGCGTCGTCGAGATCCTGCCTACCGGCGAGGTGATCCGGGCCGAGCGGCACTCTGACTTGAGCGAAGCCTCTGAGGAGGCGGCTCGGATCCAGGGGCATCGCGAAGAGTTCGACCGGTCGCGCATAGAGATGATTCGCGGCTACGCCGAGGTGCGCGACTGCCGCCGAGAGTACCTGCTCAACTACTTCGGTGAGGAGTTCGATGCCCCCTGTGGGTACTGCGACAACTGCGAGGCCGGCGTCGTGGTAGAGGAGGACGAAGAAGCCGAATCTTTCCCCATCAACAGCCGGGTAGCACACGAGAAGTGGGGTGAGGGCTTGGTCCAGCGCTACGAGGGCGATAAGATGGTTGTCCTCTTCGAGGAGGTCGGCTACAAGACCCTCGGGGTAGACCTTGTGACTGAGGGTGACCTGCTCAAGGTCGTAAGAAAGAAGCAAAGCTGATGCAGACGCTGGCAGCGGGATTCTGGGGTTTCGTTGGAGGTGTATCGCTCCTTATCGGGGCACTTCTAGGCCTCTACGCCGGCGCTTTTCAGTGAGTGATCTCTATCGTGATGGATATAGGAGCAGGGGTGCTGATCTCCTCTGTGGCCTTTGAGCTGATGGACGAGGCCTACAAGGCATGAGGGTTTGATGCGGCTTCTGCCGGTCTACTTTTGGGGGCGCTACTCTACTTTGGGGCCGACTGGGCGGTGAGCCACCGCGGGGGCAAACACCGCAAGCGCTCGCAGGGCCAGCAGGAGGGAGGGTCTGCTACAGCGATCACCATAGGGGCACTCATGGACGGCATCCAGGAATCGGTGGCTATAGGGGTTAGCCTCATCGGAGGAGGGCGGTTGGGTTTGTGATGGTGGCGGCTGTATTCTTAAGCAACGTGCCCGAAGGGCTCTCGGCAGCGGCAGGGATGAAGGAGGCGGGGCGCACGACGAGTCACATACTGGGGCTATGGAGCGCGGTGGTGGGGATCTCTGCGCTAAGCGCGCTGTTTGGGTACCTGTTTCTGGCTGGGGCGCCAGAGGACTTGATCGCTGGCATTCAGGCGTTTGCTGCTGAGGCGATTCTCACGATGCTTGCGAGCACTATGATGCCCGAGGCCTACCAGGAAGGGGGGTCTGCGGTGGGAGTGGTGACTACGGTTGGCTTCTTGGTGGCTTTTATCCTGGGCAAGTTGGAGTAAGTTTTGGGCACCACTCATCTGGACGAATAACCGTAGCGCCCGAGCATGCCCTGATGGAGTCGAAACCCTAAAATCCACCGGGTCAGACAGGGGTTCGGTTTGCTTTAACATCCCAGAGGCGATACTTATAGATTATGGAAGAGTTTTTGGTCACGGCGGTAGGCTACCTGCGGATGACGATCGAGGCTATAGGGGCGGCCATTGTGGGGCTCGGAGCGTTGATGACCACGTTCAGGTTCGTCCTGTCCTTTTTCGGGCTCAGTGAGTACACGAGCTCCGAGATCCGGCTGTATCTGGGGCGTTACCTGGCGCTGGGACTGGAGTTCCAGCTGGGGGCCGACATCCTCAGCACGGCGGTAGCCCCCACCATTAGCGACGTGGAGCTTCTGGCGGCCATTGCGGTTATCCGAACCGGACTCAACTACTTCCTCTCGAAGGAGCTAGAGCGCGAGCGCAGGGAGGTGCCACCAAAACCGGAGGGCGGTGCTCTGCGCAGCGAGGGCTAGCCGATGGATCTGTATCATGAGGTGCTGAACGTCATGCGGATGGCTGTATTGCTCGTAGGGAGCGTCGTGATCTTTGTCGGCCTCATGCAGGCGGCCCTCGAAGTTCTCCGGAGCGGGTCCGGCAGCTTGGTCGCCCTTAGGGTACTGCCTAACGTGGCCTTGGGACTAGAGTTCTTCGTCGGGGCTACCATCCTGAACCTGATCCTAAACCCTACCTGGACGGCGGTGGCAACTACGGCCCTGACTATTCTGGTGCGCAAGCTCATAACCTTCTCTCTTGATCGCTCAGCGCAGGTTTATGTGGATGAGACGAGGGAACCATGACCTCATGAAAGACCTCGAGGGCGATTGGCGCGTCGAGCGTCTGAGCGGCCTGCTGCCACCGATGGTCGCTATCTGGAAGCGTATCCGCGACGGTCGGGGCTCGACCCGGCTTGGCCCGTTGCCTGGCGTGCCTTTCCGGCTTGAGCAGCGCGAGGGGTGTGTTGCATTGATCTACTACCCACCATTTTCGATGCTCGTCGACGAGCTGTGGATCCAGCCGGACGGCTCCTGGCTCGGACGATCGACGTTCGTCGGCCGCGAACTCGGGTGGTTCTGGTTGAAGAGGACGGCGCGGAGACGATTAGGTGCAGGATAGATAGAACCAGGATTTAGGGAAGGACGAGGGTGTGCAATACCAGGAGTTCATCGAGCGGGTCCAGCAACGGGCCGGGCTCTCTTCGTTCGTCGCGGCGGAAGCGGCAACCCGTGCCACCCTCACGACGCTCGGAGAATACTTAACCGGAGGTGAAGGGCTCAACCTTGCCTCCCAGCTCCCGCAAGGACTGGCCGAGCCTCTCCGCCAACAGCCGCCGGAGCGTAGCAAGATCTTCTCGCTAAACGACTTCGTAGAGCTCGTCGGGGAGAAAGAAGGGGCAGGCTTCGAAGAAGCCTCGGCGCACGCTCACGCCGTCATGAGCGTTCTAGGGGAGGCCGTCTCAAAGGGTGAAATGGACGACGTACGCCGGCAGTTCCCGAGCGAGTTCGATCACTTCTTCGAGTAGTAGCTTCTTCTTTCGCCGGACGGGGAGCGTCCGGATCAGCCACCGTACCAGCCGTGGAACCCTTCAGCGACCTCCTCATTCGATGCTCCCGACCGGAGCAGCAGGGAGAGGAATAGACGCGCCTTCGGGCCGTTGAGCATCCCCGCGTTGATGAGCCCGCGCCCCAGCAGGTCCGTCTCGGAGCCGGGGAAGCCGTAGGTGTTCTTGAGAACCTCGCCGCTGCCGGTACGCGACGCCAGGACGACCGGTATCTTTCCTGCGAGCCTCTCCAAAGGTTCGACCATAGCCGAAGGCACGTGACCGGCACCGAACGCTTCGATCACGAGCCCCTCGTACCCCGATTCCCCGATTACCGGGAGCAGTCGCCCGTCGTCTCCGAGGGCTACGGTATAGAGGGCGACGGGACGGTCCTGGGTCTGCGCCGGAAGGTCGATGTGGTGGCGCTTCACGGGACGGGTAGCGATCCTTGCGCTACCCTCAGAGATCCAACCTATCGGCCCGGTAAGCGGAGAGCGAAAGGTCGCAGGGTTTGAGGTGTGGGTCTTCTGCACGAAGCGGGCGGCGTGGATCTCATCGATGAAAACAACGACGGTGCCAATGCCACGGGTCACCTCGCTGGCTGCGACCTGCACGGAGGCGAGCAGGTTCGCCGGGCCCTCGGCGCCAGGAAGAGTGGGGTTGCGCATTGCGCCCGTCACCACCACCGGGGCATCCTCGTCCACGAGCAGCTCCAGGACGAAAGCCGTCTCTTCTATGGTATCGGTGCCCTGGGTGA
>DASQSI010000307.1:0-9824 GCA_035642415.1 Rubrobacteraceae bacterium
TAGCGTTGTTGCCCTTGTTGCTTATAGCGACCTTAGGCGTAGCGGTACCGCTTGTATCTCTGCGCTCCGAGAACTCATTGGAGACCTGCGCTAGGGCGGGGGCGGCTGCCACTACCACCATTGCCACTATAGCTCCCAACATCATCAACTTCTTCAACTTCTCTACCTCCTTCTACCTAGACTCTTCCTACATGACCTGCCCTAAGACATATAGATCATGTTACAGTTGCTAAGAATTATAAAGGATTTTGAACTTTAACGCGACCAGTCGCGCCACCGTTTTGGGCTTGCGACGTGCCTGTGGGCAGAAAACTCCATAGAACACCGGTGCAGCGACGGCTAAGAGTGGTCAGAAGGCGTTGTTGCTCGCCCCTAAGTTTGAGCTATATTGCCTCCCAAGCAGCCCGCCAGGCGGCCGTCGTAGGGGCAAAAGGAGGCAATAGAGTTATATGCCGCTCGCGGAATACCCCTCCACCCTAGGTAATCCCTTCACGCTCGGGGTTGCCTCGGGGCACCCGTTGCCCGATGGCGTCGTTCTGTGGACGCGGTTGGCGCCGGATCCCCTAAATGGCGGAGGGATAGACCCACAGCAAGACGTGGTGGTGGATTGGGAGGTCGCAACGGACGCAAGCTTTACGAACATCGTCCAATCGTCACGCGCTAACCCAAGGGCTGCCGTGAAGGCAAGAGCGGTCGCGGAGGGGATGCTGGCCCACTCGGTGCACCTTGAGGTCACAGGACTTGAGCCGGCAACGCCTTACTATTACCGCTTCGTGGCAGGAAACTACGAAAGCAGGGGCCGCACCAAGACCGCGCCGGAACCCACGGCAGAGGTGCCGGCTCTGGCGTTCGCCTTCGCCAACTGCCAAAGCTGGCAGGGGGGCTTGTACCCCGCGTATCGGCACATGGCTCAGGACGAGGAGCTGGACCTCGTCGTCCACCTCGGCGACTACATCTACGACAGCGGGCCGGCGCCGGGCGGGCCTCGCGTGTACGAGACGGCCGCGCCGACGGACCTTGCAAGCTTCCGTAACCGGCACGCCGAATACAAGACCGACCCCGATCTACAGGCCGCTCACGCGGCACACCCCTGGGTGGTTACCTGGGACGACCATGAGGTGGAAAACGACTACGCCGGCGCACACTCCTGGTACGACCAGCCAGCTTTCGCTGGGCGTCGAGCCGCCGCCTACCAGGCCTATTACGAGCACATGCCCTTGAGGCCCTCCTGGGTGCTGGCCGGGCAGCAGTGGAGGAACATAAACCTCTACTGCCAGGTCACCTACGGAAGGCTCGCTCAGTTCTGCATGCTCGACGTCCGCCAGTACCGCAGCGTCCAGCCCTGCGGCGACGAACTCGTGGCCTGCGAAGACCGCTTTAGGGACCCCATCGTCGACGAGAACGGCGAGGCTCATCGCCACACTATCTTGGGGCCCGACGACGCACAGGAGAATTGGCTTAAAGGAGCGCTCACCTCCAACGGCCCCCTCTGGAACGTAATGGCCAGTGGGGTCCCCATGTTCGAGTACGATCATCGCTATCCTGCTGGCTCGGAGAGCTACTATTTGGATGGCTGGGATGGCTACGTGGCCACCCGCAACCGCCTCTTCGAGCATCTACTACAAAGCAGGGTGCCAAACCCTATCGTTCTCAGCGGCGACCTACACGCCAGCTTCGTCGCCGATCTTAAGTACCATCCAGAAGATCCCAACGATTCGTTCAAGCGTAGAGACTCCATAACCATCGGCACCGAGTTCCTTGGTACCTCGATCAGCTCTGGGCTCTCTGCTGGCTGGATAGAGACGTACCAGAACGCTCTCAGCGCGAACCCCCACGTCGAGTACTTCGACGGCCGCCAGGGTGGCTACGTGCGCTGCGACCTCAATTCGGATCGCTTTCGCGCGAATTTTCTGCTGGCAAGCTCGCTGAGCGACCGCCTGTCACCGATGCGTACGATAGCTTCCTTCAAGGTCTATCCCGAAGCAGATCCTAGCCTGAGGAAGGGCCCCGTGCTCATTTATAGAGAGAGTTCCGAGCAAGAGGGAAGGTCCGTATCGTCAAGGCTTATCCGGTGGGTTGGACTCGCGGCTGTGGTAGCCGGAGTACTGATCATAATCGGTTCTCTTATCACGCTATTCACCTCTTAGGCTTCGACTAGAAGCCACCTCAGAGATGTCTCAGCGAGATGAGGATGAAAGCTACTAAGAAGAACGTCTAGGAAGGTCGAAAGATAGCTCCCCAGAACTGACGTTCTCATAAGCTATCTACATCCAGGAAGGCATAAAGAGAGGACCGAGGATTCTAAGTAGCCTCGGTCCTTCTAACTTACCTAGTATGTGTCTACTTTTACCGAAGCATCTTGCGAGCCAACAACCCTCCAGCCATTAGTAGTACACCAACGCCAAGCCCCCACACAGCAGCTGTGACGCTAGCTACGCCGCCAGTCGGCGGTAACGCCTTGGCCTCCGCCTTAGGTGCGGCCTTAGCCTCAGCACCACCAGCCTTAGCCTGAGCAGGCGCGGGAGGAGGCGGCGCCGGCGGCGGAGGCGCAGGAGGAGGAGGCGCCGGAGGCGTAGGAGGAGGGGCAGCTGCGTTGGGGGGCGCAGGAGGAGGAGCAACGGCCTCGGCAGGAGCAGCACCACCGCCCGCTGCTGGCTCCTGCTTGACGGAGAACGACGGCGTTGCCGCACCGGCCTTTACGTCTCTTTGGGAGAACCCCTGGCCAACCTGCGCTGTGGCGGGGGAAGCTGTGACTAGCACCATCGTAAGCAGTATCGTCGCCAACAGCATAAACTTTCTCAAAACTTCTAACCTCCTCCTCTTCGAAAGGGCGGGCTAATCACCCCCCACGCTAGACGTAGGATTCGTAGTATGAAGGTAGCTTGAGGACTTGTACATAGGCGTGTGCGTACAGAGAACCCCCTAGTAAGTAGCGTGCATGGGGGGCGGCCCCAGGTAGCCTCTAGTAGCTTCTTGCAAACTCAGATGCTTTAGAGCATAAAGGAAGGTTGGACTTTTATCCCCTCGGCCGTTTTCTATGTCTAAGGGTTTTGCACCACAAGTGGGCCTCCTCGTGCCCAAGATGTTGTATTTCGGTTTCTCTCATGACCCCATTCCTGGCCCTCATCTAACTTTCGGTGCAAGGCCTGTTTGAGCAGCATTTGTTAGGGGTAGAAATTGTATAAGTCAAGATAGCAGTGAGGTGAGTACCTGGTCCAGGAAATCTTCGTTGAGATAGCGTGCGTCGTTATAGAGTAGTAGGCGTAACGAAGAAGGAGAAAAGCACATGGGTGGAAAGAGCAGCAAGCAAGACAGAGGCGAAGGGGCCCTAGATAAGGCCAAGGGCCGCATGAAGGAAGCCGTTGGCTCCGTAACCGGTGATGAGGAAAAGAAGGACGAGGGCCGCGCGGACCAAACAAAGGGCACGTTTGAGGAGAAGAAGGGCAAAGTGAAGGACGTCTTTAAGTAGTAGTAGGCGAACCTTTGCTTGTCCTGGGCTGGGGTCCTGTATCAGGGGCTCCGGCCCTTCTCTTTTGCTATGCGTTGAGGCCCTTCATGGCCACTCAAAACCTATAGACTCTGGGCTACCTGCAGGCTCCCCACTGCGTATTTGAAAACGTATGTCCGGTAGGTGGGCGAGCGACATTTTTGTGCCCAGATAAGATTCAAGGAACACCCTAACTACTCTATACTCCCCGCCAGGAGCAACGTTTGAAGGGACTTCATCCGAAGTAAAGTGAGCTGTGCTGTGTTTGTAGCCCCGTTCTAGAACTTGATGGGTTATCTTCCCTGGAATGGTGAATTCACGCAAATTTGTTTTCGTCTCTCCCTGATAGGCACAGGTAGCGACGACTTTTTTTATGTTTGCCTTATGTCCGAACTCGATCCTGAACCGTATCTGGTCTCCGGGTACGTACTCAGGGACGGTGGTCTCTGCCAATCGCAAATCTCCTTCCGGTCGTAATGCTACCTTTTGGGTAATAGAAGTGTTCGTAGTTAGCCGATGACTCATCAAGGACACTATGCCATCCAGCATGTGGGCATGTGTAGGTCCAATTTGCCAGATCACAACATCTCGTGGGTGTTCGAACAGATGGCGGAAGCTCTAAGCCGTAGCTCGAAGTGCTTGGCGATCCAGTGAATGGATGGGCCAAGGCGATCGGAGGCGCCACCAGCAACCGCCTACAGCGTATTCACAGCGAGTAGAAGCGCGGCGAACGGTGAGCTGATGAAGCGCTAATCGTGGCAGTAACGGTGGCCCTGATAACCACACGCCTTCTCATGGAAGGCTTGTAAGCTTCTTTGGAAGTTCGGCTGGCATAAAGTCGGAGCAGTTCCACAGCAGCCTCAAGGCCTTCGTCTGAGCCGCGTAAGCGCGCTTACAGAGCGCCGGTATAGTATGTGTTATACACATAAATGTAGAAGACACACTAATGTGATGCCCGGCGGGAGCCGTCTCTGGTTCTCTTGCCGGTAGTTGGATCGGCAGCATCGAGGAGGTGCGGCGATGAATAGGTTGAAGCCGCCGACTGCAGACCCGGCACATGACGTTCTTGGGTATGAGCGGCAGCCTCTGGATGCTATCTTTAAGCCCGAGACGGTAGCCGTTATAGGGGCAACGGAGAAGGCCGGAAGCGTCGGGCGCACGGTTATGTGGAACCTGGTGAGCAACCCGTTCGGCGGCACGATCTTCCCGGTCAATCCGAAGCGGACCAACGTGCTCGGTATCAAAGCCTATCCCCACATTGCCGAGGTGCCTCAGAAAGTAGACCTCGCGGTCGTCGTCGCGCCCGCGCCTGCCGTCCCGGACATCATCGCCGAGTGCGCCGACGCCGGTGTCGGAGGCGCCATCATCATCTCCGCCGGCTTCAAGGAGATCGGAGCGGAGGGTCGTGAGCTCGAAGAGAGGGTGCTCGAAGAGGCCCGGCGAGGACGGATGAGCGTCGTGGGTCCCAACACCCTGGGTATTATGAACCCCAACACTGGCCTCAACGCCACGTTTGCCGGCGCGATGGCCCGACCTGGCAACGTGGGCTTCTTGAGCCAGAGCGGGGCCCTTTGCACCGCGATCCTCGACCAGAGTTTCAGGGAGAACATCGGGTTTTCGGCCTTCGTCTCGGTCGGCTCCATGCTCGACGTTGGGTGGGGAGACCTCATCTACTACCTCGGTGACGACCGAAACACGAAGAGCATCATCATCTACATGGAGTCCGTCGGCGACGCGCGTTTGTTCCTCTCCGCCGCCCGCGAGGTGGCGCTCACCAAGCCCATCATCGTCGTAAAGGCCGGCCGCACCAAGGCCGCTGGGCACGCCGCCGCCTCGCACACAGGCTCCCTCACCGGCAGCGACGAGGTACTGAACGCCGCCTTCCGTAGAAGCGGCGTCATACGGGTCGATAGGATCTCTGACCTCTTCTACATGGCCGAGGTTCTCTCCAAGCAGCCGCGTCCGAAGGGCCCGCGCCTCGCCATCGTCACCAACGCAGGCGGCCCAGGGGTGCTGGCTACCGACGAGCTCATCACCGGTGGCGGCGAGCTCGCCGAGCTCTCACCCGAGACCGTCCAGTCCCTAAACGGTTTCCTCCCCGCACCCTGGAGCCACTCCAACCCCTTGGACATCTTGGGCGATGCTGACCCCGAGCGGTACGCGAAGACCCTCGAGGTTGTTCGTGAAGATCCGGGCAGCGATGGCATGCTCGTCGTCCTCACACCGCAGGCCATGACCGACCCCACGGCGACCGCGGAGGCCCTCGCGCCCTACGCAAGGACGCCCACCAAGCCCGTGCTCGCGAGCTGGATGGGCGAAGATAGCGTGGCCGCCGGCGATGAGATCCTCGATCAGGCCGGCATTCCTACTTTCGATTACCCGGACACCGCCGCCCGCGTCTTCGGCCACATGTGGCGCTACACCCGCAACCTGCGCAGCCTCTACGAGACCCCCGAACTTGCCGGAGAGGACGGCTTCGATTGCGAGCTTGCTAGGGAGATCGTAGAAGGTGCCCGTGGCGAGGGCCGCACCCTCCTCACCGAACCCGAGGCCAAGGAGCTCCTCTCCGCCTACGGTATCCCGACCATCGAGACGAAGGTAGCTCGCGACCCCGAAACGGCCGTCCGGTACGCCGACGCCATGTGCTACCCTGTCGTCCTCAAGCTCTACTCGAAGACTATAACCCACAAGACCGACGTCGGCGGGGTCGAGCTGAACCTAGCGGACGCGGACGCCGTCCGGGAAGCCTACCGCAGGATAGAAGAGTCTGTGCGCGAAAAGGCGGGCGCAGAGCACTTCGACGGGGTAGCGGTGCAGCCTATGATCTCCACGGGTGGCTACGAACTCATCCTCGGTAGCAGTGTCGATGCACAGTTCGGGCCCGTGCTGCTCTTCGGCTCCGGCGGCCGGCTCGTCGAGGTCTACAAGGACCGGGCCCTGGCCCTTCCGCCGCTTAATACAACACTGGCGCGCCGGATGATGGAAAGGACCCACGTCTACGAGGCCCTCACAGGGGTACGGGGCCGCCCGCCGGTGGACCTCGCGGCCCTCGAGAAGCTCCTCGTGCGCTTCTCCCAGCTCGTCATCGAGCAACCCCGCATCAAAGAGGTAGACGTAAACCCGTTTCTGGCCTCCCCCGAACGCCTCGTCGCTCTCGACGCCCGCATCGTCTTGCACGATCCTGACATTGAGGAAGAAGAGCTGCCGGAGACCGCCATCCGGCCCTATCCAACACAGTACGTCAGCCGGGAGGAGCAACAGGACGGGACACCCGTGACGGTCCGTCCTATCCGCCCCGAGGACGAGCCGCTGATGGTCAGGTTTCACCAGTCGCTCTCGGAACGCAGCGTCTACATGCGCTACTTCCACGCGCTACGCCTCGACCGGAGGACCGCCCACGAGCGCCTGACGCGTATCTGCTTCATAGACTACGACAGGGAGATGGCGCTCGTCGTCGAGCGCAAGAACCCCGAGAGCGCAGAGCCGGAGATCCTAGGTGTGGGCCGCCTGAGCAGAGATCACTCGGCGCCCGAGGAGGCTGAGATCTCTATCCTCGTAAGCGACCGCTTCCAAGGTCAAGGGCTTGGCACCATGCTCGTTGGCAAGCTCTTAGAAGTCGGCCGTGCCGAAGGCTTGCGTCGCATAACCGCTGACGTCCTCCCCGCCAACCGTGCCATGCGCCGCGTACTCAAGAGGCTCGGCTTCCACCTCCGTCACGATGTCGAAGAACGCGTGGTCAAGGCGGACCTGGACCTCTACCAGCTAGTCTAAACTTCCCTACTCCTGAGGGTCTTTCGGGCCGCGAACGTCGACCGGGAGTAGCGAAGTCTGGGCCGGAGCCCCAAAGGCCTCTGGCCTTCGAGTTTAGGCTGAGCACTTACCGAAATGGGCCTTAGGTTATGGGGGTCCCCTGAGCTTCAGGTAGGTCCTGGCTTATCACGCTAATGGTGTACACGCTCCTCGAGAGCGGTAAATGAACCTTGAAGCTGTAAGGGAACCTACTCAAGTCCTCATATATACGCCACCGTTTATGTCTAGGATGCTACCGGTCATGTAGTCGCCATCCTCGACGATGTAGCGAACGGCCTTGGCAATCTCTACAGGTTCGCCTAAACGGCCCAGCGGAATCTGCTCGAGGATCTTCTCCTTTGCATCCTCCGGAATCTGGGCGACCATCTCCGTCTCTATGAAGCCCGGGCTGACGGCATTGACGGTGATGTTGTAGCGGGCCAGTTCTAAGGCTGCTGTCTTGGTGAAGCCGAACAAGCCAGACTTGGCCGCCGCGTAGTTGGCTTGGCCTACGTTTCCCGCCTCGCCTACAAAGGAGCTCATGTTGACGATCCTGCCAAACTCCTGCTCAATCATGTACGGTAGCGCGGCGTGCACCGTGTGGAAGCAGGCATCGAGATCTACCTGGAGGACCTTATACCAGTCCTCTAGAGAGAGCTTCCTGAGCGTGCGGTCTACGTTTATACCGGCGTTGTTGACCAGGATGTCTATACGGCCGAATTGCTCCACCGTCTCGTCGATCAGACGCTTAGCATCCTGCGGATCCGCGACGTTCGCCTGGACTGCCAGTGCTTCGCCGCCTTCTTGGGCCTCAGAGATCTCCTCTGCCACTTTCTCGGCGGGTTCCTTGCTGCCGGCGTAGTTGACTACGACCTTTGCGCCCCTGCGCCCTAGCTCTTCGGCTATCGCAGCGCCTAGGCCTCGGCTCGCCCCGGTCACGAGCGCAACCGCCCCTTGCAAGCTACTCAAAACGGTCTCCTTTCCCCTTACTTGCCCATACAAAGTGCTGCTGAGCAAAACCCACTGACCTCTTTAGGTGTAGGCCTCTTCTGAACTGTATCAAAACGGTGAGTTCCGAGACAGAAAATAGTGTCTCAGAATCCCATTCTGCGAAGACCCCTGCAAGGAAGATGGGGTTGCCTAACAGCGGAATAGCTGTATCAAAAACGATCGTCTGTGAGACAGGTTAAAGGCTTGGACAAAAGGCTCCCCCGGTTGAGTTCTCTCCGGAGCAGCCCTCCCCCCTCTACGCACCTATAGCAATATAGGTACTTGTCCCGTCCTATGCAATGGTTACTACACTTAGAAGTTTCGAAACTACTATAACTAGTAGGCTTTGCACACCCTAGGGGCTAGCCCACTTTTCGTTCTCTGGTTAAGGAGTTTCCGAGAAGACCCCAGCGTGTTGAAAAACCCTTCGTGCCGTCTTCTGACCCGGTTCAGGGGCTCTAATCCCCCACTTTTGTGGTGTTTCGGACTGGTTCTAAGTACTGTTCTCCGTGTAGGAAAAGTAGATTAAGCCCCTCTAAGTCCAACCCTGTTATTTGCCAAACACGCTCTTAGGAGATCCTAAGCGTAAGCATGTGCGAAAAATGGTCCATTTGGGTCATGCGCCGGTTCCTTGCTCTCGGTTAGGTTGCCGATGTTCAAAAATCGCGGGGCTATCTAGTCCCGCCTTTCAGCAAAGGGAGGGATGAACATGCTCGATGAAGCGACCGTCGAACAATTCAAGGTAGGTCTACGTGGAGAGCTCATACAGCCCGGTGAGCCAGGCTACGATGAAGCCCGCAAGGTCTACAACGGCATGATCGACAAGCGCCCGCGCATGATAGCGTGCTGCTCCGATGTGGCCGACGTCATCAGCTGTGTGAACTTCGCCCGCGAGAACGACGTGCTCTTGGCGGTCCGTGGTGGCGGCCACAATGGCGCGGGCTGGGCTGTAGCCGACGACGCGCTGGTTATCGACCTCTCGGCCATGAGGGGCGTGCGTGTCGACCCAGAGAAGCGCACGGTGCGCGTCGAGGGCGGAGCGACCTGGGGGGACGTCGACCATGCAACCCACGCCTTTGGGCTGGCTGTTCCCACCGGCATCATCTCCACCACGGGCGTAGCGGGTCTCACTTTAGGTGGCGGGCACGGCTACCTCGCTCGCAAGTACGGGCTTACCATCGACAACTTGCTCGAAGCCGACGTCGTCTTAGCCGACGGCAGCCTCGTTAAGGCCAGCGAGGAGGAGAACGAGGACCTCTTCTGGGCTATAAGGGGTGGAGGGGGCAACTTCGGGGTGGTGACCTCCTTCCTCTTTAGGGGTAACCCGGTGAGCACGGTCTACGCTGGACCCATGCTCTGGGAGCTTGATCGGGCCGAAGAGATCATGCATTGGTACCGGGAATTCAGCCCCCAGGCACCCGAAGACCTCTATGGCTTCTTCGCCTTCTTGATCGTCCCGCCGGCTCCTCCTTTCCCCGAACACCTGCACCACAAGAACATGTGCGGCATCGTCTGGAGCTACTCAGGAGCACTGGAGAAGGCCGAGGAAGCCTTCAGG